>CAISGE010000014.1 GCA_903884815.1 Candidatus Omnitrophota bacterium | reverse complement strand
CTCCCCCGCATGGGCTTGTCACAGGGCCAATGATACAAATTTACTACCTTTTACTTCGCTTCAGATCCTTCTTGGACACTACCTCTGGGTGAATGTTCCCCGGAGGTAATCTCCTCCATAATGACCACCATTATGAAGATCAAAAGCACAATCGCCACCAACATCCGAAAATATCGCAAAAAGCGTCACATGACGCAGGAACAGGCGGCCGAGCGGGCCGAGATTACTACCGCTTATTGGCAGCGCCTTGAACTGGTTTCTCAAACCGACCTGCCGTCCGTTCCCACAATTTGCAAGATAGCTAAAGCGTTGAATATTCATCCTTTTCAGATCCTGAAATAGCTTTCTCTTCCCTTCCGCCCGGCCGCTTCTTAATGCCTTTAAAGAGGCCGGTGCATAAGTAGCATGAACACTCGTCACAGGGCCGTTTATGTGAAAGTGCGCCGCGCCTCCCTAATGGCTGATCACACCCTAATTCATAAACAGCCGCGATTCGTCTCTTACCTAAGGCATACCTCTTGGTTTGAATTTGGACAAGGGTGTTTAAGACCAACTGCATGGAACAATCTATTTATAATAGACTAATATCTATCAGTAATCCCATCCGGCGCATCAGATAATCTTCTGACGACGGAGGAATTTGGAGATGCGCCATTTCTGATCTTCCGTGAGGTCAGCTAAACCCCTCTCGACATCGGCAATCTCTTTGCAAGTAACACCGGTCCGCTCGAAAAGCTCGATCATGGTAATTCCTCGCTCCTTGCGTCGCTGAAGCAGATTTGAACCGTATTCTTTTACCAGCCGGCGCCCCGTTATTCTTCGGGCCTCTTCCATAGGCATTTCGCTTATCTCCATCATGTTCCCTCCTCTAGCACGTTTCCAACCGGTCACCGAGTTCCGCCTCGATCATTCTCACGTGTTTGCGGTAACAGGTGAACCAGCGGTACAACGCCGAACAACGCCTCACAAACTTCCTGAATGGTTTCTTTTGAATTTTCATTTTTATCCCCCTCGTAAACTTGAATTGAGATGACATCCAAAAACGGCATATAGATCCTGAATGTATTGAACGGCCCTTTCCCTTTGGTCTATCCGGACGCGGGGCAGCTTCTGTAAAAATCGTTTTAGCCACAAAAACACCCTCCGATACCGTTTCTGCTCTGTGTCTGCAAGCATGTGGTGAAAAAGATCGTCCAGAAAAAAGCACATACTGCTAATCACTTCGGAATCCGGATTGTGTATGTGGGCCTGGATAAGAAAAACAAGGACCGCCATCTTGTTGTTGAAATACCCGATGAACAATTTGCCGAGTAATTGCTCTTCCGTAACAAGATAGCGATCCTGCAGGCTCCGGATTGCCGTCCCTTTTGCCTGCTCTCGATTGTCTTCCGCTTCTGGATTCTTTAACATTTCATTGTCCTCTACTCAGATGCTTAACATTTCCATGCTGTAGAGACAAGAGCACGACAAAAAGTACTTTTAAAGCTACATTTGGTCATCTTGCAAAACATCAAAAGGCGTGCTATGCTTCTTGATAGATAAACAAACTTATCATATCTTTAAAAAAACACTTTGGAGGAACCGCCATGTACGAGGAAATTGGAAAGGACCTGAAGGAACAAGGTAAGGGCAAGCGGCCAGTCCGGGCACCACATTGGGGCAAGGCGATCAAATCTCTTCTAGTTCATAGATCCGATTCCGAAAACCCTCTGCCCGTAAGCTGGCTGGCCAAGAAGACGGGGATCAATGAGAAAAACCTTCACAATATCATCGCCGGTCGAGTACGGGACCCGTCGTCGGACAAACTTGTTATGATCTCAGACGCGTTCGAAATATCGCTTGCCGAGCTTGCAACCAGGGCAATGGCCGAGAATCCCGGGAGTCTTTTTGTCTGCGGCTATGGGGAACGAGGGTTCATTGATTATCCCCAGCATGGCTTCACAATCCAAACCTTAAGCCCTCAATCAAAAAGCCAGCGGGACTTCTTCTTCGGAAGGATGACGATCAAACCGTTCAAGGAGATCAGAAAGTGGCAATTCCGGGATAATTCAAGCGTGGCGATCTTTGTAGAATCAGGAACGCTTGAGATGACTTACGGGGACCAAAAACGGGAAGTTCATTCCAATGAATCAGTCTATTTCGACGCTGGAGTTCCCCACAAGCTCAAAAATATCGATTCTATTGAGGCGAAGCTTTTTATCGTTACTTCCCCGGCCCTTTTCTAAGCCTTCTTCCGAAGAAGTTTGTGCCTAACACAAATCTTCTTGAGAACCTCGACCAGGGTTTCAAGATCGGTCGGTTTCGAGAAGAACTTATATCCCAGCTTTTTAGCACGATCCATCTGGCCTGGATCGGCAACGCTTGTATAGATTACAAAGTCTTTCGGAGAGCATCCCTCCCCTTTTTTGAACCGCTCGATCAGTTCATCTCCCCACATGTGCGGCATTTTGATATCAATGATCCCGATATCAGGTTCGAATTCGCGGGAGAGCCGCAATGCCTCATCCCCGGAAAGAGCCCATTTCACTTCAAAGTGCGCATCAGCCACATCCTCGGTAAGCGCCGCTGTCAAAAGCTCACAAACATCCTTCTCATCATCAGCTATCAATATCTTGGCACAAGGTTCATAGCCGGCCTCGACTTCAACGCCTCCCTTTTCCTCGACCTTGCGATCGATAACCGTTTCTATCCGACCATAAAGTTCCTTTAGGCTGTAGGGCTTTCTAAAATAAGCTTCGATGCCGAGCTTTTCGCATTCTTCCTGCTCGTCTGCATAGGCCGTTAAAACGATAACCGCAAGATTGGGATGATGCTTGCGAATTGATTTCAGAACTTCGATGCCTCCCATGCCGGGCATGTGAAGGTCCAAGATTACGAGATCGATCCTCTCCCAGCAATCCTCAATGATTTTGAGGGCCTCCATACCGCTTCCCGCTGTGAGAGTGTCATATCCGAGAGGCTGGCTGGTTTTTGAAATAAACCAAAGCACGTCCGGTTCGTCATCAACAATGAGTATCGTTCCCTTTGACTTCGGCATATCAACCATATTGCCCCCGCTTATTTTCCAGTGTGTTTTTCAATGATGTTAATGAGATCCTGAAGTCCAACCGGCTTATGCAATGACATGATGGCACCATACTTGATGGCATCAGCATCAATCTGGCTGTCATTAAATCCAGTAAAAATAATAATCTTGAGATGCGGCTTCTGTGCTTTGACCTGTTGCAGGACTTCCATTCCCTTCAACCCACCAAGGCGCACGTCCACAAAGGAAAGATCGGGCTCAACATCAAGAATCAACCGAAGCCCTTCCTTTCCGTCCTCGACCGCATAAACCTCATGCCCAAGCTCGGTAAAAACATTTTTGACCGTACTAAGCATATCAGGCTCATCGTCCACGAAAACGATCTTCGCCATTTCAACCCCCCTCGGCAGCGGGCAGATAAATATGAAACGTCGTCCCTTTGCCGTACTCTGACTCAACTTTGATACGCCCCTGATGGGCATCCACCATACGTCTTATGATATAAAGTCCGAGTCCTGTTCCCTTGATCGCGGTCGCCTTCATCGTAAAGAACGGCACAAATATCCGCTTCTGCGTTTCTTCGTCCATCCCGATACCGTTCTCTCGGACTGCGATCAGGACATGCGGCTTTCCATTCAGCTCTGAATTCTCGACTTTCAGCCAAATGCTCCCCTTCTCATATTCCGCAGGCTTCGGAAGATTCCCAAACTTGTAAGCCTCCTCCTTCATTTTGATCGCATCAGCGGCATTATCCAACAGATTAAAAAGCACCTCCTCAATCTCACTAAAATTTCCCCTGACTTTCACAAGGCTGGACGCAATCTCCGCCTTAAAGTGGATCTCCCTGAGGTCGTGCTTACACTCCCAAAGTCGGATGCTACTTTCGATAGCTTCTTTCACATCCATTACCACAAATCCTTCCGCAAGCCGACTGAAGTCAAGCAAGCGCCTGACAATCTCTCCGCCGTGTTCCGCGCTTTTTGCGATCTTGTTGCAAGTATCGGTAAGAGCGCCGGCTATTTTCTTGATTGCCTCAAGATTGACCTAGCCCCCGAAAACTGAGCCAGATGTTGTGATAGACTTCTGGCAAAGAAAGGGGCAAAAAAATGGCACGAAAAAGGCTTCAACCCGAGGAGATCATTCTTAAATTAAGAGAGGTCGAGATCCAGCAAGGTAAAGGG
>CAISGE010000013.1 GCA_903884815.1 Candidatus Omnitrophota bacterium | reverse complement strand
TGATCGGGACGCTACGGCCAGAGAATAGGCCGCCAGAGCCCCGAATTAAATCGTTCAGGTAAAAATATCTTTTCCACCAGCCCGTGAAAAAACATGTTTCGAAGTCTATCTAGGATTTAGGGAAATAGCTCGTGTTTTCCCTCGATATGGCGTATAGTGTGACCATGACACCTCTGACAAATCAAACGACTCCCAATCTTGCGCAACCCACCCCGGCCAGTTTCTACGGAATGGGCATTGCCCCGCATATTTTAGAAACCCTTACGAAAATGAAGTTCCTTACGCCGACGCCCATTCAGCAGAAGGCCATTCCCTTGGCCGTAGCAGGGCAAGACGTGATCGGTGTGGCCCAGACGGGGACCGGGAAGACCCTGGCGTTCGGGATCCCGATGATCCAGCGCCTTGCGCAGACCAAAGGCCGCGGGTTGATCTTGATCCCGACCCGGGAACTGGCCTATCAAGTTCATCAAAGTATTCATAAGCTCGATCCTAAGCTTAAATTCGCCATCCTGATCGGCGGTGCTTCCATGCACAACCAGATCCAGGAGCTTCGACAGCATCCCCGCATTTTGATTGCGACGCCGGGCCGTCTGATCGATCACATGGAACAGCGCTATGTGTTTTTGAATGAGATCAGTATCCTCGTGCTGGATGAAGCCGACCGCATGCTCGATATGGGCTTTGCCCCGCAGATCCAGAAGATCCTGCGCGTGATCCCTAAGGAACGTCAAACCATGCTTTTCTCGGCTACGATGCCGGAAGCTATCATGAAAATCGCCACTTCCCAGATGAAATTACCGGTCCATATCGAGATCGCGAGATCCGGCACCGTGGCGGAAAAGATCACTCAAGAAGTTTTTGTCGTGAAAAAGGAAGCCAAGCGGGACCTCCTCAAAAAAGTCCTGGCGCAGTATCACGGGACCATCCTCATTTTCTCGAGGACCAAGATCGGCGCCTACAAGATCACCCGTGCGATCCGTGAGATGGGGCAGAATGCCGCCGAAATCCACGCGGACCGCTCGCTCGCGCAGAGGCGTGAGGCCTTGGAAGGCTTTAAGTCCGGGAAATACCGTATCCTTGTGGCGACCGATATCGCGGCGCGCGGCATTGATGTGAAGGGGATCGAGCTTGTGCTCAATTACGATCTTCCGGATGACTCCGAGAATTACATCCATCGCATCGGCCGCACGGGCCGTATCGGGGATACCGGGCACGCGATCTCGTTCGCGACGCCGGACCAGGGAAAAGATCTCAAAGACATCGAAAAACTCATGCGTATGGCCATCCCGGTTTCCGAACATCCCGAGATGCCGCTTGAGAGTTTGATCGAATACAAGCCCCAGAAGGTCGCCTCTTTTGGCGGCCGTCGTTTTGGTCGTGGAGGAGGCCGCTCCCGCGGTTACATCTCTGCCGCCTTTCGCAAACCCTCACGTTAGTTTTAAAAGGGGGACAGGCAGTCACTTAATGCCTGTCTCCCTTTTTTTATTTCAAGCCTCCTTTTCCCCTTAAGTCTTAATTTGAGAATCAGGGTTGATTCCCGTCCGATGAAGGAGTAGCCTTTCTCCTATAAACAGGTCGAAAAGGCGAAGAATCCTTAAAAAAGAAGAGAATAAAAAGGCGTTTCAGCCGATACACTCTTTGCTCTCGCCTATCGCTCAGATGGCTGGGATCTTTCAAAAAGAAAGAGTCTCTTTTGTGAAAAAGACGATATTCGTGATCGACGATGATATTCTCGCTCTTCAAATGATCGTCGGAGTTCTTCAATCCGAGGGTTATGAAGCGCTTCCTTTTTCGGAATTTGAGCCCCTGCTCCAGAAAGCGCGGGAAAAACTACCGGACCTTGTGGTGACGGATGTGGTAATGCCGAAAGTGTCGGGCTTTGAGGTTTGCCGCCGGATCAAGGCCTTATTCCAGCCGAAGACGCCTCCGGTGATCGTGATGACCGGAAAACTTGATGCGGTCGATCCCATTCAGGCCCGCAAAATGGGAGCCGATGATTTCGTGGTCAAGACCACGGATATGGCCGTTCTCGCTCAAGCCGTTCGTCGAATTCTTCCATAAAACAGGAGTCTTCCCATGCAAAAAAGAATATTCGCGATCGATGATGATCCCTTTGCCCTTCAACTGATCGTGGCTGTTCTGCAGGCCGAAGGATACGATGTTCTTCCTTTCTCAGATTTCGAGGCCCTCCTTCAGGCGGCGCGCCAGCAGCTTCCGGATCTCGTGTTAACCGATGTGGTGATGCCGAAGGTTACAGGTTTTGAAGTCTGCAGAAAGATCAAGGATGCTTTCTTTCCTAGCAGGCTGCTGAAAAACGGTTTATTTTCACGAGAACGGTCCTGATTTTGAATCGTTGCGTTAAGTCGTTTTAAAAACGAGCGCTTAAAACCTCGAAAAACGACTCCAAACTATTGTTTTCTCGCACCAAGGCCCTACACGACGCCTAATTTTCTCAATCTGACCAGGTTGTAAGCCGCTGCTGCGAAAATAAACATTTGCCGGACCAGCAGTTTCCCGCGGTGCCGGGCTTTGCGAATTAATCCAACCGTCTTCATCCAGCCAAAACACTGCTCGATGATCTTCCTCCGCCGCTGGCTGATCTCGTAGCCCTTGTGCCGCGTCGTTCTTCCATCGATCGTGGTGTACTTCCATCGCGCAAAATGCGGCGTGAACCCGGCTCTCCGGCTCGCTTTCACAAACTCTGACTTGTCGTAGCCCTTGTCAGCTCCGACCGTTCTTCGTCTCTTCGGATGTCTCTTTGCTTCACGCTCAAGGAGAACAAGCCCCTCGTCGCGCTCTGCGTTCCCCTTGGCCTGCCCCAACTCTGCATCCAGGATCAGTCCATTCCGATTCTCTGTCAAAAGATGCCCGGCATACGCCATCCGGGATTCCTTCCCCCGGCCCTTTCTCGCAAGCAAACTCTCCGGATCGGTTGTGGAAGCGTGTGTTTTGTTCGTCCGCTTCTCACCATGAAAATCAACGCTTGGATTCCGGCCTCCCTGAGGAGGTTCGTCATCCTTAGCCGTCGTCTCTTTTGATTCCCGGGGCTGAAAACTTTTAAGCGATGCCGCCGCATCGATCAATGTCCCGTCCAGGCTGAAATGCTCCCGCGAGACAAGCTTTGCGGCCTCGGCTCGATCCCGGATCTTCTCAAAAAACGATTCTGCCACCTCATGATTCAGCAATCGGTCACGGTTTTGCGTAAAACTCGTCGGATGCCAAACTTCATCATCCATCGATAATCCAACGAACCAGCGGAAGAGCATGTTGTAATCCAGTTGCTCCATCAGCTGCCGTTCCGAGCGGATCGTATATAAGATCTGGAGGATCTGTGCCCGCAATAACTTCTCCGGAGCGATCGAGGGGCGTCCCTCATGCGAATACATCTTACGGAACACGCCCTCCATCTCTCCGAGCGCCACATCCACAAGCTTCCGGATCGCCCGAAGAGGATGATCCTTCGGAATACGATCTTCCATGCTCACATAGCTGAATAGCCCGCTGTTCTCTTGATCATTGCCGCGCATCCCTCACCTCCAGAGTTGTAGAAGCCTTATTCTACCACCCCGGATGAGGGTTTTTCAGCAGCCTGCTA
>CAISGE010000012.1 GCA_903884815.1 Candidatus Omnitrophota bacterium | reverse complement strand
TCCTTCGGAATACGATCTTCCATGCTCACATAGCTGAATAGCCCGCTGTTCTCTTGATCATTGCCGCGCATCCCTCACCTCCAGAGTTGTAGAAGCCTTATTCTACCACCCCGGATGAGGGTTTTTCAGCAGCCTGCTAGACGATGCTAAGTATTCAAGTGTGTTTGTCGGGCATGGAACAAGCGTCGGAGGAGTTATCGCGGCTCAGAGCGATAATGGAAAAGGCGGGGTGGGCATTGCGCCGGATACGAAGCTGATCCCCATTAAAGTACTTAATACGTACGGTGTCCCTGCAACCGGCATAAGTCAATTTTTTCCGATTATGGAGCAAGCCATCCATTATGTTATCGGGTTAGGGGCCAAGGTGATCAATATGTCCTGGCTTTTTCTGAATGCCTATTTGAGCGTGGCGGAAGCGCAGAGGTATCAGGCCCTCATTGACGCGGCTCACGCGGCAGGCGTGTTAATCGTTGCTGCTGCGGGAAACGATTATAAGAGCGTAGATTCCTATTTTCCCGCCTCTTTCAATAATGTGATCGCGGTTTCTGCAACGGACCAACTGGACCAACGGGCTTCGGATGAATACGGCGCTTGGTCGAATTCCGGGAATGCGATCGATTTTTCCGCGCCAGGCGTTGATATTCTTTCGCCTGTCCTCCTTTCCAAAGCGTATATGAACAGAGGTGGCACCTCTCTTTCCGCGCCGTTGGTTTCCGGTCTTGCGGCGATGATTTTTTCGCAGGACCCCACCGCGACCCCCGATGATGTGTATCGCCGCTTGAAGTATTCGTCGGTGGATCTCGGGACCTCCGGTTGGGATCCCTACTTTGGTTGGGGAAGGATCAATGCGTTCCAGGCGCTTTCGTACGATTATTACGAGAACGGCGCTATTAAGACGCAGTGGCTTGAGTCTCCGAATGAGAACGGATGGAATAAATTGTCCTTCGACATCCATGGTTATCTGACCGGCGGGACGTATGTGAACGTTCCAAGTTTTGCCGGATCGGGAACCAAGTCTTTCAATGCGGTAGCACCTGCTTCGAAGCCGGTCATTACTTCGTCCATATCCTCATCTCCGGAGGTTTTTGGGACGCAATTTTCCAAAGACAAAGGGATCGGGCCTTGGCACGGATGGGCCGGTGCTTCATCCGAAAAAACGAAGAAAAAAGAAGATGACGGAATATCCAAGTCAGGACCCTTCTTTTCTGCCGACAAAAAGAAAGGCAGTGAGGCGCCCAAGACCAAGGTGAAGGAGAAGAAGAAAAATATCTCCCAAACGCCTCAGCCGTTCCGCGCCCCGCTTGCGGATCAGAAAACGATCCAGGATTCCTTTAATAGCGGAACGATCCTGAGAAGCGTTCTGGGCAGTCCTCTTGCCGGGTCAGCGGTCAGCTTGTTTGGGGCTGGCCCCGCCAGCAGGCAGACCCCTCCGCGACGGTAGTTTTTCTTTTAAAGCCGCTGCGTCAAAACACATAGCTTGTGTGCGATCCTCTTGAAAGACTACAAACAGGTCGGGATCGGCTGATTTTTTGTCTGCGCGACGAGGTGACAGGTTTTCCACTTCGCAACTGGCGGTGGCTCCGGTTGCGGGCTATAATGCCTCGCGTCAATATTCCAACGGACACATTTGAGAGGGTGCACCCGATGTTCAAAGTCGCCAAAATGATCTATTTCAATTACGGGCACCGTCTTCTCGGCGGGCACGACAAATGTTCGCACCTTCATGGCCATAGTGCCCGCGTCGAGATCGAGATGTCGCGCGCGAAACTCGACCGGCAGGGCATGGTCGTGGATTTTTATGACATCAAACGGACGATCGGCGATTGGATCGACCGTTCTCTCGACCACAAAATGATACTCTGGAGCAAGGACCCTCTCGCGAAGCTTCTCAAGAAAGCCGGAGAGCCCGTGGTGCTTGTGAACGAAAACCCCACTGCGGAGATGCTGGCCCGCTGGATCTTCACGGAGGCCCGCCGAGTGAAACTCCCGGTTTCCAAGGTGACGCTTTGGGAGAATCAGGACAGCTGCGCCGTCTACTCCGAGTCATGAGTCGGGAGTTCGGAGTTCAGCGGCGGTTTTTTTTGCTCCCAACTCATAACTCTTAACTCCGAACTATATGTCAAAGACACTATTGATCGGTCCTGCCGGCTCCGGGAAGACGCACCGGCTCCTGGATGCCTTTGAAAAAGCCCTCTCAAACGCTGCGGACCCTCTTGTAGCAGAGCATCTTTTTGTTGTTCCTTCCGCTGAACACACCGAACGCCTCGTTTCACTCCTGATCCAGCGGGGCCTCAAAGGATTCTTTCACAAGCGTGTCACCACACTTTCCCGTCTCGCGGATGATCTTTTTCGCGTGTCTGACATCCCCGTCGTTTCCAGCCTGACACGAACCCTGATTGTCCGGGACCTTGTGCGCGAGAACGCGTGGGACTATTTTAGCGAGATGCATGAACAGCCCGGTTTTTCCGGCCTCATGGCGCAATTCATTACCGGGCTCAAGGAATCTTGTATCCCTCCCGAGATCTTCCGCGAGAGGATGAACGCCTTGAAAGGATTTGAGCCAGCCTATGGCGCGAAGTATGAGGCGCTTGCGGATTTTTATGAAAAATATGAGGCTCAGCTTAAGGCGCGGGGACTCCGCGATAGCCAGGACGCGCTTCGCCTTTACCGGGAGAGAAAAAAGAAGTCGGACGCGCCTGCCGCGAAGTTCCGGGCGATATGGATCGACGGATTTTTTGATTTCTCGAATCTCCAATTGGAATACCTTCGCGAACTTTCCCGGATCACGGAAGACATCACGATCACACTCACGAGGGAGGATGGCGCGGATGATGCTTTTGAGGCGGTACTGAGGACTCAGGCGGATCTTGAAAAACTCGGATTCAAGGTCGAAGCCATGAAGCCGCATTCCTTTCGCACCGCCAAGCCTTCACTTTTATTCCTGCAGAAGAATCTGTTCTCTCAGAAAGCCGTAAAGCCGGCGCCTGATCCGGGGCAGGAGATCGTCATGCTGAACGCGATCGGGACGGAGGGAGAGATCGAGCTGATCGCGCGCCAGATCCACAAACTTTACGCGGCCGGGGATCACCGCTACAGTGATTTCGCGGTCTTGTTCCGCCAGATCCGGCATTACGCGCCTGTCATCGCCGCGGTTTTCTCCCGTTACGGGATCCCCGTGGAGATCCACGAGCGGGAGCGCTTGAAATTTTCATCCTGGATCGCGGCAACAGCGTCCCTTCTTTCCGTTTTTAAGGGGGATTGGCAGAGAGAAGATCTTTTCGCATTTCTGAAATCCGCCCATGTCCGCCGGTTCGGGAAGGATGCCGCCCGGGACGAGGCGTGGATCGCGACGCTCGAGCAGCGTTCGTTCGCGCAAGGGGTGGCGGGAAAGCGCGAAGCCTGGCTCGCGGACTGGAAGCGCGGCGAGGAAGAAGACCTCACCGGGTTTGACGCGCGGAAAACGGAAACGCTTAAAGCTCTGGCGGAACTTGAGGACCGGTTCCGGGCGGCCAAGACCGCGGAAGAGCATATCCGTCTCTTTAAACAGGCCGTGTACGACACCTTCGGGATCCTGGAGATCAGTGACCACTACACGGTCTTCAATCGCCGGGACGCGGTTTGCGTTAAAAGGTTCGAAGGCCTGCTGGAAGAGATCCGGAGTTATTTCCTGAAAGGTAGCGCGACGGCAGTTTCTTTCGAAAGTTTCACAGACTATTTCCTCGGCCTCGTGGAGCTGGATGTTTATTCGCTGCATGAGCGGGACAAGAACCGCGTTCAGATCTACGATGTTTCGCTTGCCCGCCAAAAAGAATACAAGGTTGTTTTCGTGGCCGGGCTTCTGGAGAAGGTTTTCCCCATGCAGGTCCGTGAAGATCCTCTTCTTTCCGATTGGGAACGGAAGCTTATGAACGGCAGCATGGAGCATCCCCTCGCGGAGTGCCTGCCTCGGCAGAATATCGAGCGGTTCTTTTTTTATCTCGCCGTGACGCGTGCTAAGGAGCGTCTGTATCTTAGCTGTCCCCATCTGGATTTTGAAGGTAAGGAATCCCTGCCCTCTTTTTATCTTGAAGAAGTGAAAGACCTTTTTGGCGATCGCCTGGAAGTGATCCGCCAGGATCTCGCGCATCCTTTCCCAAAACCGGGTGAAGCGGTCACACGCCGTGAACTGGAAGCTTCGGTCGTGGGAGCTCTCCGGAGCGCGGGGGAGAAGGAACCGGGATGGGGGGAAGCGATCGCGGAACTGGCCCAAGAAACTCAAAGCCGGGAACGGCTTCTTTCCGCCCTTCGGCCCGTGGAAGCGACGATTTCCGATGAGAAGATCCGTGACGGCAAGTATTTTGAAATCACGGAAGCGAGCCCGACGCGGCTTGAGACCTATGCCAAATGTCCTTACCGTTATTTTGCCGACAGGGTCCTGAGGCTCAAGGACACGGGAGCGGATGTTGCCGCAATGCGGAAGGGGAGCATCCTGCACCACGTGCTACAGCAATATTTTGATCCGGAAGTCAAAAAAGATCCGGCGGAGCCGCTCGAGAAATTCATTGCGCGTGAGATGGCGGAGGGCTTTCAGAAGCATCCGATGAGCTGGAAAGAACCCTATGAGGAGGCGCTCGACCGCCGTGAGCTTTTTGAAATGCTCCGTGATTTTCTGGAGTTTGAAACGGCGCGCCTTCAAGATACTTCTTTTAGGCCCTTTCGCGTCGAATACTCGTTTGGAGATTCCGGGAAGAATGATGCGTCGGCTCTCCAGCTCGAAGGCGCGGGAAAGAAGAAGCTTAAACTGCGAGGCCGTGTGGACCGGATCGATCGGGATGCCGGAAAGAAGTATGCGGTCGTGATGGACTACAAGCGTTCCGCGAAATTCAAGGCCGCGGATCTTGAGCTCGGGACCGCGCTTCAGCTTCCGCTCTATCTTTTGGCGGCCCAAAAGAATCTGGGCCTCACGCCGCTTGGGGCCGAAATCTATTCGATACGCGATCATAAGCGGAGCGGCTTTTATTGCGGTGGGGAGGCCAAAGATTTTGGTAAGGAATTTTCTTCCCGTTCCCATCTTTCGGATGAAGTCTTTCAAAAGGTCCTGGATCGGTCGCTGGTCTTCGTGAGCAAGTTCATGGAGGAGATCGCTCAGGCCGGGATTGCGGTGCGGCCGCGGGACTGTGAATCTTTTTGCCCTTTTGATACCGTTTGCCGTATTGAAAAATGGAGACTTCCCTTGATCGCGGAGGAGGTCAAAGCCCAGGATCGGGAGGATGTACGGCTTGCTCCGTTCCGGTCGATCGTCGCGGATGCAGGGGAATAACTTGTAAAACAAGACAAAATCGGTATTCTATGTCCGTTCATTTCTTTTTTTCTTGGATGAAAGGGATTCCATGCCTATTAAAAAAATTCTGATCGTCGATGATGAGCCGGCCATTGTTGATATCCTGAGCGCCCGCTTGAAGGCAGCCGGTTTTGAGATCTGCACGGCTGCTGACGGCCTGGAGGCCGTGGCCAAGGTGAAAAGCGAGAAGCCGAATCTCATCATCATGGATGTTCTGATGCCGAAAATGACCGGTTTCGAGGCCATGAAAAAGATCCGGGAGAACCCGGAATCCCGCGGGATCCCCGCGATCGTGATCTCCGCGCGCGGCAGCATGAAGGATTATTTTAATGACATTACCGGGGTGGAGTTCCTTCCGAAGCCTTACGAACCCAAAGATCTGGTGCACCGGATCGAGCTTTTGCTGGGGACTAAGACCGTTGCCGATGGGGGCCGCGTCGTGTGATCCTGGTCGGAGTCGAGGATTTCCTGGTCGACAAGATCAAGGCGCTTCTCTCTGCCTGGAAGTTTCAGGTGATGACGGCCCTCAATGAGGACGATGCGTTAACGATGGCGAGGAACCTGCACCCGACTTTTATTCTCTGTCAGTTCTGGGAGGAGGATTCCGTGTTGGACGCGAAGAAGCTCAGCGGGAAGCTCGCGGAACATGCCGAACTCGTGCACGTGCCGCTTTATGTTTACAGTAAGGAATCGCTTTCGATCGAGGCCATGAAAACTTTCAAGGGGGACCGGCTGATCTCTTACACCGCGACTTCCGACCTCCTGAAGAAACTCGAATTATTCCTCGGAACGATCTCTCCGAAGTAATCCCCCAGTATGTAGGACGTGGTAGGTAGTATGTCGTTTTAAATAAGCGCGAGGAATTCCGGATTTTCTACCTACTACATGCCACCTACTGCTTTTAGACTCGCAGCTGTTTTTCCGCGTCCACCACATCCCGGTCGATCATGCCTCGGGCGCGTCTTGCCTTCGCCTTGAGGCCTTCGGAGGCGTGCGGGGCGTTTGCGATCTCTCTTAAAAGCTGGATCACCATCCTTATATAACGGACCAGGCTTCCTTCGTCTTCCGAGGTGAGTTTGCAAATGTGCTCGAAATCCTTGCCGTGCGTCCACGCTTCAATGGCGCGGGCGAGGTGAAAATAGGGGGGCTTGGTGGGCGGGGTGACGCGGAAATTGGATTCCCACTTGAAGATCATGCGGTGGTAATGCTGCGTCATCTTCAGAAGCTCAGCATGCTCTTTATTGAGCCTCGGAGCTTCATCATTCTTTCTCGGTTCAAAGATCAAACCCGCCAGGAAAACATTGAGCTTTGCCTCATCCAATTGCTCCAGGGCGCCATCCGTGTACATTTCGGTGAGAAGCAGCTCAAACCCGAAGATCGAGGCCGCGAACTCTCCCTTCACCGTGAGGACGCCTTGCGTGTCCGTGGTCCCGACGTCCGTGATGTAGCCCATCTCCTGCAGTAGCGCGAGCTTGTTCTTAAGGAGGTCGAGTCCCTCTTCGCGCTTGCGTTTGGAAGACTGGAAGAAATGGAAAGAGCGGGGATAGATCTCCAGAAGTTTGTGGCCGAGCGTCCGGTAAAGATTGAGAAGTGTTGCGTAGGTGGCGTTCAGCTGACTGCGCACCGGCTCGGGTTTTCCGTAAAGAATGCGCTCCACTTCGGGAAACGCGATGTCGTTGGGGTGGATGCGGCAATAGACGAAGCCTTCAGGGTCCATGCCGCGTCGCCCGGCGCGTCCGGCCATCTGGAAGAAATCCCGTGTGGTGAGCGGCTTGAATCCCGTGCCGTAGAATTTTTCCAGTTCATCAAAGACCACGGTGCGCGCCGGCATGTTGATCCCGAGCGCGAAGGTCTCGGTGGTGAAGATGAGTTTGAGGAGACGGCTTGTGAAAAGCCGTTCGATGACTTCTTTCAAGGTCGGCAGCATGCCCGCGTGATGGTAGGCGATGCCTTGCTCGACGAGCGGGCGTATCTCTTCGGCGGTTTTGTCACCCACCAGGTCGTAGCGCGTCAGAAGCTCCTCATAAAGTTTGCGGACCTCGCGGCGTTCTGCTTCTCGCATTAGATCGAAATGCTGGACCTCCCAGGCGAGCTGGGCCGTGCGCTTCCGGCCGAATGCGAAATAAATGGCGGGAAGCTGGTCCTGATCGATGAGATGTTTTACGAGATCGTGAAGACGATTCGGTCGCGCCCGGGGAGCCTGGAAGCCGCGGCGCCGCTCGCGCATGGAAAGCTGCCAGTTGTCCCGCTGGAGATAGCCTTCCTTGCGTAGCGATTTCGTGTTCGTGAGGATCTTGCCCTGGGACTGGAAAAGAAAATGGAGTGGGACCGGGCGATGCGATTCTTCGATCACCGCGATCGGGCGCTGGTGGATCTGCCGGATCCATTCCGCAAGCTCCTGCACGTTCGGGATCGTGGCGCTCAGGGCCAGGATCCGGATCTCGGGCGGCGTGAAAAGCAGCGCTTCTTCCCAAACGGTGCCGCGCTGGGCGTCGTCGAGATAATGGACCTCATCAAAAATGACCCAGCCGATCTTTTGGATGCGCGCGGAGTTCTCAAAAAGAGAGTTCCGGTAGATCTCGGTGGTCATGATAATCACGGGCGCTTCGGAATTGATCGACACATCGCCGGTCAGGATGCCGACGGTGTCTTTTCCGAAGCGTTCCTGGAAATCGCGGAATTTTTGGTTGCTCAGGGCCTTGATCGGGGCGGTATAGATGACCTGTTCGCCCCTGGAAAGCGCTTTCTCGACCGCTTTTTCGGCGATGAGCGTTTTGCCGGAGCCGGTGGGTGCGGAGACGAGCAGGGAATGCTCTTTTTCGATCCACTCAATCGCTTGAATCTGGAAAGGGTCTAATTGGAATGCCATAGGGGCAGTATAACCCAAAAAGACACGAAAAGGTACGGTGTACGGAGTAAGGCGTACGGCGCAGAGCCTTTATTGTGACTCACGCCGTACTCCGTACGCCTCTCGCCTTAAGCGAATTGCAATTTGCTTTTCCCGGGGGCGAGGCGTAAACTACCGCGGATTTCGGTTCCTTGTATTGAAGGCACTCTTCCACCCATGATTTCTCAGACCCAGAAAGGGAATCCGGCTCTTATGAAATTCAAGATCCTTTCCTGCCTCGCCCTTGCGACTTTCCTTTTATCCTTGTCTCCTTTCGCTTTCGCCGAAGATCTCCAGAATGAGGTCCAACGTGTCCGCCGGGAGACTCGCGCTGAAAAACAGCTCGCCAAGACAAGTGAAAGCTCCAAGGGTGTGGCCTTCCAGGAGCAGAACAAGACCGGGGTGACTTATCTGGATATCCTCAAGGATCCGGACAACGTCAATCTCAATATCCGGTACGCGAAAGAACTGATCGCCCGTGGAGAATACCCGCAAGCGGCGTCCACCCTCGAGCGGGTCCTGCTGACGAATCCCAATCTCGCGGATGTCCGTATTCTCTATGTCGCGGTTTTGTACCGCTCTTCCGATTGGGACGGAGCGTTCAAGGAAATAGGGATTTTGAGGGGCATGACGCTGACTTCCAAGATCAAGGCCGAAGCCGACTATTATGAAAAGAACATCAAGCTCAAAAAGAAGCGCACGCATTTTGATCTCCGGGAGAGCGTCGGCTGGGGTTATGACACGAATCGCAACGCGGCCCCGCATTCCAAGTCGCAGCTTGTGGTCGACAAGATGATCGCCAATCCGCCCTCGGACGCGCGTCGCGCCGACACCAATTTTCTGAATGTGACCGATGTGAATGTCACGCATGATCTTGGTTTCAAGGCGGGGCACTCGGTGTTCGCCTCCGGCACTTATTATCTCCAGGAACAGACGAATGTGAATTCGCTGGACCTCGGCTCCTTCCAGTACGAGGTCGGCGGGACCTACAAGAATAAATATGCGAATTTCACGCCCTCCTTCGTCGCCAGCAACATTTTTCTCTCTTCGCAGAGTTTTCTCCGGACCCAGGGCGGCAATTTCTTTTTTGATCATGATTTCACGAAGAAACTCAACGGATTTTTCAACTTCCGGGTCGAGCGTCAGGATTATATGAATATCTCGGAGAATGACACGGCGATCGATCGCAAGGGGCCCGAGTTCAATTATGCGTGGGGGGCGAACTATTGGCTTCTCCCCACGATGAAGTGGATGGGCAGCCTTGGCTACGGGGACAAGTACGCGAAGCAGGACTACAATGCCTTCAATCGGCTTTCGATCAACAACACGCACACCTGGTTTTTGCCCAAGCAGCAGTTCCTGATCAATACCTTCAATGTCTATTTCGACGATTACAAAGCGCCGGAATTTTCAGTTGGGGCGCTCAACCGCCATGACAATACGATCCGCTATCGGATCACCTACGGAGCCCCGCTTACGACGCTGCTGATCGGGAAGATCCTGCCGCGGCCTCTCAAAGACATTCTCTTCTCGGGAACCTATGAGTATTATCATGCTCTTTCCAATATCACCAATTACACCTATGGCAATAACAAATTCCAGTTGCTCTTAAGCAAACGATGGGAGTTCTAATACTGCCTGACATTTAAACCCTAAATCCTAGATAGACTTCGAAACATGTTTTTTCACGGGCTGGTGGAAAAGATATTTTTACCTGAACGATTTAATTCGGGGCTCTGGCGGCCTATTCTCTGGCCGTAGCGTCCCGATCACGCAGGAAAACAGCGGGG
>CAISGE010000011.1 GCA_903884815.1 Candidatus Omnitrophota bacterium | reverse complement strand
CCTCACGATGCCCTTAGCCCCCCTCACACTTAAGCAATACGACTTCTTCAAAACGACCCGTTTCAATCAGCCGGCGGCCACGGAAGGTTCTTGATCATGACGATTTCAGGAAGATGGCTTTCTCGAGGCTTCACCCATAGCACAGGATCTTTTGGGAAGAATCCGCTCTGAGCGGGGCATGCCGGCGTCTGTCCACTTCTTCTCGCGGTTCGTTCGTTAACGCAAGAGCTTAATAGAAACAAAAACGTACTTTCGGGCCAGCGGTAAAAGGGGTTATCCGGGTCAGTAATCGAAACAGGCAATCCGGTCATAGCGGCTGGAGATGTGGGCGTCCTTGAGCGCGAGATCGTAATTCGCGGTAAGCGTCGCGTTCGCTCAAACTAATCTCAGCCATAGCTCCAACCGCAGAAAACAATCTTTGTTAATTTTGTGTACGGGCCGGTACCAAAACCCAGCGAAGACTTAAGAAACAATAACAGCTCGAGCCATTGTATCTCCGCCCGCCCCGAGTCCCGGCTTTTGCTTACAGACTTGCGGGCATGGTTTCGCGCGCATAGAATGCAGCCGTCCTTTTTTATTCTGCCGTTCCCGGAGGGCATCATGGCTTTTCAAAAATCATGGCGATCAAATCTGGCCACGCTCCTGATCACCTCTCTGATCGTGCTGTCCCTCCTCGAAGCGGCTTGCCGGATCTTCGGAGGTGAGGCTCAAAGCGTTCATTATTCCAGCCCCGCTCCCGGGCCCAAAAAATCGATCGTCGCGCAGACCACTCCTGACGCGGTCCTCTACACCCTGAGAGGAACGGAACGAAGGCTGACGCCCAACGTGAGCTGCATCATCAAAAATCACCGTCTAAGCCATCAGGATGTTGAGATCGAAACGAACTCGTTAGGGTTCAGAGACGCCGAAATAGGGCCCAAAGAAAGCGATGAAATAAGGATTCTTGTTCTCGGGGATTCGATCACCTTCGGGGACTACGTCTCACTCGAGAACACCTACCCGGAACGGCTCGAAGAGCTCCTGCGAAAAGATTTTCCTGATAAAAAAATACGGGTGATCAATGCCGGCGTGGGCGGCATTGACCTAAAGACCGCCTATCACATCCTGCTTGAAAAGGGCCTCTCGATTCAGCCGGATTATGTCCTGATCGGACTTTATCTCAACGACGCAAGCCCCTCCTGGGGGATCGTCCCGCTCCCAAAACCTTGGCGATACAGTGCCTTTCTCTCTTGGGTCCAAAAGAGGCTCTTTGTGCTCTCTGAAAACATTCATCTAAAGCAAGCGCTCCCGGAGAGAGCGGAATCGCTCAAAAAATTCAGCCAAGAGAACTTGATGGCCGGGGGCAACTGGAGAGAAGATCCCAAAGCTTTTAATTATGAAATTTCACTCGCGTTCGGGGATTGGGGATACGCATGGTCTGGACAAGCGTGGCAGGAGATGAAGGGTTTTCTCGCCGAAATGAAAACTCTCGAAAAAAAATATCATTTTCAACTTCTTGTGGGCCTTTTGCCGCTACGGTACCAGGTCGAAACCCGGTTCTCCAACGACATCCCGCAAAAGTATTTTGACAGCTTGATGAATGAGCTGGAGATCCCCCACGCGGATACCCTGCCGCTATTCCGTAATAGCTATCAGAGATCGCCGGAGGATCTGTTTTATGATCACTGCCATTTAACGCCTTACGGGAACGCCCTCGCCGCATGGGTCCTCGCGTCCGAGCTAAAAAAGATCCTGGCCGCACAAGGCACATAACCCACTACCGGCGCGGCGCCCGCATCCCCGGCCGCGAAATGCCCAAAAAAGCCGGCATCCCTAAAAAAACATCGGCTATTCAATAGGGCTCCCCCTGTTTGAAGCATTCCGATTTGATCCTGCTGGAACCGGGCTAAGGCCGGGCCCCCTGACACTTGCATTCTGATTCATAAATATATCCATGCAGGCAAGCCCCTGACATGTAATATAATATTTCAGTATTTATTGAGAATCTTGTCGTAGATAGTCGTATCTATTGGAAGACATCGCTTTTTTCACTAAAATACCGGACAGTGTCAATATTGAAGCTTGACGGCTTCTCACCGCTTCATGAAGAGGGGGCTTCTCCGTGGTCGGATTAGGGATACT
>CAISGE010000010.1 GCA_903884815.1 Candidatus Omnitrophota bacterium | reverse complement strand
TTTCGGATTATTTATTTGTGGGATTTCTGAATTTGTTCCTAACCTTCAAGAGACACGGACCCACCTGCTTTACTTTTCCGTCATCATGATTTTTTCGATGGCAGGATGGATCCATGAAAAACTGTGCGCCTTAAAAGAAGTGCGTCTTTTTTCAAAATTCAGCATTGCTTTTATCGTTGTTTCGGTAGCGGGCCTTCTTTTTTCAGGGGTTGTCGGAAAAAATTTCTTTACTATAAGTAGCGAGATTTATTCTATTTATGTTTCGCAGTATTTTCTCGTCCTAATCTTCTTCCTCTGGATGTTGGAAAGGTTTGGCCTTGTGAGGAGGTTCGTCCGGCGGAAGGGAGTTCTTTGGAGCATCATCCTTCTTGTGGCTGTCGTGGGGTACTGGAAATTCCCGGTTTACTCTTATAATCGTAATTTTCCTTTTGATGGCGGGTATAAATGGCTGAAGCGGCATGCTCAAAAAAACGAGGTGGTTTTGACGGCGACGGCCGATTCCATGTTTGGCCAGTATTTATTTCTTGAAACGGGTCTGAAGCCCTATTTCTATATCCATGGAGGGAGCTACTTCAGTTCCAAGCAAGAGTATCGCAGGGACTTTGTTATGGGGTTGTTGCTCGGGATGTTAGGCCAAACTCCGCTTGCCATGGGGGATTCCATCGAGCAACGTCTGCGCGTTTTCAGATTGGACTATATTTTGATGCCGAAGCCCAGTCCGTTTTATGGTGCGATCACTAGTCAGCTTCAGGGGCATTTGCTTGAGGTGTATCAGGACCCGCAATGTTTGCTCTGGAGGGTGATGTGAAGGCGAAATATTCCTCGCGGGCGGGTTTCTTTAAATCGCTTTTTTGTATCCATTTTTGCGCCATTCTTTTTCTGGCCCCGATCTATCCGGCGTTTTCCGCGGAGGATATCAACAGTCTTATTCGCCAAGGCGATGCGGCGGTTGCGCACAAAGACTTTGAACAAGCTTACTTGCTCGGAAAGCGCATTGTGGACGAAGCCCCCGATAGTTTGGCGGGATATCGATTCGTCTTGATCTATTTTATGTCTATCAACAGTCAGCGCGAGTTTGATCTGGTGGTTGAGGAAGCAAGTAAGCGTGTCGAGCCTGAACAGCTTCGGATGTTCTTCTACGAAATTGCTGCGCGGGTCTTGCTTGCCGAGGGCCAATCTTGGGGAGCCTCTGAGCAATTGGCTATATATGAGGCGAAATGGCGTGCGGCGTACCAATCCCGATCTGCCAAGGGAGAAGTAAAGTAGCGCCCGTGAAGTGCTGGGCCATTGGGGGTGCTGTACAAGCCTTCGGATGATCGGTATTTGGGTTAGCCTCAAACATATTTAAAGTCTCTTCATAAGTTGACATTTGTGTGAAAGACTTTTGCGGTCGCTTTGTTCCCATGGTTCGAGATTGTGTTACAATTATTCCTCGTTTGGATTCACTCATAGGTGGCTTTTCGGTATCCGTTTGCTGGAGGCAGGCTAAAACCATGAAACCTTATATTGTGGCGATGACGGGAGCCAGCGGATCGGTGTATGGGGTGAGGCTTTTGCAGGCCTTGAGCGAGGCGGGTGTTTCCGTGGAGCTCGTCATCTCGGACACCGCGAAGATCGTTATGAAAGAGGAATTGGGGGGCGCCGCAAGGTTTCCCGAGGCTTCTCGCTTGCTTCATATTCACGAATTCAAGGATTTCACCGCGCCTATCGCCAGCGGATCCTATCCGACCGAAGGAATGGTCATTATCCCTTGCAGCATGGGAACCCTGGGCGCGATCGCGTCCGGTCTTTCCCAGAATCTTATCCATCGCGCGGCGGATTGTACTCTCAAGGAGGGGCGCCGGCTCGTTCTTGTGCCTCGCGAAACCCCGCTCAGCGCCATTCATCTTGAGAATATGCTGAAGCTGTCGCGCCTCGGGGTCCGTATCGTGCCCCCCATGCCCGCGTTCTATGGAGCTCAGCAAACCGTGTCCGATCTGGTGGACTTTGTCGTGGGGAAAGTCCTCGACCAGATGGGTATTGCCCACGCGCTTTATCCGCGGTGGATCGGAAGCCCCGGATCTTCTTCAGGAAAAATTTTATGAATGCGCAGACCCCGCTCCGGATCGGGAAGATCCGGTATCTGAATTGCCTTCCGTTTTTTTTTGGTCTCCCGGAACTGCTGCGCGCCAAGGGGATCGTGCCCGAGCCGAGTTTTTTTGAATCGTATCCCGCCGAGATCAATCAAGCGATGGAGAAAGGGGAGATCGATGCCGCGCCCATCTCGTCCCTGGAATATCTTCGCAACCAGGACGAATATCTTCTGCTTCCGGATCTCGCGATTGGGACGCGCCTTTTTGCCCGGAGCGTGCTGCTTCTTTCCCGGAAAAAGATCGAACAACTGAACGGTGCGGTGATCGCCCTTTCCCGGGAAAGTCTCAGTTCTTCGGGACTTCTGCGCATTCTTCTCGGCAAGAAATACGAGCACCGGAATACGTTTGAGGTGACGGAGCAGGATCCGGAGGCGATGCTCCGGAAGTATCCCGCAGCGTTGGTGATCGGGGATCAGGCGCTTTTCTGTCAACCCAAGGAACTGGTCTATAAATACGATCTCGGGGAACTGTGGCAATCCTGGACCGGAAAGCCTTTCGTATTCGCGCTGTGGGCCGCGCGCAGGGATTTCGCGACCCGGCATCCGGAGACGCTTCGGACTTTCTCCGAGGCGCTGAGGGAAACTCTTTTAAAAAATCTCGCCGATCCGGAGGCCTTGCTTAAACAGGCGCTTGGTATCGCACCCTCCGACAAGCGGTTCTGCCAAATGCTTGGCTATCTCGTGAATCTTCAGTACACGCTCGATCTTGCGATGAAAGAAGGCGTGGTCCGGTTCTTTGAACTCGCCCATGAGGAAGGTCTCGCCCTGACGGTGCCTCAACCCCTCCGATTTTTTGAATAAATGCAAAACCACGAGTCGATCCTTCGGAAGCGGCTGAATGGGGAGCGTCTCACGCTTGAAGATGGAGTGCGGCTCTACTCCTGCGATCTTTTGGCATTGGGACAGGCCGCGCAAAAGCTGACGAAGCGCCTCCTGCCGAACGCCGTATCCTTTGTGGTGGACCGCAATATCAGCTATACCAATGTCTGCACGATTGGCTGTGATTTTTGTGCTTTTCATTGCGCGCCCGGAGCCGCAGGTGCGTACGTGCTCTCCAAGGAGCAGATCCTGGAGAAGGTCCGTGAGCTTGAAGCGCTGGGTGGAACCCAGGTGCTCATCCAGGGAGGCGTTCATCCGGATCTTCCGCTCGATTACTATCTGGACATGGTTCGCGCCATTCATAAGAAATTTCCAAGGATCCACATTCATTCTTTTTCAGCCATTGAGGTAGATACCCTGGCGAAAAAAAATAATATTCTTTTGCCGGAACTTTTCCGAAGGTTCAAGGCGGCCGGGCTCAATTCCATGCCGGGCGGTGGGGCGGAGATCCTGGTGGAACGTGTGCGGAAACTTATCAGCCCGGCCAAGATCTCGTCGGATCGCTGGCTTGAGGTGATGGAGATCGCACACAAGGCCGGCCTCAAGACGACGGCGACCATGGTATTCGGGCATGTAGAGACGAAGGAGGAAAGGATATTGCATCTCCTCCGGCTTCGCGAGTTACAGGACCGGACCGGGGGTTTCCGGGCTTTCATCCCGTGGAGTTTTGTTCCGGCGAATACGCTTATGAAGGATGTGAGCCCCGCCGGCGGGGACGATTATCTCAGGACCGTCGCGATCTCGCGGCTCATGCTCGACAATATCGAGCATCTTCAGAGCGGTTGGCTTACCGAGGGCCTGAAACTCGGCCAGATCGCGCTTGCCTTCGGCTGCGATGACATGGGCGGGATTCTGATCGAAGACAAAGTTCTGGAGCCCACGGGGATCAAGGTCCGCACGCGGAGAGAGGACCTCATCCGGCTTATCCGGGAGGCCGGCTTTTTGCCGGTCCAGCGGGACACAAATTACGAGATCCTAAAAACCTTTCAGGAGGTGAGTAATGCCTGCGCCCAGTAAAGACTTTATCCGAAAAGCTTTTGATTCGATCACGCCGCGTTACGACCGATTGAACCAGATCCTGAGCTTTGGGATGTCAGAAGCCTGGCGCAAGCGTTCGGCGGAGCTCGTTCTGGGCGACCCAAGATTTACGCCGAAGACGATCCTGGACCTCGGTTGCGGCACGGGGAAATTCCTGGAGTGTTTCCTTCAAAAAAAATCGTGGGAGAGCGCCGCCGGCGTTGATTTCTCGGTGGCCATGCTGAAAAAAGCGCGCGAAACTGTTCCCGGGAAGGTGCTGTGGCTTCAGGAGGATTTTGATGCCCTGCCTTTTCTGGAGGGGAGTTTCGATCTGGTGGTCTCGGCTTTCACACTTCGGAGTGTCCAGCGGCTTTCGGAATTTCTGGCCAACGTTCAGCGCATTCTGACTCCGGGCGGGAGGGCCGCTTTCCTCGATCTGACGCGGCCACGGAACGTTTGGGTCCGGCTTTTCTTTTATCCTTATCTGAAGCTCATCCTGCCGCTTCTGGGCTGGCTTGTTTCGGGGGACCGGAAGGCTTACGGGTTCCTTTCCGACTCCGTTCGGCGGTTTCAACCGCCGGAGGAGACAATGCGTCTCATGCAGTCCGCTGGCTATCGCGACTGTACCAAGAAGTCCTTTGCTTTTGGGGCCGCGACGCTTAATCATAGGCGCGAAATGACGTCGAATTTGACGTCATCCTGATCCCGCTAGCCGGCGGGAGAAGGATCTCCCTTGAGATTCTTCGTAGGTCCGAAATCGAAAATATCTCAGAATGACGGATGCTATGACCCCGGAAGATAAAATTACACAATCAGGTCTATTGCTGCCTCCCGCGCCGAAACCCGTCGGGCTTTATCAGCCTTTCGTGGTGGCGGGAAAGCTCGTTTTTTTGAGCGGGCAGATCTCCAAGGACGCGGAAGGGAAGATACTGGCCGGGAAGGTCGGGAAAGACCTTTCTTTGGCCGAAGGACAGGCGGCCGCGCGGCTTGCGGCGCTTAATGTTCTGAGTCTCATGAAGCATCTGATCGGCTTTGAAAAGATCAGCCGCATTGTGAAAATGACAGGTTTTGTCCAGACGGCGCCGGACTTTTACGAGATCCCGGCAGTTCTGAACGCGGCCTCGGAGCTTTTCGGAGAGGTGATGGGGGACCGGGGGCTTCACGCCCGTTCTGCCGTGGGCATGGCAAGCCTTCCGCTCAATGCCGCGGTTGAGATTGAACTGGTTTTGGAATTAAAGTGACGCGCATTCTGCGTCATCCTGAGCCCCGCAGAGGGCGAAGGATCTCGTTCGAGATTCTTCATCCGCTGTTGGCGGATTCAGCACTGACTTTATCAAAAAAATAATGGTAGTCAGTACAGTCCCGACCTCCTTTGACTTTCAATAAGGGGCGGGGCAGAACGACGGGTCTTTACAGAAAGGTTTTTGTGAAAAGTTTTCTTAAATTCATTGTTGTCTTCGCGGGGATCCTTCTCCTAAGCGTGCTTCTCGCGCCGATCTTTAACGGTTTCCTGCCGTATGGTTTTGCCCGCGTCTTCAACCGGATCGTTATGATCCTGGCGGTTCTCGCGGTCCTGATCTTTGTCCGTTTCCGCAAGGAAATGTTCGTCGGCTACGGTCTGGATCTACGCAAGGATAGCGCGAGGCTCTTCTGGACCGGTTTTTTAACCGTGACCCTTGTCTTGGTGGCTTTTACGGCGGTGCAGATTCTCGCCGGGCATGCGACCGTACTGTTCCGTGACATGTCTTCGAAGCGGTGGCTCTATAAGATCTTCGGCGGTATCGCGGGAGCATTTCTGATCGGGATCGTGGAAGAGTTCTTTTTTCGCGGGTTTATTTTTACGTCCCTTCGGGACAAAGTGTTGAGGGGTAGCCCCTGGATTGCGATGGTTGCGACGAGTCTTTTTTACGCGTCACTTCACTTCGTCAGCATTCGCAAGCCCGTGATCAGTTCGGATCCTGGGTTCGTGGACGGCCTTAAGATGATCGCGGCGCCGCTTCGATCCTTCGCCAATTGGCAGTCGGTGTGGCCGGCATTTATCGGGCTCTTTCTTTTTGGGATGATCCTGAATGGCTGTGTTGTGCGGACACGCTCTCTTTATGCTTCGATCGGGGTGCATGCGGGGGCCGTGCTCTTTATCAAGATGGTCGGACTTTTTATCGCGTTCCAGGAGGCGAACGTTTTCTTCTGGAGCACCAAAAAGGTTTACGACGGAGTCCTGGGGTGGATCTTCCTGTGCCTGGTCGGAATGATCCTGAGCAAGTTTCTCAAAAAAGCGGATCCTCTAAAAACAATTTAGCTCGCGAAGAGAGGTTCATTCATGTCCACATTCAATAAGATCACGCGCGAAGAAGTTCTCGAATGCCTCAAGCAAGTTGAGGAGCCTATTCTCAACGAGGATATCGTTTCGCTGGGGCTCGTGCGGGAGATCGGGATCGAAAAGAACTGCGTTTTCGTTCATCTCGAAATCTCCGCGGAGGATCCTTGTCTTCAGGAGAAACTGCGCGTGGCCATCGTCAAGGCGGTGAAGGCGGCGGGTGCCAGTGAGTGTGACGTGCATTTTTCCGGGAAGCCCGGAAAACAGGGCGAGGCGCGTACGTCTTCGCAGAGTGACCAGCCGAAATGCGGGGTGAGCGCGTCAGCGATCCATCCGATCCCCGGCGTCAGGCATGTGATCGCGGTGGCAAGCGGCAAGGGCGGCGTCGGCAAGTCGACGACGGCCGTCAATCTGGCGCTGGCTTTGAAACAATTGGGATCGCGCGTGGGGATCATGGACGCGGATATCTACGGGCCGAATATTCCGATCATGCTCGGGATCCCGCCGGAAAAACGTCCGGAGGCGAACGCTACGGAGAAGATCCTTCCGTTGGAGGCCCATGGCGTCAAGGCGATCTCGATCGGATTTTTCGCGAATCCCGAACAGCCGGTGATCTGGCGCGGGCCGCTTCTTCACAAGACGATGGAGCAATTCCTTCACCGGGTGGATTGGGGCGAATTGGATTATCTCGTGGTGGATCTGCCTCCTGGCACCGGGGACGTTCAACTGTCGCTCTCCCAGTGGGTGAGTTTGTCGGGGGCGGTCATCGTGACCACGCCGCAGGAAGTGGCCTTAAGCGATGTCCGGAGAGCGGTCAATATGTTCCGCCAACTCGAGGTTCCCATCCTGGGAGTTGTGGAGAATATGACGGGGCCAGTTTTCGGCAGGGGAGGCGCCGAGAAAATGGCGGAGGTGTTTCAGATCCCCTTTTTGGGCGATATCCCGCTGGAAGCGCAGATCCGGGAATGCGGGGATTCGGGACTCCCGGTCGTGATCGGACATCCCAAGAGCCCTATCAGTGAACGGTTCATCAAAATCGCGGAAACGGTCCGGAAAGCATTAAAATAATCGCGCAACGTACGACGCGCAACGAATCGTTAATCGTTGACCGTTGAGCGTTGCGCTCGAAGGAGTGATTGAATGGCAAAGAAGAAAGCGGCAAAAGATGAAGGGCGATTCGAAGAGGTGGTCCGTGAGATGCTTGGACTTTTGGGAGAGGATCCCCGGCGTGAAGGCCTCGCGAGAACTCCCGAGCGCGTCGCGAGATCGCTGCAGGACCTGACGCAAGGCTATAAGCAAGACGTGAAGGCGATCCTGAAGAACGCCGTCTTCAAAGAACCCTATGATGAAATGGTCATCGTCAAGGATATCGAGATCTTTTCGCTTTGCGAGCATCACCTCCTGCCTTTCTATGGCAAGGCCCATATCGCCTACATCCCGAACGGTAAGATCATCGGTCTCTCCAAGATCCCGCGCGTGGTGGAGATCTTCTCAAGACGCCTCCAGGTCCAGGAGCGGCTTACGACGCAAATCGCCGAGTGTTTGATGGAGGCCTTGAAGCCGAAGGGGGTCGCGGTCGTGATCGAAGCGCTTCATCTCTGCATGTCCATGCGCGGCGTCAAAAAAGCCGACGCCTACACCATCACGAGCGCCATGCTCGGGGCCTTCCGCAAGGACGCCCGCTCCCGCAGTGAATTCCTCAGTTTGATAAGGCTCAAGAGGGAAGAGTAAAAATCGCACAATGTTCTACGCGCAACGCGCAACGAATTTTCCCTTTCGTTGCGCGTTGACCGTTGTGCCGGTAGGAATTACTTTTCGGAAGGAATGCCGAGCTTCTTCTCTAATTCCGCGACTTTTTTCTTGAGGGCGCGGACATCATCCAGCGTTTCCGCGGCGCGAAGCTGGGCGCCGAACTGCTTTCTCATTTCCGCGTAAGGCCGGGCGGGTTGGCCGAAATAGATCTGCTTGCCGGGGACTTTCTTATTGGAAGGGAAGCCCGCGCCGGCGCCGACCATGGCCCAATCGCCGATCTCCACGTGATCCCCGACTCCGACACTGCCGCCCATCGTGACGTGCGAACCGATCTTGCAGCTTCCGGAGATGCCCGTCTGTGCCGAGATCACCGTATGCGGGCCGATCACGACATTGT
This sequence comes from Candidatus Omnitrophota bacterium, assembly GCA_903884815.1. Classification (GTDB taxonomy): domain Bacteria; phylum Omnitrophota; class Omnitrophia; order Omnitrophales; family Aquincolibacteriaceae; genus Aquincolibacterium; species Aquincolibacterium aerophilum. The sequence continues at coordinate 38,525 of CAISGE010000010.1, read as the reverse complement.
GGGCGATCTGGACGAGATTATCGACCTTTGTGCCTTTGCCGATCCTTGTGGAGCCGATCGCCGCGCGATCGATCGTGGAGCACGCGCCGATCTCGACGTCATCTTCGATCACCACATTGCCGATCTGGGGGAGCTTCTCATGCGCGGCCTGCGTGGCGACATAGCCGAAGCCATCCGCCCCGATCACCGTGCCCGCGTGGATCACGACATTCGCGCCAAGTTCCGAATCCCGGTAGATCGTGACATTCGGATGGATAAAGGAATTCACGCCGATACGGACGTTTTCTTCGATGAAAGCGCCGGAGCGGATCACCACGCCATCCGCGATCACGCAATTTTCGCCCACGGTCACGAAGGCTTCGATCGTCACGTTTTGTCCGATCTTTGCCGTCTTGGCGACCGAAGCTTGAGAAGAAATTCCCGCAGCAAATTTCTTGGCGGGGAAGAGCTCTCTCAGGATCTGGGCCCACGCCCGTTTGGGATGTTCGACCTGGATCAGGACCTTGGAGGACTGACTGATCGCTTTCGGCACGATCATGCAGCTGATCACGGAAGCCTCAAGCGTCTTGAACCCTTTTTCGTCCTGCACGAAGGAGATGTGTCCGGCGAGAGGATTTTCAAAGTTGGTGATGCCTTCGATCAGTGTCGTGGCGTCCCCGATCACGGTGCCGCCCACAAGCTTCGAGAATTCTTCGACGGTTTTTTTCATAAAAGATTATTTTTTCTCCGCGACAGGCGCGGGTGGGGGAAGTTCGGCCGGTTTCGGAGCCTGCGCCGGAGCTTTAACGTCTTCGGGTGTTTCTTCCGGTGTAGCCGCCGGTAACGCCAAATAATCAACGAGAGCCGCGCGATCATTGACTTTATTGGACCATGTCATGAAGGCCGTCTTTTGCTTCTCTGCCGCGGCGGCCTTCTCTTTCGGGTCCGTGAGCTTTTCAGCCTCCTTCGGAGAAAAGCCCGCGATCTTCACGCGCAGGAGCTTCTGGATTCGGATGAATTCCCGGAGGCCTTCCTCAAATTCGTGGGGAGACAGATGAAGCGACCGGGTGAGCCAGATCTTGTATTGCTCATGGGTTGGGTTGGTTAGCCCCTGTTCTTTGAGAATGTTGGAGATCTCTCCGCGGACTTCCGCGTCGGAGACATTCACTCCGTTTTTCTTGGCCTCGCGGGCATAAATAATATTTTGCCAGGTGTACTGGCGCAGGATATCGGGGTCATCGATCGGTTTCGCGGAAGGCATGAAAAGCTGAGTGGCGCGGTAGAACTGGTTGTATTCCTGGAAGGTTACGGTCTTGCCGAAAACCTCTCCGGCATAGCGGCCGCTTTTTTTGCCGCCCACAAGGTCGGCGATCGAACCGGCCCCGAAGAGCAGGGCAAGCGCCGCCACGGTGATCCAGACAATGATCTTTGTATTACTGCGGAAAATTTTCAGCATGATGGCGAGTAATGTAGCATAGCGTTTAAGAAATAACAATCCGAAGATCGCTTGTCCGAAGATTTTTACTGCGTCGGTTGAAATTTTAACTGACGCAGTTAAAATGGTTGGGTTATGATTTTTCAAAAAAATAAAAAAAAAGGTTGGAGGAGCTCATGGCTTGGGTTAGAATTTCCGCATGAATCATAAAGCGATGTCACTGGTTGAAGTCATTGTGGCTCTCGTTATCCTTTCTATTGCCGCGCTCGGCGTGGCCTCCACTATCAATCTCGTCTCCAAGGGCAGAACCTCCGTTGGCAGCCCCGATCTCAAGGCCGTAAGCTACGCCAGAGAAGTGTTCGAAAAACTGAAGAATTCTGTAAGTGAGAATACGGCGGCGTCAACTCCGGGCGCCCTGTTGCTTGATACCAGCTACGCAGCAGGCTCCTGCTCTACGGGGGTTGGTCAATTTTGTAATGCTACTGGAACGAGGTATCCGTCCTCGGGGACCACCCCCCTTGCTGAGGGGTTCGCGTATTATTACTGGGTCTGGGATATTTCGGACGGAAACGGCGGCGTCGCCTACAAAAAAGTGACTGTGTCCCTATCATGGCCCGGTTAATAAAGTCCGAACGCGGCGTCACCCTGCTTGACCTTATTATTTCTATTGTTATTGCCACCCTCGTTTTTTTTGCCGCGACAAGGCTTCTCATGAATTTCGGGAATTTCTCCTACAATTTTGTCAAGGCCGAAACCTCACTTACGGGGACTGCCGTTGGCGCATTTGAGGATATCTCCGGCAAGATCACCGCGGCCAATAAAGTGGTGATCCGGTCCGATGCAGCGACCGCCCCCATGGATGCTCTATTGGCTCCTTTTCCTCTCACTTCTTCGGCCGATGGTAGCTGTATTCAAATAAGGGTAGATACCCCGAACACCGCGGCCGACTATACGGACGATACGGTTTACACCTATTGGTTTTCCGGAGGGCAGTTATTTAAAACTATCGGTGCGGCGCCGGGGAGCGTGATCGCGAAGGATCTCGTGTCCCTATCCTTTCAAGAGGATGCCACCAATAAGAATAAGATCCAAGTCAATTTTGAGGCGAAAGCTAAAAGTGGATCGCTTAATCAAAATTCTACGGAAAAAATTCAAACCACAGCCATCATGCGGTCAAGGAGCGCTCAAGTCTTAACATGAGAAAAGGATACATATTGGTGCTGGTCCTGGCGATCGTCATCGTGCTTTCTCTGGGGATCCTAGTCGTGATCAAGTCGACGGGGAACCTTACTAATGTCAAGATCAAGAACCTCCAGGAACTTAAGGCCCAGTACCTTGCCGAGGCGGGGATGACCCACGCCAATTGGAGGTGCAACACTAATCCGGCGGGGTGCGTCACCGAGACCATTTCTGTGGCCAGTCCTAATGATGTTTCCATTGTTGTGACTCCAACGCCTACCGCAATGGATCCCAAGGCAAGCAAAATTGTAGTCTCCGTCAACTATCCTGATCTCTAATTATGTGTTAGGGTTCTATTGAGGGGTGTATGGGGAAGAATGGCTTTTTCGGCGTTCTTCTGGGGGCTTCGGGAACCGAAGCGGGTCTTCAGGAAAGGGGCTTGGAAGATGAAGAAGGGGTTTACGCTGGCGGAACTTTTGATCACGATCGTGATCCTCGCCGTGCTTGCGGCGATCGCGCTTCCGAACTTTCGAAAATCCTCGGATAAAGCAAATGCTTATTTGGCGGTCGCGACCCTTCGGAGCATCCGGGCTGCGGAACAGGCGTATTTCGCCAAGAATGGTACTTATTGGTTAGCCACGAACCCTACGGCCAATGACTTCAGGACGAATCTGGGCGTCGAGATTGCGCCTTCGAATTATTATTTTAATGTTATTAAGACTGCTTTTACCCAGTTTAATGCACAGGCAAACAAGGGGAGCACTCCGGTAATTAGCTGTGTCTTTGTGGATTGTATTTGTGTTAGTGACAACGGCACGTGGATGGAAGGTTCGCCTTATGTGGACGCGGCAACGCTCAACAGTTGACGTTTTTTAAAGAAATCGGGACAGGCTCCGCGGATCACTGTGGCGGAGAGGATTGGTGTGGTGTCGAGGCAGGGACGCCCGGGAGGAGGCATGGATGGTAAAACGGGGATTTACGCTGGCGGAACTCCTGATCACGATCGTGATCCTCGCGGTGCTTACGGCCATCGCGCTCCCGCAATTTCAGAAAACGGGGGATAAAGCCAACAAGGACCAGGCGATCGCTGATCTGCGGCGCATTCAGACTGCCGAGAAAATCTATTTCTTGAAGAATGGCGTCTATATCTACTGTGACAATAAGTCTGATTTTCAAAACATACTTGGGGTAGAGCTGAGCCCCGTAAAATATTATTATGTTGTGGACGAGATCTCTGCCACCAGTTTTAATGCGTATGCTTGTAACAACGCATCGGGATATCAAATCCGGATAAATCAGAAGGGGGAATTTGCTGAGGGGTATGGTTTGTATATCCTGTGATGATCGTTTTGAGCGGCGGAGGCTTTTGACACGATCTTGAAATAAAAGGTGAAATAGCGTTGAGAGGATGGTAGTCTGGCTATTGAAATAATGGGGTGAATTAATTCTTTAATGGGAGGTGGCAAATGTTTCGAAAAGCAATTTTAGGAATCTTGTTCGTTTCAGCGTTCGTTGTGGCGGCATCCAGCGCGCAGGCCGGCAAGGTGGATCTTACGACCTACTATCCCGCGCCGAACGGGGAGTATAAGGATTTGCAAGCCTCCACGAAACTGAAGGTTCCGGTCAAAACGGTCACCAACGATCCGACCGGAATAGCCGCAACGAAGGAAGGAGAGATCTGGGTTCAGCCTTGATCCAAATATGCGATACCGAGCCGTTTTTTTAGCGAGTTTTTTGGTTGCAGGACTTTGTGTCCCCGCGTGGGCGCAGGACTGCGGAGCTCGCGGACGTGATTCGTCCAAAATCGTTGTCTTCAATTGCATGCCTCCCGGAGCGACTTCTCACTTGATGATTCGCACCGCGAATAATCAGATTCGCGCACTGACGCTCGTCGATCCTTTGGATCCAAGTGCCACAAAGTTCAGGGTTCGCTATAAAGATTCTGTGACCGGCCAAGATGTTATCAAAGCGATCGGCGATAATAATACTAACAGTTACACCTGTGCCGAATGGTATCAGATGTTCGGTCATTCTCCGGATCCGAATTTTTCAGTGACTGGGTCTGATATTTCTATGCCGGAAGACTGCTCTTTCTCTGATACGGACCCCGCGAATCAGGGGGCGTTTGTTTGTGCCAATGCGGCCACGACTCCCGGAAGCCTCTGGGCGTGCGGTTATGAAGCGCGCTTCCCGTACGGATTTGACGGGGTACCGGGGGTCAACCCCGATACCGGTGTTAACGACGACCCATCCTATCCAAATAATATGATTGCGGGGGGGGTGGCGGACAGGTTGAGCCAAGCGAACCTTCACTTGAAAGGCTTTTCTCCGATAGGGACGGCTACGGCTCCATTCAAACGAAAATTCAATGGGAATGGCCACACTATCAGCGGGCTTTTTATCAGCAGAGGGGATTACTCAGGTCTTTTCGGTGCTGCTGCGACCACCATTATCCAGAATGTTATTCTGTCCAGCGCCAAAGTTGCGGGCGCAAATCGTGTCGGCGCCTTGGTTGGGAGTGTGACAGGGACGACAATTAGCGACTCCTCCATCATAGACGGCACGGTGGCCGGAACCGGCAGTGCTATCGGCGGCATGGTTGGCTATGCTTCCTCTTCAAGTATCTTTACCAACGATTCTTTCAAGGGAGCAGTGAGCGGAGTCGGGCATGTAGGCGGGTTGGTTGGGTCTCTGACATTGAGCTCGAAAATTAGCAATTCCCACATCCCGGGCAGCACGACGGTGGCCGGAACTGGCAATTACATTGGCGGATTGGTTGGCTTTGCTACTGGAAGTACCATTGTCAGCGATTCCTTTCTTGGAGAGGTGTCCGGCATCGATTATGTCGGTGGGTTGGTTGGGTATTCTAAGGCCACAAGCATCTCTCTAAGCTATCACCATTGCAGTGTGAGAGGGCATTATATGGTCGGCGGCTTGGTGGGGTATAATCTGTTTGGTCCCATCTCCGAATCCTACAGCATGGGCATTGTAATCGGGTCTACGGATGTCGGCGGCTTGGTGGGGACGGCCCTTAATTCTCCGTCCATCTCTTGCGCCTACAGCACCGGCGCTGTACACGCTTCCTCCCAGGGAGGCGGCTTGGTGGGGTCGATGCTGCAATCCAGTGTTTCTAATAGCTATGCCACGGGTGAGGTCACCGGTGGCGCTTTTCCGGGTGGCTTGGTGGGGATGCTTAAGACCGGAGCCAGCGTCTCGAACAGCTTTAGCGCCGGGAAGGTGACGGGGACCCAATCCGTTGGCGGCTTCGCGGGACAATATATACAGGGAAATAGCACTATTTCCAGCTGTGCCTGGGTGAAAAACAATGCTCCTAACGCTATCGGATCCTCGCCGGCTAAGGCGTTGCTTCATACCCCCCCACCAGTTCTTGGCGAGGATAAAGATAAGGAGAGTGATCTTTATGGCTTTCTTTCCGGGGGTTGCTGGACGGGGCAAGACGGCAATTTTCCAAAACTGACCAATAGCGGCGGACCTCAGTATGGAGGTTCCTGTGGGCCAGGCGCAAATTGCTGTGAACTGCTTGAACAACAATGCGAACATAATACACTTCCCTCCGATTGCACCTGCGTCAACAGAGACGATGGGACCTGTTACAATGACTGTCCCCCCTGTCCCGAGAAGCTCCAGTGTTACCAGAACGTTGACGGCAGCGCTTCAATGGATACGCGTTGGGGATACCCCCCCGACCCCCCCTACCCGGGGCATCCCACGGGCACCGGCAGCCATGATTGCTGCCCTATGTACGGCGCAGACGGCGGCCCACAGATAAAATGCGATGAGCACCCCCTAGGAGGCTGGACTTCGGTGCACTTCGGTCTAACCAGCGCCTGCTCTGGTGGCAATTTGGGTGGACAAGATTGTGCCTGTTGTCCAACAGCTCAATGGTGTGCTCCTGTTCCTGACCCAAATATTGATAACAACCCTACTATAAATAACCATCAAGCTTTTATTGGCACCTGCTGCGATCCTGGCCAAGCATGCGATAAGCAAACAGGCCTATGCGCTGCCGTCATGTGTGCTGACGGGCGCACGGATCCCGGGGAAGAATGTGACGATACTAGTACGACGATTCAAGCGGATTGCGAAAAAATATATGGTGCAGATAAAACTTATGGGTGCTCAGGCTGCGTCTGCACCTATTGTGGGGATGGCATCAAGACTAACCCTCCGGAAGAATGTGATTGGATGGCTCAGGGCGGGCCGCAAACTTGGGTCCAAGATTGCGCATCAATTACCGGAGGGTCGGAGTGCACCCAAGATTGCCTTTGCGGAGGCGGCAACACAACCGGTGGGGACAACACAACCGGCGGGGACAACACAACCGGTGGGGACAACACAACCGGCGGGGACAACACAACCGGTGGGGACAACACAACCGGCGGGGACAACACAACCGGTGGGGACAACACAACCGGCGGGGACAATTCTTCCTACGTTTGGTGATGGCATATTCTTTGTGCCACCCTTTTCGCACTTTCCTCTTTAAGCAGGGATAGGATCCGAATTAGATCTCACCCTTGAATATAACAGCCTTGCTCTTGAAGTTGCTTCATGCGTATCTGTAACCCCTTAAGCCGTAGTGTCATTGCGAGCCGTAGGCGAAGCAATCTCATTTTTTTAGAGAGAGATTGCCACGTCGCCCTTCTGGGCTCCTCGCAATGACACACCATTATTGAAGTTAAGTAGCTCTTGAAACTGCTTCAAAAAACATTCTCCCCCTACCTTTGACAGATACTTCTGGAAGGGTCTCTGCGATTGATTTTCTTCTTCAGAAGAACGTTTTCCTGCGATGAGCGATCGGGCGGGTTGATGCTAGTTTGAGGATATGTTTGCCGTCAATTCCTTTGAGGGAGCGTGGGGGCGCCCGTATTTCGGGGTTACCTGCGGGGGAAGGGGGCCAGGCGTTTCAAGGATCCCTGGCGGAGTCTCTTGTCATAATGGTAATGGTAATAAGTCCGGTCCGGGTAAAAGCTCATTAACGCTCGATTCCCCCTCCCGTGGTCGATCGCGTAAAGAACGCTGTTTTGGTAGTCTCCGTCATTACGGGTAAGGTCATAAATCTTCATGGGCCGTATCGTTCCGGTGCCACTGCCGATGAAAATGATCGCGTTTTGTATCCTCTGAAGTTCCACGGTCCGGTAGAGGTCGCTCCTTTCCAGGATCACGGCCCTTTCAGTTTTGAGATGATTGATCCATGGAGGCACGCTTAGGGGAAGGCTGATCAAGAAAAATACAAACAGGAGCTTCCCCAGGATGCCTTTTTGCGAGTACGTGGTTTCTTTGAAAAGAAAAGCGGTGATAAAGAGCACGAGAAAAGGAAAGGATTCATAATAATACCGTGGGCCGTAGGCATTTCCCTCTGTGGGGATAAAGAAGAATTGTCCCAGGATCTGAAATAGAAAGAAGCTGCCGAGGAGGATCTCCCCGGAGGGTAAAGTTTTTCTTGCCGTCAGACCTTTACAAAGAGACGCGAAGTAGAGGACTGGAAAAGAGACCGGCATCCACAGGAAGAGTTTTTTCAGGTAATAGATCAGTGTTTGTACTTGGAGAATGCTGACCCCCCACTGCCGGTTCTGCTTCACGAGAAGCATCGGAAGGGAAAAAGGATTGCCCGTGAGTTGGTAGTCATAAAAGAGGAGGAATGAAAAGACAGGGAGTGCTCCTGACAGGAGCGGGAGCAGTTTTCTCGGAGCTTTCAGAAGTCCGGGAAGCAGATGCAGAAACATGGGGAGTCCGCACAAAAGGGCGCTGAAAGGGCGCGTGATGAACGCCGCAGCGAAAAGAAAACCGGAGAGTAAACCTGCGTGAGTTCTCGAAGTTTCTTCAAATCTGAGGCTGACGTACACGAAGAGGATGAGGAGAAGCGAGCACGGGGTATGGGAGAAATAGGAAGCCGCGTTGAAGATGAAAAAGGAAGAAAAGAACGTAAGCAGAACCGCGATCAGGGCGATGCGTGGCGTGTAGATTTTTTTGCCGAGCAGAAAGAGGGCGCCGAGGGAGAGAGTCCCGACGAGCGGCCCGATCAGATAAGCCGGGATCTTGAGGACCATTCCCACCGCGAGGAAGAGAGGCCAACCGGGAAGAAAGTGGCAGAAAACCCGGTTTTTTCTGAATAAGATCCAGGTGAACTTGAAAAAATGCTGCAAGGGGTGGGCGGGGTTTGAGAACCTGCCGGCGAGAAAGGTCCGGGCCTGGTAAAGATAGAGGTATTCGTCCCCGGAGTTCGGGAATTTCAGGAGGATGAAAATGGAGACGGCGCTCAAAGTCAGAAAGACCGCGAGCCCGCCCAAAACGAAAAGGGTTCGCTTCTTTTGCAGCAAAAGGTCGGTCCAATGGGTGATGTAGGCATAAACTTTTTCCATAATCGGGCTTAGAATACACGGGAACAAAAGAGGCTTCAACGGGGATTTACTGAGAGGGCGCGGTCTCAGGACTTTTCAATTTGAGTTTATTGACATTCCCGGGATGCTTTTGTATGATACCGCAAATGGGACAGCCTTCGACGCACTTCACACACCTTTTTAAGAAAAACTCCGTAAGTCATCGCCTGAGCACTCGTCTTTTTTCTTCAATCATCGAGCTTAACTAGAGGAGAATTCTATGTCCGTTTTTATCGGTCGCGACCGTAAAGCACGAAGAGCCTATGGTTTTGATGAGATCGCCCTGGTGCCGGGCGATGTGACGATCAATCCGGACGAAGTGGATATCCAGATGCCGTTGGGGGACATGACGCTCCCGATCCCGTTCCTGGCGTCTGCGATGGACGGCGTGGTGGACCCGAAGTTTGCGATCGCCATGGGAAAGCTTGGCGGCCTCGCGGTACTGAATCTCGAAGGGATCTACACCCGCTACGACGATTATGAAGAGATCCTGGAAGAGATCTCCAAGGCGACGCCCGAAAAGGCGACGGAACTCGTCCAGAAGCTTTATGTGAAGCCGATCAGTGAAAAGCTGATCGCCAAGCGCGTCCAGCAGATCAAAAAGGCAAAAGTGCCTTGTGCTGTTTCCGCCATTCCCCAGCGCGCCGAACGTTTCGGCAAGATCGCCGAAGAGGCCGGCGCCGATATTTTTGTGGTCCAGTCTACGGTGACCACGGTGCGCCATATCGCCAAGGCCTACCAGGTCGTGGATTTCAAGAAACTCTGCAAGAAGATGAAGATCCCGGTGATCCTCGGGAATTGCGTCACCTACAAAGTGGCACTTGATTTGATGGAAACCGGCTGCGCCGGACTTCTGGTGGGTGTCGGCCCGGGTTCGGCCTGTACGTCTCGTGGGGTGCTCGGGATCGGCGTGCCGCAGGTGACCGCGACGGCGGATTGCGCTGCAGCCAGAGAATACTATTACAAGAAAACGGGCAAATATGTGTCAATCATTGCCGACGGCGGGATGTCCTCGGGCGGCGATATCTGTAAAGCCATCGCCAGCGGCGCGGACGGCGTCATGGTCGGTTCCGCCTTTGCTCGGACAAAAGAAGCTCCCGGGCGAGGCTATCACTGGGGCATGGCGACGCCGCACGCGAATCTTCCGCGCGGCACCCGCATCCATGTCGGAACCACCGGATCGCTTGAAGAGATCCTTTTTGGCCCCGCGCGGCTTGATGACGGGACGCAGAATCTGGTGGGTGCGCTTCGCACGTCGATGGGTTGTGTTGGCGCCAAGAATATCCGCGAGATGCAGCTTACCGAGATCGTGATCGCCCCGGCGATCAAGACCGAAGGAAAGCTTTTTCAAGCCGCGCAGAAATTAGGAATGTGCAAATAGCGTAACGCGCAAGGTGTACGGAGTACGGCGAAGTAAAACCCCGTACGCCTTACGCCGTACACAGGACTCCAAAAATGGACCAAACCATTGTCGTTCTTGATTTCGGGTCGCAGTACACGCAGCTGATCGCCCGCCGTGTGCGTGAGGCCAAGGTGTTCTCGAAGGTCTATCCGTTTCACGTGTCTTTTGAGAAGGTTCTCGCGGACAAGCCCACGGGGATCATCTTTTCGGGATCTCCCGCGAACGTTTACGCGAAGAACGCGCCCATGCCGGACCCGCGGTTTTTTGATTGCGGCATTCCCATCCTCGGGATTTGCTACGGCATGCAGCTGCTTTCGCACAAGCTCGGCGGCCGGGTGCATAAATCCGGAAAACGGGAGTACGGCTTCTCGAAGCTCCAGATCTCCAAGCGCAATAGCCCGCTTTTTAAAGGTATCCCCAAGACGATCACTTGCTGGATGAGCCACGGCGACAAGCTCGACCGCATTCCGAAAGGGTTCGAACGCCTCGCACACACCGAGAATGCTCCCTTTGCCGCGATGGGGCATGCGAAAAGAAAGATCTACGCGATACAGTTCCATGCCGAGGTCGCGCATACCGAGTTGGGTTCCAAGATCCTCGGGAATTTTCTCACCCGTGTTTGCGGCTGCAAACAGAGTTGGACCGCGCGTTCCTTTATCAAAGAAGCTGTGAAGAAGATACGCCAGCAGGTCGGCAAAGACCGTGTCGTGCTCGGACTTTCAGGCGGCGTGGATTCTTCGGTCGCTGCCGGGCTGATCCATAAAGCCATCGGCAAACAACTCACCTGCATTTTCGTGGACAACGGTCTCCTGCGCCTGAACGAAGTCGGACGCGTGGACAAGACCTTTCGGGGACATTTCAAGATGAACCTGAAAGTGATCGCCGCGGAGAAGATCTTTCTCTCGCGCCTCAAGGGCGTGATCGATCCGGAGAAAAAGCGGAAGATCATCGGGAAGACCTTCATTGATGTTTTTCAGACGGAAGCCAACAAGCTCGGAAAAGTGCCGTACCTCGCGCAGGGAACTTTGTATCCCGACGTGATCGAGTCGGTCTCTTACTTTGGCGGGCCCACGAGCATGATCAAGAGTCATCACAATGTCGGCGGGCTTCCGAAGAACATGAAATTCAAGTTGGTGGAACCGCTTAAGGAACTTTTCAAAGACGAGGTTCGCGCCGTCGGGGCCGCGCTCGGGATCGACAAGGACATTGTCGGCCGGCAACCTTTCCCGGGTCCGGGGCTAGCGGTCCGTATCCTGGGCGAGGTTCGCAAGGACCGCTGCGATCTGTTGCGCGCCGCGGATTGGATCGTCGTCGATGAGATCAAAAAGGCCGGATATTACGGCAAGGTCTGGCAGTCTTTCGCGGTACTCCTCCCGATCCAGAGCGTCGGGGTGATGGGGGATGAGCGCACGTATGAAAACGCCGTCGCGGTGCGCGCGGTGACGAGTCTGGACGGTATGACGGCCGATTGGGCCAAGCTGCCTTATGACCTTCTCGGACGCATCTCGAACCGCATCATCAATGAAGTGCGCGGCATCAACCGCGTGACCTACGATATTTCCAGCAAGCCCCCGGCCACGATCGAGTGGGAGTAGCCCCCGTGCAGCGTAAGGCGTACGGTGTACGGAGTGAAAGCATATCTTATGAACTTCAGGGTTGATTTTTTTACGCTGTACGCCGTACCCCGTACTCCGTACGCGAAATGAGCCACAGCGACTTCGTCCATCTCCACTGCCACACCGAATACAGCCTCCTCGACGCCACCTGCAAGATCAGCGAGCTCATGACCCGCGCCAAGGAGCTTCGCTTTCCCGCGCTCGCCATGACCGACAACGGCAATCTTTTCGGTGCGATCCAGTTCTACACCAAGGCCATGAAAGAGGGGATCAAACCCATCATCGGCATGAGCACCTATGTGGCGCCGGGATCCCGCCTTGAGCGTCAGGCGCATGGCATCAAGGAAGCTTCTTATCATCTCACGCTGCTTGCCACGAATGAGAAGGGCTACCGGAATCTTATCAAGCTCTCGAGTCTCGGCTATGTGGAAGGATTTTATTACCGGCCGCGTGTTGATAAAACCGTTCTGAAGGAACATTCCGAAGGATTGATCGCGCTTTCCGGCGGGTTGAAAGGGGAAGTGCCCTATTACCTTTATCACGATCAGATGGAGGATGCCCGCAAGGTTGCGGAGGAATACGCCGGGATCTTCGGCCGGGACCGTTTCTTTCTCGAGATCATGGAGCATGGGCTAGAGCCCCAGAAAAAAGTTGCTCAGGGTTCGCTTCAGCTTGCCAAGGCGCTCAAGCTGGGCATCGTCGCCACGAATGACGTTCACTATATCCACCAGAACCAGGCCATGGCGCATGACGCGCTGATCTGTATCGGGACGGGCTCGAAGCTCGATGAACCGAACCGCATGCGCTACCAGGGCGATCAGTATTATCTCCGGTCCGCGGAGGAAATGAAAAGCCTCTTCCGGGAGATCCCTCAGGCGATCCGGGCCTCAGTCGAGATCGCCGAGCGCTGCAATCTGGAACTGGAATTTGACAAGATCTTCCTGCCGCAATTCGCGCCGCCGGACGGGAAGACACAGATCCAGTACATGGAAGAGCTTTGCTTCCGTCTTCTGCGCGAACGTTTCGGGGGCGAAATTCCCCCGGACTATGAGGCGCGTCTGCGCCTCGAGATCAATCTGATCAGCAAAATGGGTTATATCAGTTACTTCCTGATCGTCTGGGATTTTATCCGCTTTGCCCGGGAGAAGGGCATCCCCGTGGGGCCGGGCCGCGGGTCTGCGGCGGGAAGTCTTGTGGCGTACTCGCTTCATATCACGGACGTCGATCCCATCCGCTATCATCTTTATTTTGAGCGCTTCTTGAACCCCGAGCGCGTCAGTATGCCCGATATCGACATCGACTTCTGTTATGTTCGCCGCGACGAAGTGATCGACTACGTGAAGCGCAAATACGGCACGCAGAACGTGGCGCAGATCATTACGTTCGGGACCATGGCCGCCAAGGCCGCCGTGCGCGACGTGGGCCGTGTGATGGGGGTCCCGTACGGGGAAGTGGACCGCATCGCGAAGCTGATCCCGCTGGAACTCAAAATGACCTTAAAGCTCGCCCTCGAACGTGAACCGGCCCTCAAGGACATGGTGGCGAACGATGTGCGGATGGCGCAGCTGATCGAAACGTCGCAGGCCCTCGAAGGGCTCTCCCGCCACGCCTCGATCCACGCGGCCGGGGTCGTGATCTCGGATGTGCCGCTTACGGAACATGTGCCGCTTTACAAGACCGAGGACCAGATTTGCACGCAGTACACGATGAAAGATCTGGAGAAAATCGGTCTGCTCAAAATGGATTTTCTGGGCCTCAAGACGCTTACCGTGATCGATGAAGCGGTGAAGATCGTGAAAAAAATGCGCGGCGAAAAGATCGATATCTCAAAGCTCCCAGAGGATGACCCGGCGACTTATGAGATGTTGGCCAAAGGCGACGCGCTCGGGGTGTTCCAGCTTGAAAGTTCGGGGATGCGCGATATCTTGAAGAAAATGAAGCCGAGCCGCTTCGAGCATCTCGTGGCCTTGCTCGCCCTTTACCGCCCGGGTCCTCTCGGAAGCGGCATGGTGGATGACTTCATCAAGCGCATGCGCGATCCCAAGCTCATCAAGTACGATCATCCGGCGCTCGAGCCGAGCCTCAAGGAGACCTACGGCGTTATCCTTTATCAGGAGCAGGTCATGCGCATCGTGAGCGATCTCGCGGGGTTTACGCTGGCCCAAGCTGATTCGCTGCGCCGCGCCATCGGGAAAAAGATTCCGGAGGTCATGGCCAAGGAAAAGAAGGGCTTCATGGAAGGCGCCATCAAGCGCGGCTGCAAGGAGAAGGTCGCCGAAAAGATCTGGGAACTGATCGACTTTTTCTCAGGGTATGGCTTCAACAAATCCCATTCGACGGCGTACGCGGCGGTTTCCTATCAGACGGCTTATCTCAAGGCCCATTATCCGGTGGAGTTCATGACGGCGCTCCTGACTTCGGAAATGAGCAACACGGACAAGGTCGTGCAATATATCGAGGCATCCAAGAAAATGGGGATCGACGTCCTTCCGCCCGCCGTAAATCAAAGCTTCTCGGATTTCACCTGCGCCGGGGATCGCATCCTTTTCGGCCTCGCCGCGATCAAGAATGTGGGGTCGACCGCGATCGAATCCATTATCGCGACACGCTTGAAAGACGGGCCGTTCCATTCGCTTTTTAATTTTGTGCAGCGCGTCGACCTGCGGACCTGCAATCACAAGGTCCTTGAAAGTTTGATCAAATGCGGCGCTTTCGACGAATGGAAACTGCACCGTTCTCAGCTTATGGCGATGCTTGACCGCGTTCTGGAAATGGGGGCGAATGCCCAGAAAGACCGGAGCCGGGGGCAGCTTTCTTTTTTTGAAAGCGGCGGGGGATCGGAGGGATTTCATGACGAAGAAGCCACCGCGCCGGATATCCCGGAGTGGCCGGAGAATCAGAAGCTGGCCTATGAGCGCGAGCTGATCGGTTTTTATGTGTCCTCACACCCGCTCGCGAAATACGCGAAGATCCTCAAGAATTACGCGACGGCCACGACGGCCAATCTTTCGGAGTTCAATCATCAGGCCGATGTGACGATTGGCGGTATTATCGATACGATGAAGGAGATCCTGACCAAGAAAGGGGACAAGATGGCGTTCCTGAGTCTTCAGGACCTGAACGGCGCCTGCGAAACGGTGGTGTTCCCGACCGTCTTCAAGGCCGCGGGGGCGCTGCTCCAGAAAGACGCGCTGGTGTTCGTCAAAGGTAAGGTGGACGCCCGGGACGATGTGGCAAAACTCCTGGCCGATGAGATCATCCCTCTGGAAGAGGTGCCGAAGCGCTACACCCGCATGATCGCCATCAATCTCAAGACGGCGGGACTGGGTTCCGAGACGCTCCGGGAAGTGAGGCGTATCCTGATGGCTCACAAGGGTGGCACGCCGGTCTATTTGACGCTTCAGGACCCTCAAGGGCGCATGACCGTGCTGGATTCCGGCGCGGATCTCAAGGTGGCGGTTTCCGATATTCTCTTCGACGAACTCGAGCACCTCCTCGGCGAAAACTCCGTCAAGATCCGCTCCTAGCAGGCTGTTGAAAAAATGCGTTATCCTGAACGATGCTCTGCATCGTGAAGGATCTCCGCTCGAGATTCTTCGCCCGCGAGGGGCTCAGAATGACAACAATATTGTTTTTCAGTGGACTGCTAGAACCTCTGTCTTTCGTTAAACCACGATATTGCTTGAAGTTACAACTTAAATTGCTTGACACAGGCCTGATGTTTTGCTATTTTTCTCGCATCTTCAAACAGGACAAGCAGTTGGGAAAAACTTTGTTGCTTCTTCGTTATAGGAGGTGGTCCCTTGACTAAAAAAGATATCGTGATGAAAGTTTCGAATGAAACGAATCTCACCCAGATCGATGTCAAGAAGATCGTCCAGAAAACCCTCGATGTCATTTCCGACAGTCTTCAGCGTGGCGAGACCGTGGAACTCCGGAACTTTGGTGTCTTCAAGGTCAAGACCCGTCGCGGACGGTTGGGACGCAATCCCCGGACAGGCGAGGAAGTGACGGTCCCTGAAAAAAAAGTCGTCGTTTTTAAACCCGGACTTATTTTAAAGATCAAGGTGAAGTAGCAGGTGCAGGGCGCGCCCGGATTGTCTGTGGCGCGAAAGTGAATTTTCAAAGTTTTCAAGGAGGCAGTTATGGCAGACAAGGGTAAAGTGAAGTGGTTCTCCAACGTCAAGGGCTTCGGGTTCCTCCGCAAGGAAGGCGAGGAGAAGGATATCTTCGTCCATTATTCCGTGATCCAGGGCGAGGGGTACAAGAGGCTCAATCCTGACGAAGAAGTGGAATTCGATGTCGTCCAGGGCGAAAAGGGACCGCTGGCCCAGAACGTGATCCGCCATAAGAAGACCCAGGAAGAAAAAGACGCTGCCGCTGCGGCTGCGCCCAAGAAGGAAGACAAGAAGAAAGAAGCCAAGAAGAAATAATCCGGCTGATCTTCGTTCTTCCGTATTTTCTTCAAATGAACATGGACCCGCGGGATTTCACCCGCGGGTCTTTTTTTTACCGCAACTGATTTTTTAACCCATTTCAACCGCGTAGGTTGAAATGGGTTGTGGAAGGATTGCTGATGTCCGACAGACAAAAGCCTCGGAAACTCCGGCGTTTTTTTACCGGCCAGACTTTGCAAAATACCCCGCATGATCTGTGGCTGGATCCCGCTGAGAGCCATCATCTCCGGGACAGTATCCGCTTGAAGCCCGGCGACGCGTGTCTTGTGACGGATGGACAGGGTGGGGAAGCCGAGGCCGTGGTAGGGGAATTCGCGGCGGACGGTCGCACATGCCTTCATGTGCGGCAGGTCCTTATCAAAACAGGTTCTTTTAACGATGCCCTCGAACTGCGGGTCTTTCCGGTGATGTTGCGCAAAGGCAAGACAGATCTCCTGGTCGAGAAGGCCCAGGAATTGGGGGTTCACGAGTTCCACGCGATCACGTCGGAACACGGCGAGGTCCAGGTCTCCGCCGAAAAAACCGGGAAGATCGTGGAGCGGTGGAACCGGATCGCGCGCGAGGCCAGCAAGCAATCCGGGAGTCTGAAGCTCCTCAGGATCGAAACCCCGCGAAGTTTCAAAGAAGCCATTCAAAGTCTTTCGGCCGAAGATCTTATCGTGATCTTTCATCCCGGTGCGGATTCCATTCCCTTTCCCCAGTGGCTCGAAGAAGTTCGAGGGCTCCGGGGCAAGGTCAAGAATTTAAATCTGTTCATCGGTCCCGAGGGAGGGTTTTCGGCGGAGGAGATCCGCTGGGCTCAGTGGCATCGCCGTGAGAAAAATCTCCGGTTCGTGGAACTCGGCGAAGTTCTCTTTAAGGCCGACACCGCTTTTGTGGGGATCGTGGCGGCGCTCCGTTTTTCCGGCATTCTTTCCGCGTAGCCGGATCTCGCGGTCTTCTTTTTTGAGGCGGTTTCTTAAGTCACTGTAAGTGCTTTTGGGGCAATATGCATTAGGCTGTCATCCCCGAATGTTCTTATCGGGGATCCAGAATGCAAACCAATCCTGGATTCCCGCTTAAAGCATGCGGGAATGACGTGCCATTTATAGGGTTACGCATATTTATGAAACCGCTTCTAGAAAAGCGTGGCGTTTTCAGCGGTCGTTTCTTTTTTTGAGTACCCACAAAACGTTCGAGGGTGTATCATACCCTTCAAATTGACGAATTTTTTAGAAGGTGGCTTCCGGGCGATTCCCGGAGAACCCGTGAGGAGCTGAAAAAAATGGAATGGTTCTGGCAGTTCGTCGAAAGTCTTCATAAAAGCGCCGTGGTCGTGGCCTTGCAAGGTTTTCAGCCCGTCGACTGGATCGTTTTATTTGTCATGCTCTGGGGGCTGGCCATTGGAAGCCGCAAAGGCTTCAGCGAGATGTTTGGGAAAGTGCTCGGGATCTTTCTTGTCAGCATGCTTGTGGTCAGTTTCTACGGCCAGTTCGCGGATGTGATAACCCTGCACACGCTGATCCCCAAGGCGATCGCCAATGGATTCGCATTTTTCCTGCTGACTATCTTTTGCTGGCTTTCCGTGTCGTGGTGTCTCAATGCTTTCGGGAAGATCCTGAAAGTCGAGGCCCAGGGATTGCTCAAAACACTCGGCGGGATGGTGCTCGGGGGACTGCGGATGTTGCTTCTCATGAGCTTCATTGTGCAATTCCTTCTATTCCTTCCGATCGATGCGCTGCAGAAAGCCTTCAAGCAGGGACGTACCTATACCGGACATGCGCTTGCGCGGCTCGTGCCGGATCTCCAGGAAGTCGTGGTGGGACCCTTCTACAAGCCGGACGCCAAGAAGAAGCCGCTCGTGACGCGTAAAACCACCGGCGGCTAGCACTGTGTCAGATTTAATTCTAAGGGTTCACAGTGCGGTACCGACGGTCATTTTTTTTACCTCAAAGGCCGGCGGGACCACCCCAATTTCCGCATCGCGGAAATTGATAAGAATTGGGACGGTACCGTGTGACCTTTATTTCAAACTTGACACGGTACCGGATAAGAGCGTGTGATGGCAACTCCGAACCCCGGGACGCGCTTTGAGGACCACGTCGTCGAGCAGGTCAGCGTGGCCAATGACATCGTCGAGATCATCTCCCAATACGTTCCTCTGAAGCGCGCCGGCCGGCATCTCAAGGCCTGCTGTCCCTTCCATCAGGAAAAATCCCCTTCGTTCATGGTGCAGCCCGAAAAGCAGATGTTCCACTGTTTTGGCTGCGGCGCCGGCGGCGATGTGTTCAGCTTTCTCATGCGGCACGAAAATATGACTTTCCCCGAGGCCCTGAAATCCCTCGCGGAGCGCGCGCACATTACGCTGCCGGAGCGACGGTCGCAGGGCGGGGAGGACGGTGGGCAGAAGGAAAAGCTTTATGAAGTGTGTCAAGTCGCGTCGGATTTTTATCACGAACTCCTTTTGAAAGACGCCGGGGCTCCCGCGCGGGAATATTTGGCGAAGCGGCAGATCACTCCCGAGATCATCAAAGAATTCAAGCTCGGCTGGGCGCCGAACGAGTGGCGCACGCTTTTCGATCACCTGATGAAGAAAAAATACCCCGAGGCGCTCCTCAAACTCGCCGCGCTGATCCAGCAGTCGCCCAAAGGGAATTACTACGACACCTTCCGCGGCCGGCTCCTTTTCCCGATCCTGAATCTCCAGAACAAGACGATCGCGTTCGGCGGCCGATTGATCGCCGATCAGGAGGGACCCAAATATCTCAATTCCCCGGAGACGCCCATCTTCTTCAAACGCCGCGAACTCTTCGGTCT
The DNA here is from genome assembly GCA_903884815.1 of Candidatus Omnitrophota bacterium. Lineage (GTDB taxonomy): Bacteria > Omnitrophota > Omnitrophia > Omnitrophales > Aquincolibacteriaceae > Aquincolibacterium > Aquincolibacterium aerophilum. The sequence goes on along the minus strand of CAISGE010000010.1, from coordinate 19,260 downwards.
CAATCTTGCCAAAAAATACATTGATCGCGAGTGGCCGAATCTGATCCTCGTGGAAGGTTACATGGACTTTCTGGCGCTTTACCAGCACGGGTTCAAGAACGCCGTGGCGACGCTCGGCACCGCGCTCGGAGAAGATCATGTCCGCATCATGCGGCGCTTTGTGGAAGAAGTGATCGTGGTCTATGACGGCGACAAAGCGGGGGAGGCCGCGTCCCTGCGCGGGCTCGAGATCCTTCTCGAAGGTGGCATGCAGGTCAAGCTCGTGAGCCTGCCCAAAGGCGAGGACCCGGATGATTTCTTGAATAAGCGCGGGAATGACGCTTTCGCGGCGCTCTTGAAAGGCGCCAAGGATTTTTTTGATTACAAGCTGGAGGCGCTTCTGGCCCGCTACCCGAGACACGACGCCCTTGGACTTTCGAAGATCAGCCGGGAAATGTTCGAGACCTTCCTCAAAGTGAAGAACACCGTCATGCTCTCGGAATATTTCAAACGTCTTTCCCGCGCCCTCCAGGTGGATGAGCCGTCGCTGCGCACCGAGTACTCCTATCTGGAAAGAAAGAGCGGACCGCCCAAAGAGCGGCCGGCCGGGCCCGCCAAAGCCCCCGAAGCCCCGAAGGCCGTCAAGCCTTTGCAGGAGGAGTTGCTCCTTTTGGTGCTCATGGCGGAAGTCCCGCCTTTTTGTGACCGGGCCTGTGAAGAGCTCCAGGACGGCGACCTTCTGACGCCCGCCTCCCGCGAGCTTTTTGACTATCTTCGCCAGATGAGCGAGCAGGGGAAGAAATGCACGCTTTCGGGTCTTCTCAACCGTATCCCGGACGCGCAGTCCCGGGAGCAGCTCGTGGCTGTGATGGCGACTTTGGATGACACCGCCGAGAGGGAGAAGATCCTCGAGGATTGCCTCGGCAAGATCAAGCAGGGAAAGGCCACCGGACGCCTCGAAGAACTCCGTCGGCAGCTCTCGATCGCCGAGAAATCCGGCGATGAGGCCCGGGTCCGGGCGGTAGCCACCGAATACCAGGAGCTTCTCAAGCGGTCCCGGGACTCCCAAAAGAGCGAATAAATCGCTTGGTTTCGGGAGGCGACCTAACTATAATACCCAACTCTTGAACCCCGTGAGTGCTCTAACCCCTTTTTGCGTCAGAGATAGCGGGATTGACATTTCGGGAAAGAACTGTTTCTGAAATTCTAAAATAAATCGGAGATCTAACGGGGTGAAAAAAGCATCAAAGAAAGTTACCCGGGCATCCTCTCCTAAGATCGCACCCTCCCAGCCTGCTCCCGTTCCGGCCAAGGGAAAATCTGCGCCCGCTCCGGCGCCGCAGGAGAAGCCCGCTGTGACCGGGAAAGTGTCGGCCAAGGTCCAGAAGGAGATCGTTCAAAAACTTTTTACGCTCGGCAAGAAGCAGGGTTTTGTCACGCTGGAGCAGATGAAAAAGCAGCTGCCCGAGGAAATGAACAATCCCGAAAAGGTGGAAGAACTCATTATCGCGCTGAACGATAAGGGGATCGAGATCACCAGCGGCGGCATCGGCCCGAACGGCAAACCCGTGACCGAGGCGATCCAGGATGTCGAAGCCAAAAAAGGGAAAGACACGGAGCTTGAAGAGGACGCGGCGGTCGAGGAATACGAGCGCGTGCGCATCGATGACCCGGTCCGCACCTACCTGCGCCAGATGGGGCAGATCTCCCTTCTCACGAGGGAACAGGAAATTGACATCTCCAAAAAGATCGAGGCCTGCGAAGAGGAACTGAAGAAAGCCGTTTTTCAGACCGAGGCCGCGCGCTTTGAAGTGCTCGACCTGGCCAAGAAGATCTTGAGTAACGAGATCCAGCTCGAGTCGATCATCGAAACGGATCAGGAAGTCAAGATCGTGACGATGAAGCGCAAATTGCAGCTCCTCATCCGCAAGTTCCGCTCGACCCGCAAGAAATCCAATGTGGCCGATCTTTTACTCCAGTTCAATCTCAATATCGCGATCGTGGAGCAGATCGTCGCGAATCTCCGCGCCAAGCTCAAGGAACTCAAAAAGAACCGGGACGATATCAAGAAACTCCGCCGCAGCGGGGTCCGCGGCCAGATCGGCCAGATCGAAGAGCGAAACCGGCTCATCCTCCAGGAACTCGGGGAACCGGAAGCGAAGCTTTACGAGCATTTCAAGCTGATCATCCGCCGGGAATGGGAACTCACCAAGGCCAAGAAGGCCCTCGTCGGCGCGAACCTCCGCCTCGTGGTGAGCATCGCCAAAAAATACACGAACCGCGGCCTCTCGTTCCTAGATCTGATCCAGGAGGGGAATATCGGCCTCATGAAGGCCGTCGATAAATTCGAATACAAACGCGGCTACAAGTTCTCGACTTACGCCACATGGTGGATCCGCCAGGCGATCACGCGTTCGATCGCGGATCAGGCCCGCACGATCCGCATTCCGGTGCACATGATCGAGACCATCAACAAGTTCTTCCGCGCGTCGCGCCATCTCGTCCAGGAAACCGGCCGTGAGCCGACCCCCGAAGAAGTCGCGCAGGTCATGAAAATGCCGGTCGAAAAAGTGAAAGGCATTCTTAAGATCGCGCAGGAGCCCATCAGCCTTCAGACCCCGATCGGGGACGAAGGGGACACCAGTTTCGGGGATTTCATCGAAGACAAATCCGCAGTGTCTCCGGCGAACGCCACCGCGTACAGCATGCTCAAGGAACAGATGGATGACGTTCTTCTGACCCTGACCGAGCGCGAGGAGAAAGTGCTTCGCCTGAGATTCGGCATCGGGGACGGCTACCCGCGGACGCTAGAAGAAGTCGGCCATATCTTCAACGTGACCCGCGAGCGCGTCCGTCAGATCGAGGCCAAGGCCCTCCGGAAGCTCCGCCATCCGACACGCTCGCGGAAGCTCAAAAATTTTCTGGATATTAAACTGAGCGAGTAATAGAATTCTCGTCAAGGTCCCTTCAGTTCGTGGCTTTTTTAGCCGATGCTCATGGTGTTATTAACCGCATTGAGGCCAAAATGTCAGAGAATAAACGGCGCTTGTTGATCATTGACGACGAAGACGATGTCTGTCAGATCGTTAAAGAAAAGTTTGAATCCCTGGGCTATGAAGTGCTTTACGCCCATGACGGCGCCGAAGGTTTCATCAAGACCGAGCAGGGAAAGCCCGAGTGCGTGATGCTCGATATCCGCATCCCGCGCGGCGAAGACGGCCTCACGTATCTCCGTAAGATCCGCTCGTACCGCCACGACGACCTCCAGGAACAGACCCGCGTTCGTAAAACCCCTGTCATCATGCTCACCGGCGCCGGCGCGACCATGCAGCCGCTCTTTGAGCTTGAGGGGATCAGCGGTTTCATCGAAAAGCCCTTCGACCTCGCCAATCTCCAGAGCAAGGTCGAGCACATCCTCAAGATCCGCTAGTACTGTTCTCCGGCTGTTCGTTCCCCATTTCCTGTTTTCTCGTCATTCTGAAGCCCTCAGGCTGAAGAATCTCACGAGAGATCCTTCGGCCTGATTCTTCCCTTCGAAAGAAAGTATCAGGCCTCAGGATGACAGGAGGAAGCAGAGCAGAATGACGGGGGATGGACGTCTACCGCTTGTTGCTTGTCGCTTCCTGCTTTTGAATACGGGTAAAGGATATGGCATTTGACATTTTCCTACCAATGCTGTACTGTTTCTTTAGATAATCAAATAAGATTATATGGAGAAACGATATGAAATTCGAGGCATTCAGGAAAAAGTACCAGGGCTGGCCGGTCATTCCCAGCGCAACCGTTATTCGGGAAGAGGATACGGAATATCAGGTCACGCGAAATCAGCTCAGCCGCTGGACTAAGAAAGGGGCACTTGTCCCGCTCAAGAAGGGGATGTATGCCTTTCCTCCGGACGATGCCACCGCGGCTCCTGAGATCCTCTATGTCGCGAACCGCCTTTACGAGCCTTCCTACGTTAGCCTGGAGTACGCGCTTTCTCTCTATGAATTGATCCCCGAATATGTTCCGGTTGTGACATCCGTGACCACCCGGAAAACGATGTTCTTTAAAAATGCTCTCGGAAATTTCAGTTATCAGCGCGTGGTTCCGGGCGCTTTTCGCGGTTTCCGCCAGGAGAAACAGGGACGGGATCGTCAGGTATTCGTGGCCGAGCCTGAAAAAGCCGTGCTGGATTTTCTTTACTTGCACGGCCCGGAGTTCCGGAAAGATTTTGAAGGGGCGCTAATCGGTTCTTTCCGTTTTCAGAATCTTGAAACTTTGAACCCGGCGCGGATCGTGGATCTTGGCGCCTGCTATGGCAGCGGGACGCTCGTTCGCATGGCGGAGAAATTAAACGACCTGATCCGAAAGGAGAAAACATGATCGATGTCATCAAGCAGCAGTTTGCGGAAGCTATGCCCCGTCATGTCCGGCTCAATAAGACGCGGGAATTCATGCAGGCGTTGTGCCTGAAGCTCATGAGCGAAAAAGGCCTGTTCGATCGCATGGCGTTTTTGGGAGGGACGGCGCTGCGCATGATATTCCAGCTCCGTCGTTTTTCCGAGGATCTTGATTTCTCCCTTTTGAAGGCCGGGGATATCGAGGTGGCGGATCTGAGTGAGTCCTTGGCCAAGGGCCTTCGCCTCTACGGATTTCAGGTGGAGACGAAAGCGAAAGCCGTTGGTGCTGTGAGAAGCATCCTGTTTCGATTTCCCGGGCTTCTCAAAGAGCTCGGCTTGAGCGCTCTGAAAGACGAGAAACTCGCCATCAAGTGGGATGTGGACACGAACCCTCCTCAAGGAGGAATTGCCGTAAGCGGCATGATGCAAAACTATTTCACTTTCAGGATCGTGCATTATGATCTCTCGTCACTTTTTGCCGGAAAAATGCACGCGTGCTTCTTCAGGAAGTACACCAAAGGCCGGGACTGGTATGATTTTATCTGGTACATTTCGAAAAAGGTTCGCCCGAATCTCGCGCTTTTCAGGAATGCGGTGCTCCAGACCGAGAAAGAGGAATCCGCGATCAATGATGCGAATTTGGCCGACTTTCTCATTCAGGGCGTTGAGCGTGTCGATTTTAAGGCAGTCAGCAAGGACGTTGAGCGGTTTCTGGAAGATCCTGAGGAGCTTTCGATTTTTGATCCTGGGGCGATCATTCAAACCATTCGTAATAATTACACGTCCTAGCAAATGACGGGGGCGGTGCCAGTCAAAGCAGGCAACTTGACATTTGGACCAAAATGCTGCATACTCCTGATTAGTCGAGCTAATCAGGAGCGTTATTCTGTATGGAAAATATAGCACGTTATTTAAATATCCAGTTACCTCCGAAGCAATCGGCTTTTTTATGGGGGCCGCGCAAGACGGGAAAGACGACTTTCTTACGTAAAAAATTCCCGGAGAGCGTTTCGTTCAATTTCCTGGAGACGGATCTTTTTTTTGAGGTGAGCAAGGCCCCGTCGCTTTTGCGCGAAAGAATTCTGGGCCTGACCTCCGCGCAACTGGGCCAGCCTATTATTCTCGATGAGGTCCAGAAAGTTCCGGCGGTCATGGATGAGGTCCATTATTTGATCGAGGAGAAGAGACTTCGTTTCATCCTTTGCGGCTCAAGCGCCCGAAAATTGAAGCGCGGGCACGCCAACCTGCTTGGTGGACGGGCCTGGAGATATGAAATGTTCCCATTCGTTTCCGCGGAATTACCGCGATTGGACCTCCTGAGGGCTCTGAATAATGGATTGATCCCTTCCCACTATCTTCAGGATGACGCGCAGATGTCGCTCAGGGCCTATCTTCAGGATTATCTCAAGGAAGAAGTGGCCAGTGAAGGTCTTGTGCGGAATATGCCGGCTTTTTCAAGATTTTTTGACGCGATGAGCTATGGCCATGGGGAAATGCTGAATTTTGCCAACATCGCGCGTGATTGCGGCGTGGATGCGAAGACCGTCCGTGAGTATTATCAGATCTTGGTGGATACGTTGCTCGGGCGTTTTGTAGAGCCGTTTAAGAAGTCGCAGGACCGGGGCGTGATCACCCGGGCGGCAAAGTTCTATCTCTTTGACGTCGGGGTGGCGGGTTGCGTCCAAAGGCGTAAGATCCACGAACTTAAAGGAGACGTCTTTGGCAAAGCGTTTGAACATTTCATTTTGATGGAAATTGCCGCGTTCCGTGAATACAGCCGTAAGGATTTTGAGATCAATTACTGGAGGACAAAATCGGGGCTGGAGGTGGACTTCGTTTTGGCGAAAGGGGAGGTAGCGCTGGAGGTCAAGGGGGCCTCGAGGATCGACAATTCTGATATGCGGGGGCTGAGGTCTTTCACCGAGCAGTACAAGCCCAAGAAAGCGATCCTCGTCAGTAATGAACGCGAAGCGCGACTTGCGGGGGATATTCGTATCGTTCCCTGGCGGGATTTTTTATCGGCTCTTTGGCAAGGCGAAATTTTGTAAGGCGAAAGACGTCATCACGACATACGACCTACCACCTTCCACATACCACGTACCATGTACCATGTACTACGTACCACCTACCACGTCCCTCGTACTTCGTTCCCCATTCCCCGTTTCCCACTTGGGCTCTTTTCAGGCCCCTGCGGGGTTCACGACACTCATTTCTCGTTTTCTCGTCATCCTGAACGATGCTGCACGTCGTGAAGGATCTCTCGTAAGATTCTTCAGCCTGAGGGCTTCAGAATGACGGGCGACCTACCACATACGACATACTACGTACTACGACCCACCTACCGCTTTACGATTTTAGAATAGTCTCCGCCCGGGACTTCGTATAGAATATGGCCCGTTTGTGACGGGTTCCTCAATGTTGTCGACCGGGAAAGGAAGCGTGCCGTGAGTTTATCTGCTCTCATAAAAGTCGTAGGCCCCATGGGCTACTATCTGAATCTTTGCAAAAAGCTCAAGATCAACCCCAGGCCGGTCAACATCCCGGTCTTTGGGCTGATCCGGACGGATCATGAGGTGCGGAATCTCTGTGACAATTTTGCCAAAGGCGTTCTGCGCGACGAAAAAGTCGAACGCGAGCTCATCCAGAAAAATGCCCCCTGCATCATTGATTGCGGCGTCAATGTCGGGATCACGATACGCTGGTGGCTGAGCCTCAACAAAAACGCCCGTGTCTATGGCGTGGACATGCTGGAGGAGACGCATCAGTTCACACGGGACGCGCTCCGGGTCGGATGGATGGGGCCTGAACGCTACTTTTCGATCACGGCCGCTTTATGGTCAACGCCCGGAAAGACCTTCACGATCGATGTCCAGGACCCTCTTTGGGGCGACAACAATCTTTTCCAGAAAAAAGGGGACGCCAAGCATGAGCGAACGTTTGTGTCCCAGACCCTTGACGAGATCTTTGCCAACGAGCCGATCGAGACTGTGGATCTTCTGAAGATCGATCTTGAGGGCGCCGGGGCCGAGGCTCTGAAAGGCGCGACCGAACTCCTCAAAAAGACAAAACAGGTGGTTTTTGAGAATCACGGCGAGGAAGAATCCAAAGAAGCCTCCGCCGTCCTCGTTCGGAATGGTTTCGGCGTCCGCAAGGTCGGCGAGCGCCAGCATCTCTGGTGGGAGAAGGTTGCGTAGCCTGCGGAAATACGCTATTGGCGTCATTCTGAGTCTGTCCGAAGGACAGGCGAAGAATCTCAACGTGAGATCCTTCGGTTTAAGAACGCCTCAGCACTGACATTATTTGAATTAAAGGTTGTCAGTGCAGCCCCAATTTCATCTGTGATGAAATTGATAAGAATTGGGACAGGATGACGGATGAAGGAATGCTTCGTCATGCTGACCTCGCTGCTGTCTTGCGACAGCAAGACGCGAGGGAAGCATCTAGTCTTGGATCCTTATGAAGAAAATATGAGGATTGTGTGAGACAGGCCGGTGGTTATGTGTATATTTTAACGAACAAGAATCATACCGTTTTATACACAGGTGTTACGTCGGATCTCTTAAGGCGCATGGGGGAGCATCGGCAAGGACGAGTCGTGGGTTTTTCGAAAAAGTACAATCTGAGCCGCCTGATCTTTGCGGAGCAGCATCCCACGATCATGTCCGCGATTCAGAGAGAGAAGCAGATAAAGGGATGGTTGCGTAGTAAAAAAATCGAACTTGTGAATTCTCTCAATCCCGAGTGGAAGGATCTAGCGGACTTTATTTAAAGCTGAGATCCTTCGGCCCTGCTGCGACAGGTCCTCAGGATGACGGATAAAAATATAGCTTCGTCATTCTGAACCCGCCGGTGGCGGGTGAAGAATCTCAAATAGAGATCCTTCGCTTTGCTCAGGATGACGTGGTTTTTCATATCGAGATAACGGGTAAATAAACGCTTTCTCATACCTCTCTAACTGCGCAAAATCCCCTCGATGGATTCCATAGTTTTAAAAAGGACTCAATGAAGAAATTTATTTTTGGACTTATTTCATGGGTACTCATCGCTTTTCTATCGCTGGCCATGGGCGAGATCGCCGTGAGGGCTTTTGTCGCGATCAAGGGCAGGCCCATTTGGGTTTCGGATATTTATCGGGGTTATAAACATACGCCCCACAACCGGTTCGTTTATAACTTCAATGGGGGAAATGTCGCTAATACCACGGACTCCCACGGGTTTATCGGTCAGGAGGCTCCGTTTCTCGCCTCCAATGCCCTGAAGATCGTGATGATGGGGGATTCGTTCACGGAAGCGCTGCAGGTACTCTGGCGTGAGAATTATTGTTCAATTTTCGAAAAGACACTAAATGAGAGGCGCCCTCCTCCTGCGCGGCCCGTCCATGTCATGAACGCGGGCGTGTCCGGCTATTCTCCGATCGCGGAGTTCCAGTATTTTCGCAAGGAGCTGGCATCCCTCAAGCCTGATATCGTGGTTTTGCAGATGTATGCCAACGATGTCTTTGAGGATCACAAAGCCGCCGCCATGGGCGTGCTCGATAAGGAGGGCTTGCCGCTGGCTCTTTCAAAATATTTTCGCAGGCATAACCAGGTCCCTGATGAGAGAAACGTATGGTTCCGATCCAGGGAGTGGCTTCTAAGGAACAGTCGCCTTGCGGAATTTCTGAATCGGATGATAGACAAAAGTCTGAAGAAGACGCGGGAACAAACGGTGATGTGCTCGCGCGACGAATTTAATGATGAGAATCAGTTTTTTATAATCGATGAGCGATCGCCGTTATTTCAAAACGTGTCCTTCCGGGAAGAGCTCCTTTCGAGAACGCTCTTTTATGTCAGGAAATTGCGTCAGGAAGTTGAGAGGGTGGGCGCGAAATTCATGATCGTGCTGATCCCCCATGAAGCGCAACTTTCGCTAAAAAAATATCCCCCTCATGTCGGCATCTACTTTAAGGACCCTCCGGCCGGAACCTATTTGAATGATCGCCTGAGCTCGTTTTGTCGTGATGAGGGAATACCTTTTCTGGATATGAAGTCTGTTTTTGACAAACATCCGGGGGAGGATCTGTATTGGCCTCAGGACGGGCATTTGCGCCCGAAAGGCCATCAGATCGTCGGTGAGTCGCTCGGCGAGTTCTTGACGGCGGCATCGTCCGTTCCTGATAGAAGTTCGCGCTCTGCTGCCGCGATTCTAAAAACTGACTCTAATTAGAGTTTTTCCCCCATGAGGGTCAATGCTATACTGTGCCCGTTTTTCGCATGCTCATCATAGAACTTAATACGATTAAGCACCGTTCTCGTCATTCTGAACACGCCGGTGGCGGGTGAAGAATCTCAACGTGAGATCCTTCGGCCTGTTGCGACAGGTCCTCAGCACTGACATTATTTGAATTAAAGGTTGTCAGTGCAGCCCCAATTTCAACTTTGTTGAAATTGAATAGAATTGGGACAGGATGACGGACAGTAAATTATTCGGTACTTCGTCATTCTGAAGCCCTCAGGCTGAAGAATCTCAAATAGAGATCCTTCGCTTTGCTCAGAATGACGGGATTTTTCATTATCAGGATGACGGCTTAAAAATCTTAACTTTCAGAAATTAAATAACCAGGAAGGATCATCTCATGGCAGAAACACTCGGCAGTCTTATTGACAAGCTCTCCATCAAATGCATCCGGGAACACTTTCTCCGGGAAATGAAAGAACAGGGGAGCGCCAAGTTCTCGCCTCAGGAGATCGACGCCCGTATCGAGCTTTTGGTGAAGCAGAAAGAGCAGCTTCATGGTGAGATCGAGGCTTTTGTCGTCGCGGCTGAGAAGGGCCTGGTGCCGCTCCGGGATGAAAAGATCAAACTCTACAACCCGCTCAACCAAGTGGGCCGTATCGAGGACGCGACTTCGATCGCCCGCGCCATCGACGGCCTGATCCGCAAGAATTTCGAGCTGTGGAACCTTGAAGACCAGGCGCGTCGGACGGATGTGGACCTGGCACATGTCGGGAAAGTCAAAAAGGCGATCGACCCCGTGAACCAGCAGCGCAATGACTACATGGACCGTATCGACGCCCTTCTGGAACAGACCTTCAAGAAATGAGCCGTTCGTTCCTCGTCATCAATCCGTTCGGCATCGGGGATGTGCTCTTCTCGACGCCGCTCGTGCGCCAGCTGCATGAGGCCCACCCCGACGCCAAGATCTATTATCTCTGCAACCGCCGCACCAGCACCTTCCTCAAGAATCATCCGCTTATCACCAAGCTTTTTATTTATGAGCGGGATGAATTCCGCGCGGCGGAGAAGCGCTCTTTCTGGGAAGGCGCCTGGATGCTTGTGACGTTCCTGTTCAGTATCTGGAAGGAGCATATTGACGTGGCGATCGATCTTTCCCTGAACTCCAAGTTCGGCCTCTACGCGATCCTGGCTGGGATCCCGGTACGTGCCGGGTTCGATCACAAAAAACGCGGCCGTTTTTTGAACCGGAAGCTCCCGTTAGAGGGATTCGACTCCAAGCATGCCGCGGAATATTATCTGGATGTGCTTTCGCTCATCGGGATCACGCCCCGCATCACGCCTATGGAGATCTATGACGATGCGGAAAGCAAAGCGTGGGCTGATCAAGCCGTGACTCCTAACGAGCTGCTGAAAAACCCCGTCATCCTGAGCGGTGCGCAGCAGTGCGAAGGATCTCCGCGCGAGATTCTTCGCCCAACGCTTTCTTGCGAAAGCAAGAGTCAGGCTCAGAATGACGAAAGAGTTGTTTCCCGGCAACCTGTTTATAAATGCATCATCGGGATCGCGCCTTGCGGGGGACAAACCTTCGGGGCCTCCTCCGGGGTCAAACGTTGGCCGGAAGGGCATTTTGCGGCCTTGATCAATCGCCTTGTGGAGCATTACCCGGCCCAGATCCTTATTTTCGCGGGGCCCAACGAAAAGACCGAGATCGGGAACATTCTAGCCGGGCTAAACCCGGCCGCGAAAGAGGCTGTCCGGGACTGCTCTGCCGGCACCCTGCCGCAGTTGATCGCTCTTACAGGGAAATGCGAACTTTTTATCAGTAATGACACCGGTTTCTTGCGCTTTGCCGATGCCCATGGGAAAAAAAGCGTCTCGTTTTTCGGTCCTGTCGATGAACGCGTCTATGGCCCGTTTCCTCTCAGCGCCGGGCGTCACCGTGTCCTGACCCATCCCATGCCGTGTCGTCCCTGCTACAAGCGTTTCCGTCTGAGCGAATGCCACCACCAGGTCGCCTGCATGACTGGTGTGACCGTCGACGAGGCTTTTCATGCCTGTGAAGAGCTTATGCTCTCCGGTAATTTCGCGTGAGCATAAGACTCCGGGACGTAGGGCAGGTTTAAACTGCCCTACACACGCCGTACGAAAGACGGCTGAAAACAAGACAGCACTAAAAGTCGTTTGATCTTCGTGATGGGGACATAAAATCAGCCCACGTGGAGAGGTAAATTTGCTCATCAAAAAAGCTCATACTGAGTAAAAAGCTTGATTTTCTCTCAGCATGGTGTATTATTTGAGTGAAAACAGTCGAGATGGCCTAAGTTTGCCAGCTTGATCAACGCAAAGAGAGAGTTTGTGGGGGGGGGGGGGAGAATGCTGGCAGAAGCGCTTGTTCGGCAGAAGGTAGAGCGTTCGCAGATCCTTTCCAGGCCGTATGTCCCAAGATCCCAAACGAAATCTTTTGAGGCGGATCTGGCCGCGGGATTGATCAGCGTTGTGATCGGTCCGCGAAGGGCCGGGAAATCTCTGTTCTGCCTTCATAATTTTTATCCTGCTCAGTCCGCCTATGTCAACCTCGATGACGAACAAGTGAATCGCGTTGACGATTACGACAAGCTCCTCCAAGCGATCCGGACTGTTTACGGCGATACGAAGTATTTATTTTTTGATGAGATCCAGAACCTCCCGCAATGGGAATTATTTGTCAACCGGCTGAGCCGTCAAGGTTACCAACTTCTTCTGACAGGCTCCAATTCGCACCTCTTGAGCAAAGAGCTTGCATCAAGTCTTACCGGACGTCACAAACAGACAGAAATACTTCCTTTCGGCTACCTGGAGTATCGGAAGGCCCTGCAGATGACAGGCGCCGCGGGATCGCTTTCGGATTTCTTGAAGAGGGGAGGTTATCCTGAGCTTGTCATGAAGGGGCTTGAGCCACGTGGGTATCTGGATACCTTGGTCGAGGCGATCCTGTTCAAGGATGTCGTGAAGCGGCACAAGATCAGATTTTCGCAGAAACTCTACGATCTTGAGCTTTACCTGCTTAACAACATAGCCTCTTTGACCAGCTTGGAAAGGCTTGCGAATATTCTTAAGTTTAACAGCTGGGCGACCCTCTCCAATTACCTTCAGCATCTCGAAGACGCGTACCTTGTTTGCACCCTTCACGGCTATTCCTTCAAAATGGGAGAGATGCTGAGATCCCCGGTCAAGGTGTATGCCGTCGACAATGGTTTTTACTCAGCGCAGATCAACGCCTTCAGCGAAAACACCGGACGGCTTCTCGAGAACCTGGTATTTAGTGAGCTCGTCAAAAAAGGTTTCACTCCGAACCGGGATCTCTTTTATTACAAAACCCGGAACGCCAAGGAAGTTGATTTTTTTCTCCGTAAGGGCGGCCAGAGCACAAGTCTGATCCAGGTCTGCTTACAAGTAAGCGACCCTCTTACCGTGAAAAGGGAGATTGGGGCCCTAAGGGAGGCAGCGGAAGAACTTCATTGCGAAGACTTGAGCATTATCACCCTGGACGAGAATCCAGAGCCGTGTTTCGACGACGCCCGGATCAAAGTGCGCGGGCTGGAAGCATGGTTGCAGGAGCTGTGATCCTTCAGCCCTTTTAATATCCGGTCTTCAATTTCATCACAGATGAAATAGATAGGTATTGGGACCGTCCAAACTCTTTATTTCTTTTGAAAAAGGGCAGTTTGGACAGCCCCAATTTCATCACAGATGAAATAGATAGGTATTGGGACCGTCGACGAAAGCTTTTCAGGCATCTAAAGAACTTCTGGAGGATTGTTTCTTATGAAAATCAAAGGGCTCACGTTTGAGAAGGTTTTAGCGGTATTGGATTTTGTCACCTACTGGTCCATCGTGGCCATGCCTTTCGCGGTGGCCCTCTCGCAAGGGACCGCCAATGTGTGTATCGGGCTTTTTTCAATCTCCTACCTGGCGAAGAAGGCCCTTCTGCGGGAATTCCCGAAAATGGAGAAAGCCCTCGCGATCCCGCTGCTTTGCCTTTTGGCGGCAACACTTCTTTCCATGACGAACACCGTGAGCATCAGCGCGAGTATTCGCGGGATCACCAAGCTTTTGAATTATTTTCTTCTGTTCTTTGCCGTCAGCGAATCGATCCGGGACAGGGGGCATGTGGCCAAGATCGTGGTCTCCGCCTGCTGTGGATTGGGATTGATCCTTATGGATATCGCGTGGCAGCTCAATACCGGCCGTGATTTTATTCGGCATCAGGCCATGCAAGTGGGCATGCTCGACCTGGCGCGTCCCACAGCCAGTTTTTTCGGGCCCAATGCCCTGGCGATCTATATGACAGCGCTTATGCCGCTTGTGGCGGGATTGGGGTTGTTTTATTGTAAGGGGGCGCGGAAATGGATCATGCTCGCTTTTGGGGGCGCGGTCTTTCTCTGTATTCTCACTACGCTTTCACGTGGAGCTGTTTTGGGCGCCTATGTGGCGATTCTCATCCTGAGTATTATCAAAAAGGAAAAGTGGCTCATGCTCTTGCTCTTCGGCGTCGTGCTGATGGTTCCTTTTTTCATGCCCGTCAATGCGAAACAATGGGCCAAAGAGGCCCACTATAACCCTGCCGTCATTCTCTTTAATCAGGACCGGTTAAGTATTTATCAGAATACAGTCCACATGATCCGACATCATCCTCTGGTGGGGGTGGGGGTCAATACTTTTTCAAGCAATTACAGCCGCTACAAACTGGAAAACGTGGAAAAACAAGCAGCAACCAAAGATACCTGGTACGGACACAATAACTACCTGCATATGGCGGGGGAGATCGGCCTCCTGGGCCTTGCGTCGTTCTTCTGGTTTTTGTTTCAGGCCTTCAAGCTTTCGATCCGTAATTACCGTAAGCTCGATGACCCTTACTTGAAAGCGGTGGCTCTGGCGCTGATCGCATGCCTGGCGGGTTTTTTGATCAACGGGCTTACCGAATCCAGCCTGTATTATCCCAAGATCGCGATGGTCTTCTGGTTCCTTTTAGGGCTCTCCATTTCTTTTAAAAAATTTCAACCGCAAGCGCATTAGGGGATCATTATGACAACACGAAATGAAAAAGTGATCGTTGTTTTGCCGGCCTACAATGCCGCTCTGACCCTCGAAAAGACCATCGCAAGCATTCCCGAGGGAAGCGTTCAGGATATTATCCTCGTGGATGACTGTAGCCGGGATGACACGGTCGCGATCGCGAAGCGCCTCGGACTCCATGTTTCCACGCACGAAAAGAACTTGGGTTACGGCGGGAATCAGAAGACTTGTTACAAGCTGGCGCTTGAGAATGGGGCGGATTACGTCGTGATGCTTCATCCTGATTATCAGTATGACGCGCGCGTGATCCCGGCCGCGGTGGCTATCCTGAAGTGCGGGATCTGTGACATGGTCCTCGGGAACCGGGTGAGGACCCGGAAGGAATGCCTCGAGTCCGGCATGCCCGTTTACAAATACTGGGCGAATCGTTTCCTCACGAGCGTCGAGAATATCGCGCTCGGCCAGAACCTCGGCGAATGCCATTCGGGATTTCGGGCCTATCGGCGTGAGGTCTTGGAGAAAGTTCCTTTCCAGAATAATTCCGACGATTTTGTTTTTGACACGGAGTTTCTGGTGCAGGCCGTCCATTTTGGTTTCAAACTCGGGGATGTGCCGATTCCCGTGCGCTATTTCGAGGAAGCTTCGTCGATCAACTTTAAAAGGAGCGTGACCTATGGGCTCTCGACGTTGGGTGTCCTGGGGGCCTATTTTCTCCATCGTCTGAATATCGTAAGATCCCGGCTTTTTTGTGCTCCTGGGGACGCTGCGACTCTGAGGGGTAATAATGGATTGGTTTAAAAAGATCCGTGTTGCGCTTCGCAACAGAAAAAGAGTGTCCAGGGTTTGGCGCTATTATTCCAAGGAAGAAAAAAACACGAACCTGACGCTTTTGCTCCTAAAGCCTTCGGACCCGCGCATTAAGGTCGGCCGCTTCACCTACGGAAAGCCCGAGTTTTTCCTTTGGAATGACAGTGAAAGGATCGAGATCGGATCTTTTTGTTCGATCGCGAATGAGGTTGCGATTTTTGGCGGTGGAAATCATCGCACGGATTGGACCACGGCCTATCCGTTGCGTATTGTTTTCGGTTTGCCGGGGGCGGGTTTGGATGGGCAACCGGCGTCACGAGGGACCACAAAAATAGGAAACGATGTCTGGATTGGCTTTCGCTCCACCATCCTCTCGGGTGTCACCATCGGGGATGGTGCCGTCATTGCCGCGGGATCGACCGTGACCAAAGATGTTCCGCCCTACGCGGTCATCGCGGGAACACCCGCCAAGGTCATCAAAATGCGTTTTCCCCCGGAGCTGATCGAACATCTTTTGAACATTCGGTGGTGGAATTGGCCCATCGAAAAGATCAAGGCGAATGTTTCGATCCTTTGCGCTAGTCCGATCGACTTACTGAGAATGCATGAAGAATAAAGAAATTCTCAAAACTATCTGAATCAATGTTGGAATGCGAGCTTCGTCGTCAAACAAGGAGTGAGGGTATGGAATTTACCGGAGAAAGGCTTGTT
Organism: Candidatus Omnitrophota bacterium; assembly: GCA_903884815.1. Lineage (GTDB taxonomy): Bacteria > Omnitrophota > Omnitrophia > Omnitrophales > Aquincolibacteriaceae > Aquincolibacterium > Aquincolibacterium aerophilum. The sequence continues at coordinate 3,109 of CAISGE010000010.1, read as the reverse complement.
CCCAAAAAACTTAAGGTAACCGACGAAACCTACCAAGAGCACATGGAACGATACAAGTTTGCCGCGGGCCTGGTGGGTGGCATGGTCGTCCTGGATGCGGCGTGCGGCGCGGGGTATGGAACCCGAATGCTTTCGGAAAAGGCCGCGAGCGTTATAGGGATTGATATTAGCGATGAAGCCATCCAGTACGCGCGGCAGAATTATTCCGCCTCAAACCTCAAATTTGAGGCGAAGGACTTGCGACAAATAATCTTTCCAGACGCATCCTTTGACGCTGTCGTATCGTTTGAAACAATAGAGCACATCGAAAATCCGGAGCTTTTTCTTGATGAGATACGCCGCGTGCTGAAGCCGGGAGGGTTATTGATCCTTTCGACCCCCAACGTCGAAACCTCCTGCGAGGGAGCTGCGGTTCATGTGCCATTTCACGTTAAAGAGTTTACTCTTTCTGAAATGATGACGCTATTAAATGACTTCACGGATTTTTCCGTCTATGCCCAAAAAATGACTTATCACAGACGGCTTTACAAAAAGGTTCGTTTGCTCTCTCGCTACGTACCCGAATGGATCCGCGAAACTATTCTGCGCCGATGGGCGCACAAAATATTAACGCCCCACAAGATCCCTGTGCTCTTAAGAATTTTTATCTACGAATATGCCTACAAGGCCGCATTGATTCCCTGTGTCGAAAAAAATGCCGCGATCAAGCCGACATTTTTCGTGATCAAATGTTGCTTGAAAGGCGCGGAAATATGCTAAAGACGGAGAGATTGGTGATTGGAAGCGGCGTTGGGAAGCTTTGCGCCGATAAAATGGCTGTAGATACGATCTTGCGCACAAACCTGATGTGGTCCACGGTCTGAGTTTGACTCCGTGGCTTTTAAATGTGAGCAGTTTAAGGAAAAATCAGCGGCACCAGCGGTGCCTCCTTGGCGGCGAAAGGTTTTTTCGCTACCCTTTTCCGGCCCCGAGAATATCAAGATCTTGCTTCGGCCTAAAAGTGAATAGTTGAGTGATAATGGGATCAGAATGCCATGAGTAACGCCCCCGTTTGCGATGTGATTATGCTGGCCTGGAACAAACGAGAGACGACCCAACGCTGTGTCGAAAGCTATCTGCTTCACACCCAACTTCCAACGCGTCTGATCCTGATCGACAATGCCAGCACGGATGATACCGCGGCTTATTTTGCATCACTCAAAAGCACACCATTTTGCGAGGTCCTGACGATCATTAACGTAGAGAATCTCGGATTTGTGCGGGGGATGAATCAGGGGATCACCCTCAGCTCCGCCCCGTATGTTTGTCTCGCCAATAACGACCTGCTTTTTACCGATGGCTGGCTTGAAGAAATCCTGGCTGTTTTCGCAAAATATCCTCAAATAGGCCTGCTCAATCCCAATAGCAACAATCTTGGAGCTAGGATCCCTGACGGTCTCTCTTTGGAGGCCTATGCCGCGCAGCTCCAAGCCATAAATACCGGGAGCTTTGTTGAAATGCCTGATTGCGTGGGCTTTTGCATGTGTGTCCCGCGGAAAATTGTAAAAGAAGTCGGGAGTCTTTCCGAGGAATTTCAGCCCATGTTCTTTGAAGATACGGATTATTCGAAGAGGATATCTCGGGCAGGGTATCTCATCGGAATGGCTCGTGGGGCTTATGTCTGGCATAAGGAACATGTGTCCATGAAGCAGCTTTCGGACAATGGCGAAAGTGTTTTTATGAAAAGCCGGAGCGTATTCCAGAAAAAATGGGGGCAAGTCTCAAGGGTGCTCTATGTGACGCCCTCAAGACGGGTAGAACCTGACGAATTAGACGCGTGCATAGCCTTGGCTCGCAAAGGGTATTATGTAACGATTGCCTCCAGCCAGCTGCCAGACCCGCCGGGATTACCTTTCAAACAATATGATCGCCTGGTTCATTACGGGATCAGCTTTTTCCGCTACCGGTATATGCCGCAGCTCCTCTTGCGCGCTATTTTCAAGAAAAAGAAATACCACGCGGTTGTTGCCGCGCCGTCATCGTGGAATGTTTTTTTTAAATTAGCGAACCTGCGCGTCACCGAGCCGGGCGAAGCTTTGAACGGCTTGCGTTGAAAGCCATATTGCAACATTTAACAACATAGGTGGAGTATGAATTGGCATGTAACACGAGTTTGGAGTAAGTTCCAGCAGTGGACGCGGCCGCTTTATCTTGAGATTCAGATCAAGAAAGGTCTGAGCCGTTATTTTCCGAGAGAATCCCTCACGCATATCAATTTATCGTTGGCCACCCTTTGCAGCAGCAATTGTATTTTTTGTCCTGTAGAGCGCGGGGTAAGTGTTCGGCAGAAATTTATGTCCCTGGCGCTAGTTGAGAAGATCGTCCGAGAGCTTAAGTCATCCGCATTTCGCAGGAAACACAATGTTCAGATCATCTCCATCGGCGAGAACGGAGACGCATTCTTGAATAAGGAGATCCTGCCTATCCTGAGGCTTATTCATAGGGAACTGCCGCATCTCAAGGTCATATGCTATACGAATTTTCGGACCTTTACCCCGGATCTTATCGATATCGTTCTAAAAGAAAATCTTCTGAATTTTGTCGGCTGTAATATTGATAGCGCTGATGGAGAAACGTATTTTTCCATCAAGCGGACGGATTTCAAAAAAGTAATGGAGCATTTAAATTATTTTATCGCCAGGCGCCGCAAGTTGCGCAGGGATATCCCGCTTGGCATCGGCATGCTGACGCTCTACGCGTATGTTCATTCCATCTATAACAACTTTGGCGATCTTCCTCTGAAATTAAAAGATAAAAAGATCAACCTCGCGGAGATCCGGGATGACAGCGAAGATGTCCGGAAGTTGATTCTTCCCTTGCTGGACCACCCCAAGGATAAGCTGTGGGTGACGCAACCCGTTGTTGGGTGGGCGGAGCGCTCCCTGGGTTTGTGTCAAAAAATTGATTATGCCCATCTAAGTTGTTCCTCTCTAGCAGGCTGCTGAAAAACCCTCATCCGGGGTGGTAGAATAAGGCTTCTACAACTCTGGAGGTGAGGGATGCGCGGCAATGATCAAGAGAACAGCGGGCTATTCAGCTATGTGAGCATGGAAGATCGTATTCCGAAGGA
>CAISGE010000009.1 GCA_903884815.1 Candidatus Omnitrophota bacterium | reverse complement strand
TAGCCGTCCGACAAATTTCATCCGTTCATCCACAAGAACACTCTCTTTCCATGGCATAGGTCACCTCCGCTATGCCATTATTCCAAAAAAGTGTTACCCATGTCTCCGGTACAAGGTGTAACCTATGTCTCGAGTCGCACACACAAAAGGCCATCGAGGGATAACCTCGGTGGCCTTTCTGTTTTTAGACCCTCCCCCATAGGGGGTGTTAACACTTTTGTTAACAGTTTGGCCATTTCAGATTCGTACCGAAAAACCGATACTTAACTAGAGGAGGTTTTTTGAGAATGAATCAAGAAGATAAAACGCACGACATATTTGAACTTATTAAGTATTTTCCTTTTGCTGGTTATCCCTACTGGCCCAAAGTGTATGGATATGCATTTACTCATCATACCGGAGTGACCAATTGGGCTGTCGACCAGGAAACAAAAAAACAGACTTGGTCATCGATAACATATACATTTCTGTTGAATGCTAAACATTATTCAATCACCGATGATTATATAAGGTTTAAGTCAAGGGAAGTAATCATAGGCGTTGATGGAAGAACAGTGTTTAAGGCCAAAGTCCCATATGTTGATCCCCAAGAGCCGAAAAGCGAAAAAGTCGAAGTCTTTACCGAAGACCCATGGATTGACGATTTAAAAAGGCTTATTTGTAAAGTGAAACAAAATATAGAAGAAATGAAAAGTTGGGGGGTGAAGTAAAAAAGAGAAATAATGTCCGATCCTATCGCAGCCTAAATGAACTCAATGCCCGCCTCAATAAGCTAACCGCCTTCCTTCATAACCCAAAGGTCGCAGGTTCAACACTTGCGTTTAATGCGCAAGTGCGTCACCGTGGGAACGCAAGGTCAGTTCCCTACGGTGGACGATCCTGCCCCCGCTACCAATTGTAAAACAAAAGGCCCTCGAGGGATAACCTCGGTGGCCTTTCTGTTTTTTAGGCTGAGAATTAATTTGAAACGACCTGTTCGAGACGAAAAGGATTAAGTTCGATCTAAAATGTGCCGAAGGAGAGCACCTATTGACATAGATATCAGGAGGCGTCATGACAGAAAATCTTACGCTGGTCAGTTTGTTTTGGGGGGTTATCTCTCTCGGCGCTGCATTGCTGACAGCAAAGTTTCTTGCGACCATGTTCCCCCCTTCTGTGCCGAAAGAGAAACGCCTGGGTTCCATTGATGGTCTTCGCGGCCTATTGGCTTTAGGTGTTTTTCTGCATCATTGCTTTGTGACTTATTTTTTTCGCTTAACAGGCGTATGGACATGGACACCGTATCGCCTATTCAATTTGACCGCCCAGATCAGCGTCGCTTTATTTTTCGCAATCAGTGGTTTTCTTTTCACGCGAAGATTGTTTTTGAAGCAAGGGAAAATCAATTGGCGCCAGCTCTACATATCCCGAATCTTTCGAATTTTCCCTTTGTACTGGTTCGCAGTCCTGATCATTCTATTCATCGTCATTCATGAAAGCCATTACGGCTTCAAAATTTCCCCGCTTGCCGTCCTCTCTCAAACGGTGACATGGCTTACTTTATACGGACAACCAGACATCAACGGCTTTATAGACACCTGGCACATTTGCGCGGCAGTTTTCTGGACTTTAAAATACGAGTGGCTATTTTATTTGTCGCTCCCATTATTGGCGTTCGTTATACAACTTTCCAAAAAATCCGCATGGCCGCTTTGGATTATTTCGGGATGTGTTTTCGTTTTAGCGTACCTGGACCTACCTGTAGGCCATTTGGGCTTCTCGACATTCAGTTTAAAGTTTTTCTTGATCGGAGGCATCTGTGCCGCCGCTTACGGGATCGAGCGTTATCAAACCCTGGCAAAAAAACGCTTCTTTTTTTCATTTCAGTCACAGCGATCCTTTTACTGTACTTCTGTTTCCGCGAGGCTTCCGGAACAATACAGGCATTATTGCTACTCCTCTTTTTCTTCCCCATCGCTTTAGAAAATCGTTTCTTCAGGTTCCTCAACCATCCCGTTCTTTTATTGCTTGGTGAAATCAGCTACAGTATCTATCTCCTGCACGCGATTTTATTGTATTTTATTTTCTCGGTTTGCTTCCCCAAATGGATCGATCCGTCCATCCCCCCGGTAATCTTTTGGAGCACCATGCCCATGATGGCCATCCTGACGGTTATCATATCTTTCTTCTCTTATGCTTTAATCGAAAAGCCGTGTATGCGGTGGGGGAAACGCCTCGCTTCGTAACCCGAAAAATCACAGGCTCAAATCTTTCCTTTGCTATCATCGGCAACACAAAAGTCCGCGGGATAACCTCGGTGGCTTCTTTGCTTTCATCCCCTCTCGACTAACCCCTGCGTGGACTTTTGTATGTGCTTTGATGCCGAAGCTAAGATTTCTCTAAGCCCGTCGCAGGGGGAGCCGATAAATAGGGCAGGGCGAGAAGGTCCGATGGCGCCCATACAAATGCACTGTCATCCTGAATCCCAACCCCGGAGAGAAATACGATGAAAAGAACAATCGTTCTGATATCCGTTGCAGCGGTCGTATTCGCAGGGACACTTTTTGCTGAGGGCGAAGGCCAACAGCTTCCACGGGATCGGACAAGGGGCATGAAGCCTGAGTGGATCGCCTGTTCGCAAGATCAGGAATGTGATGCGATCGAGGTGGGATGTTATTATTGGGCTCCGGTGAATAAAAAATTCGCGAAAGCGGTTGAAGAGGCGGATAAACCCAAGAGGTGTGAGAGAAGTATCTCTGAAGGCCCGAAGCCCGAGCTTGTTTGTGTGGATCATAAATGCGTTATCGCGCCAAAGCCTATTCCTCAGAAATCCACGCCACAAAACCAGCCACAGCCCGTATTTTCCAACCCGCAGGAAGATCTCATCCGCCTTAATCAGGTTTATCTTGAGCAAAGACGTGCCTTGGCAGCAGTCCAGCAAAGAGAGAATGAAGTGTTTCTTAAAAAGCTTCGATTGGACGGCACTTTAACGGAATCGCAAAAGCAAGACCAGATCAAGGCTCATTTTTCAGAGCAAAAGAAAAAAATGGCATCTCTTGAAGCCAAAGAGCGCCGGGCATGGACAGAACGTAAATCCACCATCAGCGGGATCTTACCGTAGCGAGTGCCCTTGGAAAGAGAATCGCGGTTTATTGCGGGAACTACCGGGTTATACCGGCTATAGATATTATGCCGGACCGCGAGCGATTTGAGTCATACCGGGCAATATCGGTCCCCCTCGGGGTAAAACCCAAAAACCGCAGGTTTCCCACGGGATTTCCTGCTTTGGCTGGGCCTGCCCCGTTCCCCTCCCTCCGCTGGCCTGATCCTTCCAGACCTTAATCCCTGCTGGTTTTTTTGGCTTTTATGGGTAGAATGTCCCCCTCATTTCACCTCAAAAGGAGCTACTTATGTACCGGGAACAGATCAAAGTACTGGATTGCACCATCCGTGACGGCGGCCTCATGAACAATCACCGGTTCGATGACCGATTCGTCCGTGCCATCTTCAAAGCGGTCTCGGAAGCCGGTATCGACTATATGGAGATCGGCTACAAGAATTCTAAAAAACTTTTCCCCGGAGACAAATACGGCCCTTGGAAATTCTGCTCGGATGAGGACATTCTGAAAGTCACGGAAGGGATCCCCTCCAAGACCAAGCTCTCGGTCATGGTGGACGTGGACCGCGTCGACTTGGATGACATCAAGCCCAAGAAAGAAAGCCCCGTGACGATGATCCGCACGGCGTGTTACGTCAAGGACGTCGACAAAGCGATCGCTATGGCCAATCACTTCGCCGACAAAGGCTACGAGACCGCGGTGAACCTCATGGCCATCTCCAAGGTGCTTGAGATCGACCTGAAGGAATGCCTCCAGCAGCTTGAAAAGGAGTGCAAGTGCAACGCCGTCTACATCGTCGACTCCAACGGCTCGCTTTACCAGGAAACCACCGAATATCTGATCAAGCTGGCCAAGAGCATCGTCAAGACCAAGGAGATCGGGATCCACGCGCATAACAACCAGCAGCTCGCCTTCGGCAACACGATCGAAGCTATCATTCACGGCGCCAATTATCTCGACAGCACCATTTTCGGAATGGGACGCGCAGCCGGCAATTGTCCGACCGAGCTCCTGCTCGGTTTTCTCAAAAATCCGAAATTCGATCTCCGGCCAGTGCTGGATGTGATCTCCAAGGAAATGATCCCGCTCAGCAAAGAAGTGGAATGGGGCTATGTGATCCCCTACGCCATTACCGGGATCCTGGATGAGCATCCCAAGTCAGCCCTGGAACTCCGCGAGAGTGACAAGAAGGAAAACTACCGCGAATTTTATGACAGCTTCGCGGGAAGCGCCGAGGTCGATTAAATCCGGGGACACTCATTTTTCTCAAAAAAATGAGCGTCCCCGCTTTAAAGGAGCGGGTATGGATTTGAAAAGGTTCCACCGGAAGCCCCTCCTGGGGATACTCCGCGGGATCGCTCCAGAAGACCTGGAGCCGCTCTTCGATTGCATTCTCGGCACAGGACTTGAAGCTGTCGAGATCACGATGAACACGGAAGGCGCGGCCGGGCTCATTCAAAGCGCGGTTAAACGCTACGGCAAGCATCTTATGATCGGAGCAGGCACCGTCCTGAACCTCAAAGACCTCCGCCTCGCGCTTCGCTCAGGCGCCACCTTTATCGTCAGTCCCGTGGTGATTCCTTCCGTGATCCGCGCCTGCGTCCGGCAAAAGATTCCGGTATTCCCCGGCGCGCTTGTCCCCCAGGATATTTACGAAGCCTGGCAGGCCGGAGCGACCATGGTTAAAGTTTTTCCCGCCGGTTGTTTCGGTCCCGCTTATTTCAAGGAACTCAAGGGTCCGTTCCCCAAGATCGAGCTGCTCGCCTGCGGCGGCGTGAGGCCGGAGAATATGACGGCTTATTTCAGAAGCGGCGCAAGCGCGGTGGCGATCGGCGGGAGCATTTTCCGCAAGGACTGGCTCCGCGGCAAAAAATTCAACCTGATCCGCCGGAAGCTTCAAGCCTATCTGGCGAAGCTCCCGGCGTTTCCTTGTTGACGGCAGTGCAGCTCAGGAATATTCTTATCATTTATGAGCCAAAAGAATCCCGAAAATAAAACGGACCGGAGCACACGGGCGCTTGTCTCCCGGGAACTGGGAGATCCTCACAAACGGCTTCTTTCTGTTTTTTTTATGACCGGTGTGATCCCGGTCCTGGCCCTGCTCTACATCCTGCGCGTCAACATGGCCTTCGGCGTCAAGGCCCTTGCGGAGATCGGTCCTGTGCTTTTCTTCGCGGGCCTGATCATGACCCTGGGCTCCGTGATCGGCTATAAGATCGTCCGCCGCATCATCGCCCGGGCCTTCGCCTATGCGGCACAGGCAAAGCGAGCCGACGAACTCAAGTCCTCTTTCGCGTTGTCTCTGGCGCACGATCTGAAAAGTCCGCTCCTCGTGATCAAAGCCAATATTTCAAACCTCAAAGCCGGATTCCTCGGAGCGCTGACGCCCAAACAAGAAGAGACGGTCAACGTGTGCAAGGACGTCGCCGACCGCATGAACACACTTATCATGGGATTGATCGATACTTACAAGATCGAGGCACGCATGGCGGAACCGGCCAAGGATTCTTTTGATCTCCGGGACGCTCTGAAGGAGCAGGTGCGCGAATGCGCGGCGATCGCCGGATCAAAAAAGATCTCTCTAAGCGAGGACCTCGGTTTCCAGGCGCTCCCTTTTGAGGGCGACCGGGCCATGATCCTTCGGGCGCTTCACAATCTTCTGAGCAACGCCATCAAATACACACCCTCGGGAGGCAAGGTCTCGATCAAGGCCTCCTGCGCGGACAGCTTCGGTCTGATCGAATGCCGTAATACCGGTCCCATGATCCCCACGAGCAAACTCGAGAAGATCTTCGATAAATTTGAGCGTCTGGAAGGCACGGAAGAAGGTCAGGGGCTTGGCCTGGCAATCACGAAAGACATTGTGGAAATCCACCAGGGGCGGATCTGGGCCACGAGCGGGGCCTGGGAACCGAATTGCTTTATCATCCTCCTCCCCCTGAAAGAGAAGTAGGGATCTCATGGAAACAATGGGAAAGAGAAAGATCCTGATCGTGGATGACGACCATCATTTCGTCGCCGCGCTCGTAACCTTTCTCACGGGACACGGGTTCGAAGTCCTGAAAGCCTACGACGCAACGCTTGCCCTGAAATTCGCCCGCAAGGAACCGATCGATCTCATAACGCTCGATCTCGGGCTTCCTGCCGGCGGGGGCCGCTTCGTCCTGGCGAATATCCGGAAATTCGAAAAAACGGCCAATCTTCCGGTCATCGTCTCCACAGCGAATGTCGAAGAAGGCATCCAGAAAGAGATCTTTGGTTTGGGCGCCAGCGATTTCATCGCAAAGCCGTATGATCTCGAAGTCCTACTCGAAAAGATCCAAGCTTTTCTCGCTCCCCAGGCCCCGGAGGCTCCCGAAGTTTCTAACCCTTAGCCCCCTTCCGCTTTTTGGACTTCGCCAGAGTAGGAGCTCCCTTTAAAACGCTGGAAGAAGTGTCCCCTTCGAGGCGGCGTATCTCGTCCCGATAGCGAGCGGCCTTGTCAAATTCGAGTGCCCGGGCGGAGGCTTCCATCCGCGTCTTCAGGAACGCGAGGTAGTTCTTGGCTTCGTATTCCTTGCCGGATTCATGGACCACGTCGTGAACAAATTCCTCGGCTTTTTTCCATTGCTCGATCCCGTCCTTGATCTCTTTCTGGATCGAAACCGGCGTGATCTTGTTCGCCACGTTGTAATCGCCCTGGATCTTGCGACGACGGAGCGTTTCATCAATCGCCCGCTTCATGGAATCCGTCACCTTGTCACCGTACATGATGACCTTACCGTTCAGGTGGCGCGCGGCACGTCCCGCGATCTGGATGAGTGAAACGTCGCTGCGGAGAAAGCCTTCTTTATCCGCGTCCAGCACCACAACGAGCGACACTTCCGGAAGGTCCAACCCTTCACGCAAAAGGTTCACGCCGATCAGGCAATCGTATTTCTTGAGCCTGAAATCGCGGAGGATCTCGACTCTCTCGAAAGCGTCGAACTCCGAATGGATATAATTGACATGGATCCCGATCTCCTTGAGATAGCGGCTCAGATCCTCGGCCATCTTCTTGGTGAGCGTGGTCACAATCGTCCGCTCCCCTTTTTGGGCCCGGGCACGCACTTCCGCAATGAGATCGTCGATCTGGCCTTCGGTCCGGCGAACCTCGATCTCAGGATCCATGAGCCCGGTCGGACGGATCAACTGCTCCGCCACTTCCTTCACGCGACCCATCTCGTAAGGCCCGGGCGTCGCGGAAACATAGAGGCATTGCTTCACCTTAGCCTCGAACTCTGGGAGCCGAAGCGGCCGGTTATCGAGGGCCGACGGCAAGCGGAAGCCATGATCGACCAGCACCTTTTTGCGCGACGCATCGCCGTTGAACATCCCGCGGATCTGCGGCACGCTTTGATGGGACTCGTCAATAATGATCAGAAAATCCTTGGGAAAATAATCGATCAGAGTGTAAGGCGTGGACCCCGCCGCCCGGCCGGATAGATGCCGGGAGTAATTTTCAACGCCGGAGCAGTAGCCCACCTCCCTCAGCATTTCCAGATCGTACTGGGTGCGCGATTCCAGGCGCTTCGCCTCAAGATCTTTACCTTCCGTGGTGAGTTTTTTGACATGTTCTTTCATTTCCTGCTCGATCGAGACGATCGCGGCCTCGATGCGCTCGCCCGGCGTCACAAAATGCTTGGCCGGATAGATGGCGAGTTTCTCGATCTCCCGGATCGCCGTCAGCTTCACCGGATCCAGCAGGGTGATCCTCTCGATCTCTTGGGGACCGAAATCGATCCGGTAAGGGTTCTGTCCATAGGAAGGCAAGAGATCAATCCGGCCTCCACGCACGCGAAAAGTGCCGCGCCGGAGCTCGGTGTCGACCCTTTCATATTGAAGACTGATCAGGCTCGAAAGAAATTTGTCGCGCTCTTCAGGCACCCCCTTGGCGATCGTGACGAGAAGGCCCTGCCAGTCCTCCGGCGCACCAAGGCCGTAAATACAGGAAACGCTTGAGACAATGATGCAATCCTTGCGGGAGAGAACGGAGCTCGTGGCGGATAGCCTCAGGCGATCGAGATCTTCGTTGATCGAGGCATCTTTTTCAATGTAGGTATCGGTATGCGGGATATAGGCCTCCGGCTGATAATAATCGTAATAGGAGACAAAATATTCGACGGCGTTCTCAGGAAAGAATTCCTTGAGCTCGGAGTAAAGCTGCGCGGCGAGTGTTTTATTGTGGGAAATAAGAAGCGTGGGAAGCCCGAGTTGCGCGATCACATGGGCCATCGTGAAGGTCTTGCCGGAGCCTGTAACCCCCTTGAGGACTTGTTCTTTTTGTCCGGCCCGAAAGCCCTCGACCAGCTGCCGTATCGCTCGTGGCTGGTCGCCTTTGGGCGTCATCGCTGAGATCAATTTAAATTCGCTCATGGTCCCAATACCTTTCAATTTATGCGAAGTAGAAATTGGGGCAATCCCAACTACCATTTATGTAGAAAATTAAAAAGTTGGGATGAAGGATTATAACATCCGGAACCCGGAAGGAACACAAAAGGGACGGAGGAGTGCCTAAGCCGGATTTGCCAGTTTGATCTCTCCGCGACCGGTACGTTTGACCTCGAGCAGAGCGGCATCCGCGAGATCGATCAGTTTCTTCTCATCCATTCCACTCGCGGGATCGAACCGGGCTGCACCAAAGCTCGCAGAGATCCGTACCGGGGTTCCTTCAAAGAGAAGCTGAATATTCCGTACCGCCGTCCGAATCGTGCTGATTCGGGCGAGAAAATCCTCTGTTGCGGCCCTGTCGATGATCAACATGAACTCATCACCGCCGTAACGGCCCAGATAACTATTCGCGCGCATCTTCTCACGGACCGTCCGGGCCACGACTGCGATGACCCCATCCCCAAAGGTGTGCCCGTAAGCATCATTGACCTCTTTGAAATGATCAATATCGAAGATAACCAGAAAAAAAGAGTCTGCCGTCACACGAGAGTTCGCGATCTTGGCCGAAAGGATCTCGAAAAAAAACCGGCGATTGTAGATTTTGCTCAGATCGTCGATTTTTGCCCTTTCATCGGCCAGGCTGTAGAGGGCCGCAAGTTTCCGCTCATCCTCCTCGAGCTGTTCGTTTCTGATGAACGCATTAAAGTGCTGGATGCTGTAGAACTTGGTCAGGATCCCGATAAAAAGAGCGGTCGCGCTCATGAGCGTGGCCGCCACTATCAGTTTGGGCAGATCAAAACCCGATTGGTTTCCGAAAACCGCGGCGAGATAAAGCACGAGGGAGATCAGACCAATGGCAAGATTGTGCCAGAAATAAAACCCGTTCACGACCGCCAGGCCAAGGAGGGTCAGGTTGATCCCGGCGAAATAATTGCTTGAGGCGCCGTCGGAAGCATAGATCATCCCGCAAAGCGTGCCGATATGAAGAAGTGCGATCACGTCCATCGTCCAGATGCTGTATTTTTTTGTCTTTTTACATAAATTGGGAAGACAAATGAGCAAGCTGGGCGGCACAATGAGCGTCCTGAGAAGTAAAAAAAAAGCAGCATGGGCCGGATAAAGGGCACGATCTAGCAATGAAAAGGAAACATGCATGGTCAGACCGACGGCTGTCATGATAACAGCCCGAAGGGCTACCGTTTGATCTACGATCTCCCTGTATTTGAGGAGAAAATCCTCCCTCAGGGGCAGAGGAAGAGACGGGGGGAGGGGTTTTCTCCGCTCAAATGGAAAATTACCCGTTAGATTTTTCACGATATTCACGTCCTGGATTCAAAAGGACAGCAGCGAAACTAGGCCGGATTCGCCAGCTTGATCTCCCCGCGAACGGTACGCTTGACCTCGAGCAGGGCGCTATCGGCCAATTCGATCAGGATTTTCTCGTCCATCTTTTTTTCGGGATCAAATTTCGCAATACCAAAACTGGCGGTCAAATGAACCTTCTTATCTTCGAAAGAGAATTCAAGCCCTCGAATGGCCCGGCTGATCATTCCGACGCGACGCAATAGTTCCTCCGTAGTCGCCTTGTCGATGATCAGCATAAATTCATCTCCCCCGTACCGGCCGATGTAACTGTTAAGACGCATCATGTCTCGGACCGCCTTGGCGACCCCGGCGATGACCTGGTCTCCGAACACATGACCGTAGGTATCATTGATTTTCTTGAAATAATCGATGTCGAAAATGATCAGGTAAAAAGGCAGCTTCGAGGACTGGCAGTTCATGATCTTGTCGTTCAGGATCTCGAAAAAATACCGCCGGTTATAGATCTTGGTCAGATCATCTGTCTTGGATTTTTCATCCGCAAGCCCGAAAAGGATCCTGAGCTTGCGCTCGCTTTCCTTCAACTCTTCATTATGGATGAAGGAATTAAAATGCTGGATGCTGTAGAATTTCGTGAGCATCAGCGCGAAAAAGGCCGTCACGACCATCAGCGCGGTCCCCACGACCAGGCTTGGCATGTCAAAACCGGCATAATTGAACAAACACGCGGTCACGTACATGCCGATAGAAACAAGACAGACACCCAAGGTATGCCAAAACCGGAAGCCGTTTACGATGCTGAGGCCCATCAGCGCGAGATTGATCACCGCGAAATACGGGCTCGCTGCCCCGTTCGAGGCCCAGATCATCGCGCACAATCCGCCGATGTGGAGCAGCACAATGGCGTCCAGAGTCCAGATACTGAATCGTTTGGTCGCGTTAAAGAAATTCGGGATACAGATCAACACGCTCGGGTAAATGACCGCGAGTCTCATCTGGAGGAAAAAAGCCGCGTAAGCCGGGTACATGACGAAATCGAGACTGTAAAAAGCAAGATGGATGATAATCCCGATCACCGTCAACATGATCGTGCGAAAAGCGATCGTCCGGCTCACGACCCCGTTGTATCTGTAAAGAAGGTCCTTTCTCCCTATCGGAGGATTTTCAGGCACCAAATATCGTCTTCTTTCGAAGAGCGGGTCATTTTTCAGATCTGTCACCATGTTCGAATGCCCCATTTCAGGATCACCGTGAGCACCGGCCACCCGATTGAAATATTATGACGATTTATTGGTCGATAAGCAGCGAAAAATCGACGGCCTTGACCGAATGCGTCAAGGAACCAACAGAGATAGTATCGACTCCTGCAGCCGCAAACTTGCGGACATTCTCGATCGTGATGCCGCCGGAAGCCTCCAAGAGAATCCCCGGGGCTTCCTTGCGGACGATCTCCACCGCCCGCTTGGCCTCGCGCGGTGTAAAGTTATCAAGCAACATGACCTTGGGACGAAGCCCGATGGCTTCCCAAAGCTCCCCAAGCGTGCGAACTTCGATCTCGAACACACCGGGATGACGCCGCAGTTTTTTCAGATCTCCGTGAATCCGGTGATTCTCCTTGATCATGATGAATTCGTCGAGACCTTGACGGTGATTCCGTCCGCCCCCGACCTGCACCGCGACCTTTTCCAATTCGCGCCAAAGCGGAGTCGTCTTGCGAGTGTCCAGAATGAGTGCGGGATATTTCTTCACGCGTTGGGTGAATTGCCTCGTCTTGGTCGCGATCCCGGAAAGATGCCCGAGAAAATTCACCATGGTTCGCTCGGCCTTGAGGATTGAGCGGATGGAACCGCGCATTTTGAAAACGATTTTTCCGGGCCGGAGCTTCCCCCCGTTATGCACACGGAACTCGAGCTTTACTTGGGGATCCACGATCTTGAAAATCTCTCTCACGAGCCGTTCCCCGCAAAAGATGCCTCGGGCTTTGGCGATCACGCGGGCAGTCCCCCGAGCGTGTGGCGGGATCAGGAGGTTCGATGTAATGTCCCCTTGGCCGATATCTTCGTGAAGGGCTTCTTTCAGGAATCCCAGTGTCCGGCGTGACACCGGCAACGGGTGTCCGGGAAACGCAGCCTCAGAAACTGGCGAATTGGTTCTGGTAGGATACGAGAAGTTTTTCGGCATCGGCAAGTTTCTCTTTCTCTTTTTCCAGGATCTCTTTCGGTGCTTTCGCCGCAAAAGAGGGATTTTCGACTTTGTTACGGATATTCTTGATCCATTGTTCGGTCTCCTGGATCTTTTTCTGGAGACGTTTTTTCTCTTCCTCAGGGTCCCGGATGCCCTCCAAGGGAATGAACACATCGAAGGCAGGATAGGAATGCGCGGCCATCGCCCCCGTCTTCTTAAATTCCAGCACGCATTGCAAAGCCTCGAGCCGGCCCAATACTTTGACTTCTCTCTCGAAGGTGTTCAGGATCTCCCGGGTCTTTGCCTCTTTGCAAACAAAAATAGCGGTCAGTTTATCGGTCGGGGCTATCTGGGACCGCACCCGAAGATCGCGAAGTCCGGTCACGGCGTCCTGCAAAAGACCGATGGCCTTCTGAGCTTCCTCGTCACGAAAGCTTTGCTTCTCTCTGCCCGGCCAGGCGGCCAGCATGATGGACTCCGGCCAGGTCACGGGGCTCCCGGCTTTCACCTTGAAAGTCTGCCAGATCTCTTCGGTCATAAAAGGCATAAAAGGATGCAGGAGACGGAGCATCCGTTCGCACACGAAGAAAAGAACTTTCTGGGTCTCGACTTTGAGCGCCACGTTTTCCGACTGGACCATCGGCTTCGCGAGTTCAATATACCAATCACAGAAATCATCCCACACTAGATGATAAAGCTCGGTCGCCGCCTGAGCGAGCCCAAATTGGGACAAGAGCCGCTCGATTTCCGCAGTTTTCTCCTCAAACCGGGAAAGAATCCAACGGCTAGGGAGTGAAAGCTTATCTTTCTCAAATTGCGCGGGATCATGGGAAGCCCCCTGAAGATCCCCGATCTGCATCAGAACGAAACGGCAGGCATTCCAAACCTTTGTCGTGAAATTACGTCCTGTTTCAAATTTCTCGCGCGAAAGATAAACATCCTGCGCCGAGAGCATGACCAGGCTGTAGCGTAGAGCATCCGCCCCCATCTCTTCGATGACTTCCAAGGGATCAATGGAATTCCCGAGCGATTTGGACATCTTCAGGCCGCTCGCCGCGCGAACCGTGCCATGGATGTGAACGCGCGTGAACGGAACTTCTCCAAGAAATTCCAGCCCCGCCATGATCATGCGCGCCACCCAGAAAAAGATTATCTCCGGCGCGGTCACAAGGTCGGACGTAGGATAGAATTTTCTCAGATCTTCAGTTTTCTCCGGCCAACCTAAGGTTGAGAACGGCCACAGCCACGATGAGAACCACGTATCGAGAACGTCGGGATCCTGCGTTAACTCTTTGCTCCCACACTGAGGGCACTTCTCAGGCGTTGTTCTGGAAACAATGATACCTTCATACGGGGTACGGGGTACGGCGTACGGAGCTTCCGTCGACGGGTTTTTCGCCGTACTCCGTACCCCGTACTCCGTACTGCATTTCTCACAATACCAAACGGGTATTTGATGCCCCCACCAGATCTGGCGGGAAATGCACCAATCGCGGATGCCCGTCAGCCAATTCTTGTAGACCTTGGTCCAGCGGTCCGGATAAAAGACGGTCTTTCCCTCATCGTGGGCCTTGAGAGCTTTTTCAGCCAGAGGCTGCATTTTGACAAACCACTGTTTGGAAAGATACGGCTCGACCACCGTTTCGCAGCGGTAACAATGGCCGACGGCGTGAAGATGGGAATCGCGTCGAACAAAGAGGCCCTGTTCTTCCAGATCCTGGAGGATTTTCTTGCGCGCCTCGAAGCGGTCCATCCCCTTGTACGGCCCGCCATGTTCATTGATCTTCGCGTCGGGCGTCATGACATTGATCTGCTCAAGATTGTGACGGTGGCCCATCGCGAAATCGTTCGGGTCATGCGCGGGAGTCACTTTCACAATACCGGTGCCAAACTCGGGGTCCACGAACGCATCCGCGATCACAGGGATTTCGCGGTTGAGGAGCGGCAACACTACTTTTTTCCCGATCAGATGTTTGTAGCGCAGATCGTCGGGATGCACGGCCACCGCGGTGTCCCCCAGCATTGTTTCGGGACGCGTGGTGGCAACGACGAGATGATCCTCGCCCATTTTTTCATAGGGCGGCTTGTGTCCAGCGATGGGATACTTGAGGTGATAAAGTCCGCCTTGCATATCCTTGTGCGCCGCTTCTTCGTCGGAAAGCGCGGTCTGACAGCGCGGGCACCAGTTGATAATGTAATGTCCGCGATAGATAAGCCCGCGTTCATAAAGGGTGACGAAAGCTTCGCGAACGGCCTTGGAAAGCCCCTCATCCATCGTGAACCGCTCGCGCGTCCAATCACAGGAAGAACCGAGACGGCGGAGCTGACGCGTGATCGTCGAGCCATTCTCATTCTTCCATTTCCAGACTTCTTTAAGGAAAGCTTCGCGGCCGAGGTCCCAACGGGTTTTTTTTTCTTTGGCGAGTTTTTTTTCGACGACGTTCTGCGTCGCGATGCCCGCGTGATCGACGCCCGGCACCCACAAAGTATCCACGCCCTTCATACGGTTCAAGCGGGTGAGGATGTCCTGAATGGCGCTATTGAGCGCGTGGCCCATGTGCAGGATGCCCGTGACGTTGGGAGGAGGGATGACGATGACGTACTTCGAGTCAACAGTCGACAGTCCACGGTCCACCGAAGCTGCTTTTTTTTTGTCTGTCGTCTGTGGTCTATGGTCTATGGTCTGCGAGCGGTCGCTCGCCGGGCGGAAATAACCCTTGGCTTCCCAGAGGGTGTACCACTTCGTCTCGACATCTTTGGAATTATATTGTTTGTCTAGGTCCATGCTCGCACATTCGAAAAATAATTTTAAAGAGGCGGTAATCGATTCGTCCATTCAGATGGTTTGAAATCACCGGGCCAGTGATCTTTGTCCTTGGGAGATATTTCTTTTTGAAAATATAAAACCACCGCGATGACTATCACTGCTGCAAGAAACAAAAGACCTAGTATCAAATAACCTCTGAGACTCATGGCTTATCCTTTGTGAAGCTTGTATTCAATCGCTTCGACAAGCGCCCGCCAGCTGGCTTCGATGATGTTCTCGTGAACGCCAACCGTGGTCCAGGTCTTTTCCGTATCCTGGAATTCGATGAAGACGCGCACCTTGGCGGCGGTCCCGGCCTCGGAATTCACGACGCGCACTTTATAATCAGTGAGTCGGATCTCGGTGATCGACGGGAAAGAACGTCCGAGCGCTTTCCGGAGCGCGGAATCAAGCGCGTTCACGGGGCCGTCCCCGTCCGCGGATTCCACATGCTCGACGCCCTGGGCGATCACGCTCACATCCGCGACGGAGCGCGGTTGGCTGCTGCCGATGTTGTCCGTACGCACGGAAATGTTATTCACCGTAAAGAAAGGTTTGAATTTCCCAAGGACGCGCTGAACCAGCAGCTCAAAACTCGCTTCCGCGGCCTCGAACTGATAGCCCTCATATTCCAGACGCTGGATCTCAGCCATGATCTTCTTGGCCTCGGGAGAATCCTTCTGGAATTTCATCTCCAGTTCCTGGGCCTTGATCATGATGTTCGTCTTGCCACCGAGTTCGCTCACAAGATAGCGGCGGTGATTGCCGACCACTTCGGGGCGGACATGTTCATAAGTGTTCGCATTCTTGACCATAGCGTTGATGTGAACGCCGCCTTTATGCGCGAACGCCGAACGGCCCGTGAACGCCTGATTGTTCACAAGCGGCAGGTTGCAGATCTCCGCCACATAATGCGAAACCGCGGTGAGCTCTGTGAGCTTTTTCGCCGAAAAACATTTCACGCCCATCTTGAGCTGGAGATCCGGGATGACACTCATGAGATTGGCGTTCCCGCAGCGCTCGCCGAAACCATTCACGGTCCCCTGCACCAGCACGCATCCTTCGCCGACGGCTTGAATGGTATTGGCCACCGCCAGTTCGGAATCATTGTGGCAATGAATGCCGAGAGGCGTCTTGACCGCGCGCTTCACCCGGAGGATGGCGTGGCGAACCTCGTGTGGAAGCGTGCCGCCGTTCGTGTCACAAAGTGTCAGATTGTTGGCGCCGGCTTTCGCCGCCTGCTGGAGCGTCTTCAGCGCGTATTCGGGGTTCGCCTTGAAGCCATCAAAGAAATGCTCCGCGTCATAGATCACTTCGATCTTCCGGTCTTTGAGGAAAGCAACCGTCTCATAGATCATGAGGAGATTTTCTTTAAGCGAAGTCTTGAAAACTTCCGTGACATGCATGTCCCAGGATTTCCCGAACACCGTCACGACCTTGGTGCCAGCGTCGAGCAGGGCCTGGATCTGCGCGTCTTCCTTAACCTTGGCGTGGGCGCGGCGCGTGGAGCCGAAAGCGGCGATCTTGGAATTCCGGAGGCCGGCCTTTTTGACGCCCAGGAAGAATTCCATGTCCTTGGGATTCGAACCGGGCCACCCACCTTCGATGTAATGCATCCCGAACTGGTCCAGCCTCTTCGCGATCAGCAGCTTGTCATGCGACGACAGACTGATCCCCTCAGCTTGGCTGCCATCTCTCAGGGTTGTGTCGTAAAAAAGTATTTTTTTATTCATAACTTTTACAGACTCTTTGCGGTGGGGGTACTTGAGGAAAGAGTTACTGGCTCCCACACATCGCTTCGTTTAAAAGCATAGAGATATATCGCGATATAGCTCGGAAGGTTAAGTAGAAAAACAAGTCCATAAACGACCGTGATAAATACCAATCCTATCTCCGCAGAATATGGATGAAAGCGAAAAGCGCAGAAGACGATATCCGAAAGAGGATAAATAAAAAAAACAACCTTCCAGAATTTTCTGAAAGCTATTTTTCGGCTAAAACAAAACCCATACATACCCACAAAAGGCACGATGGCTACGAACATACCAATGGTAGTGATTAACTCCGGCTTCATAAGAGCTGACCAAAGGCCTAAAGCCGAAAGGGCCACCGTAAACCAAAAATAAATCTTCCACAAAACATTAACTTTTTTCATTTTTCCTCTACATTGCCATGCACGCGCTAGCCTTAAATCGCTCCCAACTACGAGGTGGGATATCGGCTACGGTTATTTTTTCCCGAGGCCGAAGGCCTTGTGGATGGCTTTGGCAGCGAGTTTGCCTTTGTCGCCGGCGACGACGACCGAGATCTTGATCTCGGAGGTGGAGATCATGTCGATATTGATCTTGTTCTTGGCCAGCGTTGAGAACATCTTGGAGGCGATCCCCGAGTGGGAGCGCATGCCGATCCCGACGATTGAGACCTTCGCGACATTCTCATCACTTACGACTTCCGCCACACCGAGCTTCTTCGCATTGGCATGGACCACTTTCAGCGCTTTCTGTAGTTCATTCTTGAATACGGTAAAGGAAATATCCGTCGAGTTCGTCTGGGTTTTGTTCTGGATGATCATGTCCACGTTCACATTCGCGTCCGCCAGGGTCTGGAACACCTTGGCCGCCACGCCGGGCTTGTCGGAAACGCGGAACAGGGTGATCTTGGCTTCATCTTCTGCAAGGGCAACGCCGCTGACAACGACTTCTTCCATTTTCTTATTCTCCTTCGTGATAAGGGTTCCTGGAACATTCTTATGGGAATTACAGACCCAAATGGGCATATTGAATTTCTTTCCGACTTCGATCGAACGCGAATGCATGACCTTGGCGCCGAGCGAGGCGAGCTCCAGGATCTCATCGTAAGTCGCGACATCCATCTTCCGGGCCTCCGGGATCACGCGCGGATCGGCGGTATAGATCCCGTCCACGTCCGTGTAGATCTCGCATTGCTTTGCCTTGAGCGCCACCGCGAGCGCCACAGCCGTGAGGTCCGAACCGCCACGCCCGAGTGTCGTGATCTCTCCGGAAGGCGTCTGCCCCTGGAAGCCGGCCACGATCACGATCTTGCCGGCTGCGAGCGCCTTTTTGATGCGTTCGGCGCTGATATTCTGAATGCGGGCCTTGCTGTGGAATTCATCCGTGATGATCCCGACTTGCGGGCCGGTAAAAGAAACCGCCTGATGCCCAAGCTTATGGACGGCCATCGCGAGAAGCGCGATCGAGACCTGTTCCCCGGTCGAAAGAAGCATATCCATCTCGCGCTGTTCCGGATCCTTGTTGATCTGGTCGGCAAGGGTGATGAGATCATCGGTCATATCGCCCATGGCAGACACGACCACCACGACCTTGTTGCCGGCTTTTTTTGTTTTGATGACGCGCTGCGCGACCCGCAGGATCTTTTCCGCGTTGGCGACAGAAGAGCCGCCGTACTTTTGAACAATGAGTGACATTTTTTATTTCCTTATTGTTGCGATTTTAAAATGTCATCCCCGAATGCCTTTATCGGGGATCCAGGACTGGATTCCCGCCTTCGCGGGAATGACGCGGGAGAAAGGTTATCCCGCTTTCGACGTGAAAAAAGGCATCAATTCCGTGGTTTTGGTGAATTTGAGTTCCGAGGTCTTGGCCGCGATCTCCGAGAAACGCTCGATCTCATCGGCCATGACGTTCTTGCCCGTCATGAGGAACGGAACACTGTCCCGGACGATCTCCTGCATCTTCCAAAGCGTCGCGTGGCCCGGAGTCACGAGCAGCCGCGATTCCTTGGAACGTTCCAGGTATTTCCGGATCTTGGAAAGCACGAAAAAGTCGATCCCCTCGATTGCGGCGATCTTTTGCTTCACATCCCCCGTCCGAGCCGCTTCGCCAGGCGTGTGCAGGTAGAGACAGACAAAATCCTTATCTTCCAACGCTTCGATCGCGACTTTAGAGATCTTGTCGTAAAAAGCCGAAGGTTCTTCGCCTTCTTCCTTGACCTCCATCACCGTAAGCCCCGCCAGACGCCCGAGACCCTTGGCATATTCGCGCGCCGCGACCATCGCCCCGCCCGAAATATCAAAACATTCCCGGAACGAGCGAAGCACGGGTTTTTTCCCCTGGCCCCAGAGCCAGATCATGTTCGCGGGATTCTCGCCGAGATCTACGCGCACCTGATTGATCTCGTGATCCTGCAAAAGGAGTTTGGCGTCATACATGAGCTTGCGCATCATCTCTTCGCCCGGCCCTTCCGGGAGCACATCCTCGATCTTTTCCCCGACCACGCTTTCCGGAGGCTGGGTCTTGGCCGAAAGCGCTTCATATCCGTTCGCGTCCTTGATCACGGCAAGATGCCGGTGCCCCGACCCCGAAAAAAAACGCACAAAATCGCTCCCGACTTTTTTATTCAGAAAGTTCACGAGAGCCTTCGCCTCTTTGGTCGTGAGAGCCCCCGCGGTCGGATCCGCCAGCGTCCCGGCGGCCTCCGTGATAAAATTCATACAGAAGGCAACTTCCTTGTCGTCGAGCGTCAATTCCTTGTCCGCGGCTTCAAGCGGGCCACGGCCCGTGTAAAGCTTCGAGGCGTCATACCCCAGAATATTAAAAAGACTGATATCCGCGGAAAGCGGCAACCGTTCCGACACAAGCTTGGCCGTTCCGACTTTGCCATTCTTCGCAAAGAAATTCAAATTCGGGATCTTGGCCGCTTCCAAGGGGGTTTTTCCGCCGAGCTCCTCGGTCGGATGGTCCGCAGCGCCCGCCAGCACCACAACGATGGATTTCATCCGATGACCTCCTTAACGGCTTCAAACGTGGAAGGAACCTTGAAAACAGGATCCTCGAAACTGAGCGCGAAATCCGGGTCCTTCAAACCCGAGCCCGTAAGCGTGATCACGATACGGGAACCTTCCTTAAAAAATCCTTTTTTCGCGAGATTGATCACACCCGCGACGGGCGCCACACTGGCCGGCTCGGCGAAAACGCCTTCGCGCTCCGCGATAAAACGGTAAGCCTTCGTGATCTCCGCGTCCGTCACGCTGTCGATCAGTCCGCCCGATTCGTCGCGCGCGGTCGTGGCTCCCTGCCAGCTCGCAGGATTCCCGATACGGATCGCGGTCGCGAGCGTCTCCGGCTTTTCCACCGGATGCCCCAACACGATCGGCGCCGAGCCCGCGGCCTGGAACCCGAGCATCTTCGGCAGGATCTCGGACTTCCCCGCCTTTTTGTATTCCTTGTAACCTTTCCAATAAGCCGTGATATTGCCTGCATTCCCCACGGGGATCGCGTGATATTCCGGCGCATCGCCCAAGTCATCCACAATCTCAAAAGCCCCGGTCTTCTGTCCTTCGATCCGGTAGGGATTGATGGAATTCACGAGCGTGATCTTACCGTCCTTCGTGATGTCCTTGACCAGCTCCAGCGCTTTGTCAAAATTCCCCTCGATCATGATCACCTTCGCGCCGTAGCGGTACGCCTGAAGGAGTTTCCCTTTGGCGATCTTCCCTTCGGGGATAAGCACATAGCATTTCAGGCCGCAGCGCGCGGCGTAGGCAGCGGCCGATGCCGAGGTATTGCCGGTCGAGGCGCACATGACAGCCTTGGACCCGGCCTCCACGGCCTTCGAGATCGCCATGGTCATACCGCGATCCTTGAACGAGCCCGTCGGATTCAATCCTTCGAACTTGTAATAGATCCGGATATTCTTGAGGCCTAGTTCCACCGGCAGCGCTTCGGCAAGAATGAGCGGCGTGTTGCCTTCATTAAGCGAAATGATCGGCGTCTTGTCCGTCACCGGAAGATATTCCTGGTAACGTTCGATGATCCCGATCTTTTTGACCGCGTATTTTCCCATGTTTACGCCTCTTCGATCCGGATAACCTGGGTCTTTCCCTTGATACTGGACATGCGGTCGATCTCGCGGATCGCGGCCCTCAACTCTTTTTCATGCGTGTCATGCGTCAAAAGAATAAGCGGCACGACCCGGCCTGCACTGCGCTCGCGCTGCATGACATCCGAAATGCTGATCTTGTATTTCCCGAGGATCTTCGTGATCCCCGCGAGAACGCTGGGGCGGTCGATCACGTTGAAACGCAGGTAGTAGCGCGACAGGATCGAAAAAATACTCTTCACAGGAATGGCCTTGCCGAGGGCCCGGACCATGAACTGGTCTTCTTCGTGTCCGGTGTTCCCGGCTTTCGCGATATCCAGGAGGTCCGCGATCACCGCGCTCGCCGTCGGATGCGGTCCGGCGCCCCGCCCGTAAAGAAGCGAGTCGCCCACTTCATCGCCGCGCATCAGAATCGCGTTGAAGGATCCGTTCACGCTCGCGAGAATGTGAGAGTTCGGCAGAAGCGTCGGCTGAACGCGCGCTTCCATTCCGCTGCCGGAGCGTTTGGCGATCGCGAGCAATTTGATCGTGTATCCGAATTCCTTGGCAAAAGCGATATCCTCACTGGAGATCTCCGTGATGCCTTCGCAATAAATATCCTTGTTCTTCACCTTCCCCCCGAATGCAAAACGCGCGAGAATCGCGAGCTTGTGAGCGGCATCGTGTCCGCTCACATCGAGGAACGGATTCGCCTCGGCAAACCCCTGCTGCTGGGCGCCGGCCAGTGCCTCGGCAAAGCTCATGCCCTTGGCGGTCATTTGCGTCAAAATGTAATTCGTGGTTCCGTTAATAATGGCGTGCACGGAATCGATGCGGTTCGCCACAAGGCCTTCACGGAGCGCCTTGATGCAGGGAATGCCGCCGCCGACACTCGCTTCAAAACAAAGCCAGCGCTTCATTTTGTGGGCCAGCGAGAAGATCTCGTCACCGTATTCGGCCAGAAGGGCCTTGTTCGCCGTCACAACATGCTTCCCGTTCCGGAGAGCTTCCTTGATGAGCTGGCGCGCGATCGTCGTCCCGCCGATCAGTTCCACCACCACATCCACGGAAGGATCGCGTACGACCGAAAAGGCGTCTTTGGTCAGAATGCTTTTCGGGGGACGGACTTTTTTATTCCGCTCCGGATATTTTTCCGCGATCTTCACGAGATCGAAAGATACACCGAGTTGGCGCTCGAAGAGAGCCTTCTTTGCGGTGAGAATTTCATAAAGTCCGGTGCCGATCTGTCCCAGCCCCAAAAGTCCAATATTAATCTTTTTCATTTCTCTCCCCAAAATGTCCTAAGTTCAACAGCCGTAAAACCTTAAGAAAGTCACGGCAGTATAACGTACCTCTGGGCAAAAATCAAACAGCCCTTCCTCATCTGCTTATACGCACGGCGAAAGGCGGACGGCGTTACGCATAATCGCTTTCGCCGTACCCCGTACGCCTTTCGCCTTGCGGATGCGGGTTTACTTTAAAAACAGTTTAGGTATACTATCCTCGCTTCGCTCACAAAATAGGTCCAACAAGGGGTCCCGACATGAAAAAGAATCTTTTTATTATTCTTGTGATCTCTGCCGTCGCCATCAACTTTGGCATGGCCCGCCGCTCCGATCAATATGACGAAGAGGCGCGCCTTCAGGAAGCCGCCCAAAAGCAGTCGGACAAGTCGGTGCCTGCTGAAAAACACAATGCAGCGAAGAATTTCGCGACAGGGGTCAAGGAAATGACGGTGGATAATGTCAAGGACACCGTGGGCGACACAGCCCAGGGCACGATAAGCCACAGACCTGTGGTGGGGACCCTGGACGGCGCTCAACAGGCGGGTGATAAAGTTGTTGATAACACCATCAAGGGCGTCAAAAAAGTCGTCTCATTGGGCTATGCCAAAGACGAAAGCTACGAAGTCCAGGAAGCCGAAAAAGGCTCCGGCGACGCCGCTAAGATCAAACTCTTTAAATTTTAAAAAGAGACATCGAGGAACGGCGAACGGGGAACGAGAAGACATCCCAGGATCGGCGTTTCCCGTTCCCCATTCCCCGGATCTTTTATTTCTTTTTCCAGTACTTGCAGCCTTTTTCCACGAGCGACGGAGGAATGTCCTTGTTGGAACCCTTCCCGTGAACCTCGAACCAGGTGCAGATCCCCAGAAAAGTGTTTTCGAAATCCCGCCGGTAAAGGCAATCCCAGCACGCAGTCGCTGAAGCTTCGGTTGATTTTTTCATGAAGGGTCCTTGGTTACCGGAACCAATGGTCCGGAAGGGTTTGATTGATAGCCTGGCGCTCGCCGTCGGAAAGCATCCGCCGTTCTTCGATCGCCGACGCCTTGTGCCGCGACGGCACAGGTTCGGACGCAAGTTTAAAATCCGGATCCAGGCGGTGCATCACCTCTGCCACCGAGAGAAGTTTGCCGACATGCGAGCGGATATAGAAGGTCAGCGTGTTGTGATCGTCGGTGGCAACTTCAATGGAACGCGGTTGGGGATGACTCCTGCAATATTTGATGATCGCATGGTCCGCGCCCTCAGCCCCTTTCGTAAAAAACACCTTCACCCCGCGACTCGAAAGCTCAGGCGCCGAGCGGGCCACGCCTCCGTCGAAATAGATACGAACCTCAAGATCCTTTTTCCCGGCAGCATGGCGCCTGGCGAGCGCAATCAATCTTTCCCGGTATTCCCGGCGCGCATCATCGGATCCGAAATCCTTTTGGGGATTGCCGGACATGCCCCTCGCGATCACATTGTAGCCGTCGATCACAAGCACGTTCATGCCTTACCGGCCTTCCAGACACGGACCAGAAAGATCCGTCGAGGATCGATCAAGCGATCGATCAGCAATTGCGCGTCCCGTTCGTAGAAATCCCGCGCCTGATCATCCGCGAAATCCTTCATCCTGAATTTCAGGGAGGTTAGGAGCAGGTTGGTTTTATAGGAACCGATCACGAGATTTCTCACCCGCTCTTCAAAATAACGGACATTGACGTCCTTCTCATCGGCCGAACCGGTTTTCTCGAAAACGATAATAAAAATTTCCTCACGGAAGGGTTGAATCTTTTCCTGATACGACTGTTCCCCGGCCTCCTTAAAATATACCGTGGAGGGCATGCTCAGATAGCGAAGACCACCTTCCTCACGGTGAATCTTGTAAATCGTCGCGCGCATCCCGGGCATGGGAGCCGTGAATGCCACGCGGACGGTATCGCCCTCGCGCGCGCCCATGGCGTGTGCACGGATCCACTCGTCGCCGCGGGCCTTGTTATTCCTTTGGATCAGCACCCTGAGAGGCCTCGTGCCAAGGCCCGAAAGATCCTGAACGGTCAGGGATACAGGTTTGCCGTTCACATAGAACCGGGGAAGCTGCGGGACTTTTTCTTCCGCCACCGCGGCACGCGTGAAGAAAAGGAAAGCCGTCAGAACTCCCATGCAAAGCGCAATAAGCAATCTGTCTTTTTTCATGAAGTATTCCCTATATCTCATAAAAACGGCGTGAAACACGACGGGATCGCGGAAGTAAGCTTCATCGGCTCCCCCGTCATCGGATGACGAAATTCCAAACGAGAGGCATGGAGCAACAAGCGCTCGGCTTTGACCACCTGGCGCATATCCTCCTGCCAGCCTTCGTCGATATAACGCTCGAAGATCCGCGCGTCAATATAGATCTTGTCGCCCACGACCGGATGTCCCAAAAAAGAAAGATGCGCCCGGATCTGATGCGTGCGTCCGGTGTGCGGAACAATTTTCAAAAGGGAATAGCCTCCCGCGCTGCTTAAAACCTTGTAATCCGTCCGGGCCTCTTCCCCCAAAGGATCGGACGTCCGGAGATGCTGCCGCTTCTCCGTCTTGGTCCCCAGCGAAAGGGCGATCGTTCCTTCTTGCGACTCTGGGATCCCAAACACAATGGCGTGATATTCCTTCACCACCACGCGATCCTGGAAAAGAATCCCCAACTTCCCGGCCACGGCACCCGACTTCGCGACGAGCACCAGACCGCTTGTCTCGGAATCGATGCGATTGACGATCTTCAACCCCTCCGGCCCCGGTCGAAGGTCTTTCACCAAAAAGCTGAGGAGGTTCTTTTCTTTAAAACGGCCGACGGGATGGACCGGAAGCGGCGAAGGTTTCTCCACGGCGAGAAAAAACTCATCCTCAAAAAGGATCTGATATCCCGTTTCCACATAAAGATCGTCTTCGGTGCGCATTCATCTCCCTCGAAAGAGCCTGGAACAGTAATCGTCATCCTGAGCAAAGCGAAGGATCTCGTTTTGAGATTCTTCACCACACGGGCTCAGAATGACGGGTCTGGTGAGAAGCCTCAAAATTGAGAACCTTCGAAAAGTAGCGTTGGAGTT
Source organism: Candidatus Omnitrophota bacterium (assembly GCA_903884815.1). GTDB lineage: Bacteria > Omnitrophota > Omnitrophia > Omnitrophales > Aquincolibacteriaceae > Aquincolibacterium > Aquincolibacterium aerophilum. Next base: position 18,817 of record CAISGE010000009.1, on the reverse strand, counting down.
TGGGGGACAGCTCAAAGATTGAATTGCAGGTCGTAGAGGTTTTTGTAAACACCACCCTGGCGGAGGAGTGAGTCGCTGGTCCCCTGCTGGACAATGCGGCCCTTGTCCATCACCAAGATGTTCTTGGCCTTCTGGATCGTGGAGAGGCGATGCGCGATCACGAACACCGTGCGGTCCTTCATCAGATTTTCCAAGGCGCCCTGCACTTCTTTTTCGCTTTGGGTATCCAGATGCGAAGTCGCCTCATCGAGAACAAGGATCGGCGGGTCTTTGAGAAGCGCGCGTGCGATCGCGATGCGCTGGCGCTCGCCGCCGGAAAGCTTGAGTCCCCGGTCCCCGAGCGGGGTGTCATATCCCTTCGGAAGCGCTTCGATAAAATGATCCGCGAAGGCGATCTCGGCGGCTCGCTTTACATCTTCGAGACTCGCGTCCGGACGGCCGTAGGCGATATTTTCACGAATCGTGCAGTTAAAAAGCACGGTTTCCTGGGACACGATCCCGATCATGCCTCGCAAAGAAGGTAGCGTCAGATCCCGGATATCCCGCCCGTTGATCTTGATCGATCCCTTGATAGGATCATAGAAACGAAGCAGCAGGCTGACGAGCGTTGTCTTCCCGGAACCGCTCGCGCCCACGAACGCGATCACTTCATTGTGCCGTGCCTTGACCTCAATATCCTTAAGCACCCACTTGTCGGTCTCATAAAAGAAATCGACATGCTCGTAACTGATCTCGCGGACCGGCTCATCGAAGGAAATAGCTCCCGGCTTGTCGCAGATCGTGGGTTTGGAATCCAGCACCTCAAAAATGCGCTGACCCGCCGCGATCGACTGCTGGATAGTGCTGTTCACTTTGCTGATCTTTTTGAGCGGCTCATAACAAATGTAAAGAGAGATGAAAAAAGCCGCGAAGCGTTCCGCAGGCAGGTACTTGATCCCGAACCACACCGCGAACGCCGCGCCAACGGCACCGATCAGTTCGATCAAGGGACGCTGGATGATCGTGATCTTGATGGTTCTCCTGAAATAGTCGAAAACGCTTTTATTGATCTCTTCGAAGCGGTGGATCTCCCGTTCCTCGCTCGTGAAAGACTTCACGATATGGGCTCCGGCCAGGGTCTCCCCGATAAAGGAGGTGATGTCCCCGGTGCGTTCCTGCATTTTTTTTGTCAGCTTGCGAAGCTGCTTGCCTAAAAGGACGATCGGGATCGCCACGAGAGGGAAGATCAGGATGGCGATGAGCGCGTATTTTCCGCCCCAGAAAAAAATGAACGGGATATTAAAAATAAGGACCATCGGTTGTTTGACAAGGTCGGTGATCACGTCGGTGATGGCGCCCTGGATCTGCCCGACGTCGTTCGTGATGCGCGAGAGAAAATCCCCGGTCCGTCCTTTGGCGTAAAAATCATGGGAGAGATACACCAGGTGACGGTAGAGATCGTCCCGGACTTTCCGGACGGCGAGGATCCCGACATTCGACATTTGATAGTTTGAAATATAATCGAAAAAACCGCGCAGAATGAATACGATGACCAGAATGATCGGAACCCAAATGATCGGCAGAGCGAAGGAGGAGATCTGAGGGAAAAGCTTTGAAAGATAAGGGATGTGGGGAATGTTATCGATCACGACGTGGTCCTTCTGGAAGAACCCTTTCGTGATCACATAGATCGCGACCGAAACCAGCGCGTTCGACATTGAAAAAGCCAGCATGCACAGAAAAGCAAGCGCAAGGCGCCAGCGATACGGCTTTACATAGCCCAGTAATCTTTTATAGATGTCCATGGCAAATATCCAGGTGAGGGGTACGGTGTAAGGCACGCGGCATCCAGACAATGCTTTGCGCCGTACTCCGTACGCAAAACGCCGTGCCGTTTGAGCGCACACTGTAACATATCCGTTGACACTGCTCAAGGTTATGATTTAAGCTTCTTCCGCTTGTTCCCCGCTTGATAACTCCTTAAATATAAAGGATTTAGAGGATGAAGTCACTGAAGGTTGGCGTCGTCGGCGTAGGGCATCTCGGCAAGGAACATGCCCGGATCTATCGCGACCTTTCTGAGTCGGAACTGGTGGGCATCTCCGATCTCGACCCGGCCAAAGAAGACAAAGCCAAGGAACTCGGCACCGTCTATTATAAGGACTTCCGGGACCTCATCGGTAAGGTCGATGCCGTGAGTATCGCCACCCCCACCTCCACCCATTACGCGGTCGCCAAAGAATTCCTGAAGGCCGGCATTCATACCCTGATCGAAAAACCCATCACCCTGAAACTGGAAGAGGCGGATGAACTTCTCGAGATCGCACGCCAAAAGAACCTGGCGCTCCAGGTCGGACATATCGAGCGCCACAATCCCGGCTTCAAACGCATCCAGGAGATCGCGGAGAACGCACGGTTCATTGAGATCCACCGCCTCGGCCCTTTCACGGGACGCATTAACGACTGCGGCGTGGTACTTGACCTCATGATCCATGACCTCGACATCGTGCTCAGCCTCGTCGGCTCCGAAGTCGCGAGCTTTGACACGCTTGGCGTGAACGTCCTGACTCCTTTCGAGGACATCGCGAATGTCCGTCTAAAATTCAAGAACGGTGCCGTGGCGGACATCACGGCATCGCGCCTCACCTTTGAAAAGCAGAGAAAGATCCGAATCTTCCAGCAAGACGCCTATATCTCTCTTGATTTCGGAGCCCAGACTTGCAAGATCATCCGGAAGTTCGGCAACGAAGTCCTGCAGGAAGATGTCTCGATCGAGAAGGCCGAACCGCTTAAAGAAGAATTACGATTCTTCCTCAATGGAATCGCGACGGGCCAGAGTCTTGGAAAACCCGACACCGCCGCACGGAACGCTCTCAAACTGGCGCTTGAGATTGCACGCCGGATCCAAGCCGAACAACCCAAACCCACAGCTTCCCCTGCCAAATGAGCCGCAAGATCTTTCTGGTGGCCTGTGAGGCCTCGGGCGATCTCCACGGCGCGCATCTGATCGACGAGATCCGAAAGCTCGCGCCGGACACCACCTTTTGCGGCGTCGGCGGTGCCAAGATGGAAGCGACCGGCATGAGAATTTTCGCCGACATGACCCGTATCTCCGCGTTGGGTCTCGGCGACGTGCTCCGCAATTATTTTAAATACCTCAAGATCTTTAATGAAACTCTGCGCCACATTGAGTGCGAAAAGCCTGACGCCATCATCCTGATCGATTCACCAGCCTTCAATCTCCGGCTCGCTAAAAAGCTCCGCCCTGCCGCTCCCGTGCTTTATTACATCTCCCCGCAGCTTTGGGCGTGGGGCAAGCGCCGCATCTATATCGTCAAGAAACATATCCGCGAAATGCTCGTGATCCTGCCTTTCGAGAAAGAATTCTATGAGAAGGAAGGCGTGGCGGTAAAATTCGTGGGGCATCCATTGCTTGACGCGATCCCGGTACTCCCCGACGCGGCAGTCCTCCGTTCAAAATTCGGGATTACTCCGGGGACAAAAGCCATCGGTCTTTTTTCAGGCTCGCGAGAGAAAGAGGTCAAACGGATCCTGCCGGTGATGCTCCAAACGGCGGCCCTTCTCCGGAAAGATCTCCCGGACACGGTATTCTTTGTCTCGAAATCGTCCAACGTGAAGCCTTCCGTCTATGACGAATTGCTTCAGGGATTGTCCTTCAAAGTGGAATGTCTTGCGGCTTCATTTTATGAAACGGTCAAAGCCATGGATTTCGCGCTGGTCGCTTCCGGGACCGCAACGCTTGAGACCGCGCTCATCGGTACGCCGTTCTTTCTTCTCTACAAAGCCAGCTGGTCGACTTATTTCCTCGGCAAGCGCCTCATCAAAGTCCCCTACCTCGGGCTCGTAAACCTCCTCGCCGACGACAAGGTCGTGCCCGAATTCATCCAGCAGGACGCCCACCCCGAAACGATCGCGCATGAAGCGAAGTTTTTCCTCCAAACCCCGGAACTGCAGGAAAAAATGAAAGAAGAGTTCCGTCAGGTGCGGAAAAATCTCGGGGAAAAAGGCGCGAGCGCAAGAGCCGCAAAAGAAGTTATCGATTTCTTGGATCGATGATCCTTAGACCTCAGGCGACGAACCTGCAGGAAATCCAACTATCTCAGGAAGAAAGTTTTGTCCGCAGGGTCAAGTAATTTCAAATGTGAGATTTGAGCTCCCGAAAAAAAATCTAAGATTTTTTTTCGGGCAGATGTTGCCCTGATCTTATCTGAAAAACTTCTGGAAATCAGGACTACATCGGTCCCTTATCAATTCTTAGAGGGAGGCAGATGTTGCCACTCGAATTCTGGCTGGAGGACCGGCTTAAAATTCGCCGGATAGGGAAGCGGGAAAGTCACCATCTCGTAAATCCCCGTCAAGGCGCGCCCCACCGCATAGAAACTGCCTCGCCCTAGTCCTGCGATCCAACTGGGCGGCATCGTATCCTTGCGAACTTCTTTGGAAAGTTCATTGGAGATCTCCACCGGAGAAAGCGCAACGTTGAGGAAGCCGCGCTGAAGCTTACGCATCGGCGTTCCCTCCCCCTGGATCTCCGCTTCTTCGGCCATCAAAGGAGATGAGACGGCAAAAAGGGCGATTAGCGCGACCAGCAGGATGAAGGATCTTTTCATGGAGAGTAATCTAGCACTTGCACGGGGTGACAGGCAACTTTTTCTTCAAAAAAAACCCGGCCCCCCTCGAGAAGGGGTACTTCTCATAATCACCAGGGGAGGTGAATGTGGGGAACCGGGCAAGATGGACTGCTTTTCAAAAGAACTTTCTGGGGGTCGGCACCCATGGCACGCCCGCCCCCAGAAAATTCCATCTGCTTTTTAGAACAAATAGCTGAGCTGACCTCCGAGCGTATTCTGCTGGTGATTGCCGCCAAACACATTCCCGTCGCCGGCGTGGGCGTAATCGATGCGATACTCCGCCCGGGCGATCATGTTCTCGTAGAGCTTGTACTCGAGCGTCAGGGTGTTGGCCAAATCCGTAGCAGCCCCTGCGGTTCCGACACCGGTCCAATTGCGATAACGCTGGCTGTCATCAAAAAGCTCGAAACGGTAAGCTGTCGCGAGCTTCTCCGTGATCTGATACCTGGCATACGCCGCATAATCGAACCACTGAGCCGTGTGGAAATTGTCGTCCATGGCAATATCCACGCGCGGTTGATTGCCGATATCGAATTCACCCGCGAACGAGAGCTTCTTGCTCGCGTTCCAGGCAAGCACGTTCGTGGCCAGATAACGCTTCCCGCCACTCGCCGCGTTGTTCTCAGGCCCGAAATAGGTCGCCGTGGTCCATGTGACATCCTTGATCGGGCTGAAGCTGAACGCGTTCTCGAGCGTCTTGTACGAGTTGTTATCGATATCGTTGTCCCAACCGTTATTGATGCCGTTGTAAACGGTCAGGTAATCATTAAAGAGCTTATAAGTCGCCCGCACCCCGGTATGCGTAAAAGGGATCGCATAACCAAAGGAAACCGAGCGGCTTATATTCCAGTTATTCGGTCCTTCGATCACTTCATTCCCGGCCAAAGTGACCATGCGACCCGCCTTGATGTCCACGCTATGCGGGAGAACATTATTATTGGCCCAGAAACCAAGCGGAGCGATGTACTGGACATACGCCTGCTCGAACGCAAAGGGGGAGTTGCCGCTGCTGCCATTGTTTGAATTTCCAAGATTATCCTTCTGGAAATTGTTGAAGTAGTAACGCACGTCGCTTCCCATCATCATATCGATGCGGAAACCGGCGCCACCCTCAGGATTGGCCGCTTTCTCAAACCAGAGCTTGGCGGCGTTCATGGAGAAGGTATCCGCAGCCTTATCGGTAAGAGAACGCCCCACATTTCCATTCTGCTGCGGTTCCCCCACCTTGTTCTGATATTGGGTTTCCACATAGCCGCCCATATGGATATCTTCCATCGCAGTGCGCAAAAATCCTCCCTTGGGATCCGGCGTGGGCGGAATATAGGTCGTCTGCGCACCAGGAGCCGGCTTTTCCATGGTCATCATCTTGCTGTCCATGGCTTCGATCTTGCGATTCATCGCTTCGATCTGAGCCTTCAGCGCCGCAACTTCCGCATCGTCCGCGAAAGCGACCCCCGGCGTCAAACACATGCCTATCAGAAAAACGCTTAACAACCCCCGCAACATCTTCTCCATGACTTCCTCCTTTGTTGATTTATTTAAACTCTTCCCTAAACAGTAGGCTTCAGAGCGTAATGCTTCAAACGGTATCCCAGCATGCGCTCCGTGATCCCGAGGATCTCAGAGGCCAGGCGCTGATTCCCCCCGGAACGCACCATAGCCTCCTCGATCATCTGCTTCTCCAGCTGATGGACCGCTTCGGGAAGCTTTCCTTTCCGGGAAAGTCCCGCGTGATCCACTTTAAAACTTCCTATTTGATCCGAACCTTCAATCTCCATCGCAGCCACCCCGCTTATCCCTGAGCTGTTCATCAAACTGCTTTCTCCCCGCGCTCGCCGGTACGGATGCGAACCACATCCTTGACGTCTGAGACGAAGATCTTGCCGTCGCCGGGCTGTCCCGTTCGGGCGGCTTTGATCACCGCTTCAATGACCGGCTCCACTGCGGAGTCAGGAAGGATCACTTCAAGACGCATTTTCGGAACTAATTCCAGGCGGTAGTTTCCCTCACCCTGCGCCTTGCTCAGGCCCTTCTGGGTTCCGTGTCCTTCCGCTTGCGAAACGGTGATCCCTGAAAATCCGGCGGCTTCAATCGCCTCCCGCACCACCGAACTTTTCCCGGGCTTGACGATGATCTCTAGCTTCTTCATGATCTGTTCCCTCTCTTTCTTGGAGTGATAAAAACGGTTCCCGTTTAGAGCGCGTAGACGCCTTTTTCACCGGTGCGGATCCTCATAGCGCTCGTGGCTTCGAACACGATGATCTTACCGTCACCGATATTTCCCGTGCGCACGGCGCTCGAGATCACTTGCATGGTCTTGTTGACGTCCCAATCCCGGACCAGCACTTCGATCTTCACCTTCGGCTGGAACCGGATCGTATCTTCGTGGACCGGCAGATCCGCCTCTGTCTCGCCGTGTTGGCGTCCAAACCCGCGGACATCGGTAACCGTCATGCCAACCACGAGTGATTCTCTCCGGAGCGCTGCGGCAACATCGCCGAGCTGTTCGGGGCGCATCACGCAGGTCACGACTTTCACGCGATAGGTCTTCTGGACGCTCGTCAGCAAGACATAAAACACACTGATCACTCCCCAAGCACCGGCAATAATGAAACAGATCTTGGCTTCCGCCTGCGCGTCCGCGTTCCCGATGATGTACAGATAAAGGATTCCGATCACCATGACAATGTTGGCGATAAGTCCCAGCACCGGAATCCAGCCGTGCTTCACGGCGCTGAAATCCTTACGGTCCTTGAATGCGATGATGGTCCAGATGCATGTCAGACCATAAAGAATGAAGGTTCCGAGGTTCGAAGCAAGTGTAATCCCAGTCAAACCCACGACCGACCGGACACCGATCCCCGCGATCACGGAGGACACGATCACCAGGACCCACAAGGCAACATGGGGCGTGCTGAATCCCGCGTGCATGAAACCCAGCATCTCGGGAAGCTCCCTGTCTTCCGCCATACCGCAAGTCACGCGGACGGCCGTATTCATACAGCTTAAGGTAGTTCCAACGATCGCGATGGCGACTGTGAGCGCCATAGTGATCATCAGCCCGAAGCCGATGCCGGGCAGAACATTGTCGCCCAGCATTTTCACAAGATCCCCTATGGGAGCGCTCGACGCGGCGGCCGCGGCCATCCCGGTTACGGCTTGACCGTTCACCATGCCCGTCAGTTTTTCGCTGATCATGAAACCCGCGGCAAAATACTGCAGGAGATAAGCCGCCACTCCCTGAATGAGGAGCGAAAGGATAATGGCCTTGGGGATCGTGTTCCCCGGATCCTTGGTTTCGGCGGAAAGCGCCGTGCAGCTTTCAAACCCGACCAAGATCAATATGGCAATGGTCGATTGCACCAGGACCCCTTGAAGCGAGTGAATCTTGAAAATATCAAAGCCGCTCGGGAACGCCCACTGAGTCGCGTGTTGAGGATTGCTGATCCGGTAATAAATGGCCAGGCAGCTAAAAATGACCAGGGCCGTCAGCTGAATAATATTGATCCAGATGGAGGCTTTGGTGGAACCGCTCACGCCGCGGAACGCGATGTAGCCGGTGATTCCCGCGAAGCCAATGCCGATCAGCGTCAACATGTCCGGCGAAAGCGTCTTCCCCGTAAACTGCGTGTAGATGTAGCCGATCAGAATGGCCATAAAGGCCACCATGATGCCGGGATAGACCCAGTAGAACAGATGCGCGGACCAACCCGTAAGAAGCTTGGCAAAACGCGCGAGAGAGGTCGGCGTGTTATGCGTTCTGTGCGTCGCCCCGGATTTATCCAGGAACGCCTTTTCCGCGAAATAGCAGCAGCTCGCGAACCCGGCTTCCGGGTAAAGCTTGGCCAACTGAGCGTAGGCCAGCGCCGTCAGAAAAGCGACGACCAGCGCGAGCACGATGCCCGGCCAAATATCGCTTGCGACGGACATGCCGTTCGGAGAAGTGGCCGCCGCCTGTAACTGATAAGTGATCCACAAAAATGCCCCCGGCGCGATGAGCGCCATGGCATTCATCGTGGCGCCGAAAAGCCCCAGCGTCGGCTTGATATCCCTCGATGTTATTGTTTGTTTTGCCATCACATCCTCCTTTTGATTTCGAAACTTGGATTTTGAATCTCAGAAGGTGAAGAGCAATTCCCGTGCCAACTTCATTTTTGTTTTCATATCCCCTTTGAAAAGCTTTGAGCTCGGAGAGCCCTACAATTTTGTAGTCTATTCCCAATTTTGTAGAAATGTACAATTTTGAAGACCCTTGGCCTCTAGAACATATGGGGAAGAAGAATGGCATTAAAATTGCTATACTACCCGGAGGGGTCCCTTGTATTTTCCGTTCGATCACTTTCAACACACAAAAGGAATCATGGCTCATCAGGAGTGGATACCGCAGCTTTGGATGGCGTTGCCTTTCGCGGGCATGTTGCTTGCGATCGCTATCCTCCCGCTTGTCGCCAAGCGTTTCTGGCATCCCCTGCGCAGTCAGGCACTGGTCTCCCTCTTCTTTTCATTGCCTGTCATTTTCATTTGTCTCAAGTTCGCGCCGCACATACTCTTCAAGACCCTGGGAGAATATGTCTCTTTTCTGATCCTGCTGGGATCCCTCTTCATTACATCGGGAGGACTGAGCCTCGAAGGCGGCTTCCGGAGCACAGCCCTGGCCAACACCCTGCTTCTGGCCATTGGCGCGGTGCTCGCGAATTTCATCGGAACGACCGGCGCCAGTATGGCCCTGATCCGACCGCTTCTGAGGGCCAACGCTCACCGGAAGCATCATGCCTACCTGCCGATCTTCTTTATTTTTATCGTGAGCAATATCGGCGGGTCCCTCTCTCCTCTCGGCGATCCACCGCTTTTCCTTGGATTTCTTCGCGGCGTCCCGTTCTTCTGGACCCTGAAACTCTTTCCCCTCTGGCTTACCGCCGTCGGCACCCTGCTAGGGGTCTTCTATCTATTGGATAGCTACATTCTTCAGAAACACTCCAAGACGCTGCTCCCTCATATCCCGACCGGGATGAAGCTCAAAGGGAAACGTAACCTCATCTGTTTTTTTGCGATCATCGGAGCCATGTTCCTGCCCGTTCTGTTCCGCGAAGGGGTGATGATGGTTGCCGCACTCGCCTCTCATTTTATGACGCCTAAAAAATACCGCTCGGAGAACGACTTCAATTACGCGCCGATCCTGGAAGTCGCCGTCATTTTCCTGGGGATCTTTATCACGATGGTGCCGGCACTGGAGCTTTTGCGCCTTCGAGGCGCCGAACTCGCCATCACACAACCCTGGCAATTCTTTTGGGCTGCGGGAGGCTTTTCTTCATTCCTGGATAACGCGCCGACCTATCTCACCTTCGCAGCCCTGGGGCAGGGTCTCGGGCTGGGGGGACCTTTTCTGGGAATGCCGGAGCGCTTTCTCATAGCAATCAGCGCCGGGGCCGTTTTCTTCGGGGCGAACACTTATATCGGGAATGCCCCGAATTTCATGGTCCGCTCCATCGCCGAACATTCCGGCTGGAAAATGCCGAGCTTTTTCGGCTACATGGTGTGGTCCCTTTTGATCTTATTGCCGCTTTTCGGGGTCGTCACTTGGATGTTTTTCCGCTGAGCGGACGTAATAAATGACATTGTTTTTTCGAAAAAAGAGCGTATATTCACCAACTTATATGCCGAGTCCGTGGCGATGCCACGGAACGGGGGACCCAAGAACCATAAGGGGCGAATCGCTTACCTGAAATCAGGCAGCGAGAGGTTGTCTCGACCTTAGCCCGTCAGCTAACCCCGTAGGCGCTTTTGAGAGGAGTTTTACATGTCGTCTATTTTGTTGTCCCCCCATTTGCATATTCCCCCCTTATCACTATCCCTCGAAGTGGAGGGCTAAGCCATGTTCACTAAAAAGGTCGAACGTCCGCGTGAACTGACATGGTATCAGGCCGCCGCCATGCTTTATGGCGACTGGGGTACAAGCAAGGCCTATGTCCTGGGCATTGCCTTCGCTCTCATGGGACACGCCTCCTGGATTTTCCTGGGATTGATGTCCGCCCTGACCGCGCTGATCGGCATCTGCTATATGGTCATTTGCCGGATCTATCCTGACGGCGGCGGCGTTTACTCCGCGGTCAAGCACCGGTCCCAGAACCTGGCCATGCTGGGGGCTTTCCTTCTCATCGCAGATTATGTGGTCACGGCCTCTTTAAGCGCTCTCGACGCGTTCCACTATCTCAATCTGCCGCACCCGGAGATCTGGGCGATCGGCGCGATCCTTTCAGTCGGCGCCATCAACTGGTTTGGACCGAGCAAAGGCGGCAACATCGCCTCGTTGATCGCGATCGCCGCGGTCGTCTGCGTGCTCGGCCTTTGCGCCTGCGCCATTCCTTCCCTTTCTCACGTGCATCTCGCGGCACCGACCGGCGGGTTCATGAAGAACTGGGGAAGCTTCGTCGGGATCGTCCTGGCGCTTTCAGGGGTTGAGGCTATTGCCAATATGACCGGCATCATGGTCGAACCGGTCGCAAAAACCTCCAAGCGGGCGATCTGGCCGGTGCTCATCGAAGTCTCTGTCCTGACCTTTCTCCTGGGCCTTGCCATGAACGCCATCCCGAACCTCGGGGATCACACGGAGGATATGCTTCGCGCCCTGGCAAATCACTATATCGCGCCCTGGTACGGACAGATGATCTCCATCGTCTTTGGTTTTCTTCTTCTCTCGGCCGTCAACACCGCCATTACCGACCTTGTGAATATTCAGTACCTCATGGCCCGGGACCGGGAACTTCCCGAGGCTTTTTCCCGCCTGAATAAATTCGGCATGCCCGCTGTGGCGCTGATCGTCGCGACAGCCATTCCCGCGTTGGTGCTCGTGATCGAACACAACCTGGTACGCCTCGCCGCGCTTTACGCGATCGGCGTGGTCGGTGCCATCACGATCAATCTCGGATCCTGCGCGACCAATTTCAAGATCATGATGAAAACATGGGAAAGAGCCCTTCTGTTCGGCTCGAGCGTCATCCTGTTCTTTATCGAGATCACCATCGCCTATGAGAAGCGGAGCGCGCTGATCTTCGCGACCACCGTTCTCATCGTGGGATTTTCACTTCGTTTCATGGCCAAGCACTTCGCCAAGGCGCCTGAGATCACCCTGGCTCCCGAGATCAATGTTCTCACCGTCTCCGAAGCCAAGGCGCTCGCTTCGCTTTACCACGGTTCATCGCTCGTCGCACTGCGCTCTTTGAACCCGGTTTTATTGGACGAAGCGGCACTCCGCGTAAAATCCCGAGGGGAAAATTCGATCTATCTGAGCTACGTGGAACCTATGCCTGATTTTACGGAACTCCCTGAAGAAGTTGAGCCGTCGAAGGAATCGATGGAGCTACTGGCCCACGCGCAGCAGGAGATGGAAAATCGAGGGATTACAGCAGTGCCGATCTGGCAAGCCGGAGACGATGCCGGAAAATTGATCGCCATGGCCGCGAATGAACTGGGGGTGGAAACGGTTTTGATCGGAGCGACGAAGCGCAGCGCTCTTATGAAGCTCATGCGCCAGGATGTCTTTCAAAGTCTCGCCCGGCGTCTTGACCCCAAGCGCCACCTCCTGATCACAGGATAAAAAAACGGGGAACGTCAAACGAGAAACACCCCGTTTTACGTTCCCCGTTCTTCAAGAAAAGGACCTTTTTTTATCCGATCGCTATTTTTCCGGTTTCGCCCGTACGAATCCGGAAGCATTCCTTCATATCGAGCACGAAGATCTTCCCATCCCCGATATGGTTAGTGCGAGCTCCCTTGATGATGGCGTCAACGGTGGCCTGCACAAATTCCTCATTGACCGCGATCTCGAGTTTCACTTTCCGGAGAAGCCGGCCGCCCTCTTTATGGCCGCGATACACTTCCGAGATCCCCTTCTGCCTTCCCCGTCCTAAAACATTGGAAACGGTCACAAGGTGGATCTCTTTTTCTTCCAGGATCTGAAGCACTTCGTCCAGACGGTCCGGCTGAATGATCGCAATGATATAACGCATAATTTCCTCCTTTAATCTAACATGGTGTAGCCGGACTCACGATGTTGCGTGAGATCCAGGCCGATGCGCTCTTCATTATCCGAAACCCGCAGGCCCATGAAGGCGTTCACAAGTTTCAGAAGAACCCAGGTCACGATGAAAGAGTAGACGATCGTGATCACAGTGGCCTTGAGCTGGATCAGGAACAATCCCGGATTTCCGAAAAAAAGACCGTTATTCCCCGCGGGATTGACGGCTTTCGTCGCCCAAAGTCCCGTGGCCAGTGTTCCCAGGATCCCGCCGACACCGTGGACGCCGAAGGCATCGAGGGAATCATCGTAATTGAACTTGGCCTTGATCACAGCAACGCAGAAAAAGCAAACGAGTGACGCCAGGATCCCGATCCAGATCGCACTGATTGGGCCCACAAAACCCGCGGCCGGCGTAATCGTGGCGAGCCCCGCAACAGCGCCGGTGATCATGCCAAGCATGGTGGGCTTGGAGTTGAATTTCCATTCCAAAAGCGCCCAGGTCAGCCCCGCCGCCGCTCCGGAGATATGCGAAACGACCATCGCGCTGACGGCAAGCCGGTTAGCGCCAAGCGCGCTCCCGCCGTTAAATCCAAACCATCCGAACCACAGAAGCCCCGCGCCGAGCACAGCGAACGGGAGATTGTGCGGCGGTGACATATGATCAGGATAACCCCTCCTCTTTCCAAGGACGAGGGCACAAACAAGGGCGGCAATACCGGCATTGATGTGAACCACCACGCCTCCCGCGAAATCGAGGGCCCCCATGGCCTTGAGAAAACCGCCATTGCCCCACATCCAATGGCAGACGGGATCATAAACCAGCGTGGCCCAAAGAAGGGAAAAGACGCAGAACGCGGAGAACTTCATGCGCTCCGCAAAGGCCCCAAGGATCAGGCCCGGCGTAATAATGGCGAACATACACTGATAGATCATGAATAGTTGATGCGGGATCGTCGCCGAGTAACCGGCAAAAGGGTCCAGGCCCACGTGCTGAAGCCCTGCCCAGCTAAGGTTCCCGATCCACCCTTTGACATCCGGACCGAAGGAGAGACTGTAACCAAAAAGGATCCACTGAAGCGTGATGATGCAGATCAGGATGAAACACTGCATCAGGATCGAAAGCATATTCTTCTTGCGCACCAAACCGCCGTAGAAGAACGCAAGCCCTGGCGTCATCAGAAATACCAACGCCGCAGAAACCAGGACCCACGCTGTATCCCCCCCGCTGATATCCGGGATCACGGAGGTGGCTGCCCAAACTGTTTTGGACAGCCCCAGAAACATCAAAAAAACAGCCCCTGCCCATAAATATTTTCTGATCTGACGCATCGAATGCCTCCCCTTTTTGTCGAAAAAGACTGATTCCGACAAATTCGTCCTACATTTTCGTAAACTTCTGGAAAGAAAAAAACCTTCTCTATTCTTAGCCGAAAGAAAAATAGAGCTACTGGAGACATACAATGCAAAAGTCGTGCCAAGTTTTTTGAAATCTGAGTAATGGGTACCGAGGAACGGGTAACGCTTGTCTTGACGCTCCCCGTTCCACCTTGCCCGCTTTTATCCGATCGCGACTTCGCTGACCTCGCCGGTACGGATACGAAAGCATTCCTTGAGATCGAGAACAAAGATCTTCCCATCTCCGATATGCCCTGTCCGGGCGCCTTCTTTGATCGCGTCCACGGTCGTTTTCACAAATTCTTCGTTGACGCCAATCTCAAGTTTTACTTTCTTCAGAAGCCGACCGCCTTCCTTGTGACCCCGGTAAACTTCTGAAATGCCCTTCTGTCTTCCCCTCCCCAGAACATTGGAGACCGTGACAAGATGGATCTCCTTTTCCTCCAGGATCCTGAGCACTTCATCCAACCGGTCCGGTTGGATCACCGCGACAATGTATTTCATAGAGCTCCTCCTTTAATTAATCCAACATGGTGTAGGCGGATTCACGATGCTGCGTAAGATCCAACCCGATGCGTTCTTCGTCCTCAGAAACGCGTAGACCGATAAAGGCATCCACGATCTTCAAAAGGACCCAAGAGACGATGAATGAGTAAGCAATGGTGATCACTACGGCCTTGAGCTGGATCAGGAAAAGCCCCGGGTTTCCGTAGAAAAGCCCGTTGTTCCCCGCGGCATTGACTTCCTTGGTAGCCCAAAGACCAGTCGCGAGTGCGCCCCAGATCCCGCCCACCCCGTGCACTCCAAAAGCATCCAGCGAGTCATCGTAGCCAAACTTCGTCTTTACCACCGCGACAAAGAAATAGCAGATCAAAGAAACTCCGATCCCGATCCAGATCGCGCCCATCACGTCGACAAATCCCGCTGCAGGCGTGATCGCGACAAGCCCGGCCACTGCTCCGGTGATCATGCCGAGCATGGTCGGCTTGGAACTGAGTTTCCATTCCAGGAAGGACCAGGTCAGACCCGCCGCAGCGGCGGCGACATGCGTGACAACAAGCGCGCTTGTGGCAAGACCGTTGGCGCCCAAGGCACTCCCGCCATTAAAACCAAACCAGCCAAACCAGAGAATGCCCGCGCCGAGCACTGCGAACGGAAGATTGTGCGGAGGCGACATGTGACTGGGGTAGCCCTTTCTCTTTCCCAGCACAAGCGCGCAAACCAGAGCCGCGACACCGGCGTTGATGTGAACGACCGTGCCGCCCGCGAAATCGAGAGCGCCTGAATTCCGCAGAAAACCGCCCACGCCCCACACCCAGTGGCAGACGGGATCATAAACAAACGTCGCCCAAAGGAGCGAGAAAACCACAAATGCGGAGAATTTCATGCGCTCCGCGAACGCCCCCAGAATCAACCCCGGAGTAATAATGGCAAACATGCACTGATAGATCATGAAGGTCTGATGCGGGATCGTGGCTGAATAATCCACATACGGCGTGATTCCGACGCCATGAAGCCCCGCCCAGCTCAAATTGCCGATCCAACCATGGACATCCGGACCGAAAGAAAGGCTGTAGCCGAACATCACCCACTGCAGGGTGATAACGCACATCAGCATGAAACACTGCATGAGGATCGAGAGCATGTTCTTTTTGCGTACCAGACCGCCGTAGAAGAAGGCAAGCCCCGGTGTCATGAGAAACACGAGGCCGGCTGAGATCAACACCCAGGCGGTATCTCCCGTATTGATGACTGGTGTCACAATATCCGCGGCAAACCCCATTTTGGACACTCCCATAAGGGCCAGGAATCCGGCACCTCCCATGATCCATCTCTTTATCCGTTTGATCATTGAATCCTCCCGTTTACTTATTTGTATTTTACCAACGAATTTGTCGCACAATTTTGTATGGATGTGATTACAAAAATCTCGTTACCCTTACGTATATCTATAACATGCAAGAGACGTGCCAAAGCCCTGGAAGAAGCGGAAATGGTTCAAAAATGATCATTCGGAGCTGAACCTCTATAGGGAGGCTTCGTCCGGGGAGGTGAGAGAGAAATTCAGGGCAAAAAAAATCCCGGCTTCCCCGTGAGTTTCCTCACGAGAAAGCCGGGACTGGAACTTAAGACTTACAGCTTGAAGAGCATTTCCGCGTAGGTCGGTACCGGCCAGAGTTCCGACGGGGTCACACTTTCGAGCGCGTCAATGTCCTTGCGGAGTGCGTTCATCTCCACGACCACTTTGTCACGGAACGCTTCGGCACGTTTGACACTATCAGCCACGTGATGCGCTTTCGAGATCGCGTCTTCAAGGGCCGCGACCTTTTCAGAAGCCGCCACCAAAAGACCGCTCACCGTCGCGAGCAACTCTTTCTGGACCGTGGCAGGCGCCGTCACCGATTTGAGCGAGCTGATGGAACTGGCGAGCTCAGCGGCGAACTTCAAGCCGGCGGGAATAAAGAGGCGCTTGACCATCTGGACCGAGGCCTGCGCTTCGATATTCACGTGCTTCACATAGGCTTCCAGGTAGATTTCATAACGGGAATGGAGCTCCTTGGGAGAAAGTACCTGATACTTGTCAAAGAGCTTCTCCGCTTGGGGGGTGGCCATCGTCGCCAACGCGTCAATGCCGGTCTTGATGTTCGGCAAACCTCGCTTCTTGGCTTCTGCAACCCACTCGTCAGAATAGTTGTTCCCGTTAAAAATGATACGCCCGTGCTTTTTCACGGCATCCCGGACGATCGCGGTCGCTTCTTTATTGATGTTACCTTTCCCGGCTTTTTCAAGACGGGTGGCAATTTCATCAAGCGCTTCCGCGACGATGGTGTTGATCACAATATTCGGCCCGGAAATTGAAGCCGAGGACCCGACCATGCGAAATTCAAACTTGTTGCCGGTGAAGGCAAAAGGCGAAGTGCGATTACGGTCGGTATTGTCCTGCGGGAGCGGCGGAAGAGCATCGACCCCGATATGCAAGAAGCTTTGGCCCCGGGATTCCACTTTTTTGCCCTTGGCGATGCCCTCGAGAATGTCGGTCAGCTCATCCCCCATGAAAACTGAAATAATGGCCGGGGGAGCTTCATTCGCACCGAGACGGAGATCATTGCCGGGATTGCCGCAGCTGGCGCGCAACTTGTCGGCATGACGATCCACCGCCATCAAAAGCGCGCTCACAAAGATCAGGAACTGCTCATTCTCGGAGGGTGTTCTTCCCGGTTCCAGGAGGTTCTGCCCGTCATCGGTTGAAAGCGACCAGTTGTTGTGTTTGCCAGAACCATTCACTCCAGCGAAGGGCTTTTCATGCAGGAGGCATACAAGATCATGGCGGAGCGCCACTTTCTGCATCGTCTCCATCACGAGCTGGTTGTGATCGGCCGCGATATTGGTCGTGGAAAAGATCGGCGCCATTTCATACTGAGCGGGCGCAACCTCGTTATGCTTGGTCTTGGAAGAGATCCCCATCTTCCAAAGTTCAATGTCCAAATCGAACATGAAATCGGCAATGCGGTCCTTGATCGCCCCGAAATACTGGTCTTCAAGTTCCTGACCTTTCGGTGAAGCCGCGCCGAAAAGCGTGCGGCCCGACACGATCAGGTCGAGACGTTTTTCGTAGCAGGTCTTGTCGATGAGGAAGTACTCCTGCTCGGGACCCACGGTGGAGGTTACGCGCTTGGTCGTCTTGTTGCCCAGCGCCTTAAGTACGCGAACGGCTTGTTTGGAAACCGCAGTCATGGAACGAAGCAGCGGCGTCTTTTTATCCAGCGCTTCGCTCGTGTAGGAGCAAAAAGCGGTGGGGATGGCGAGAGTCACATTACCGGACGCGTCTTCTTTGAGGAACGCCGGAGAGGTGCAGTCCCACGCCGTGTAGCCGCGCGCTTCAAACGTGGAGCGCAGACCGCCGCTCGGGAATGAAGAGGCATCGGGTTCTCCCTGGGCCAGCTGCTTCCCAGAAAACTCCATGATCACGCCGCCGTCATCGGTCGGAGAAATAAAAGAATCGTGTTTTTCCGCGGTGCGACCCGTCAGTGGCTGAAACCAGTGCGTGTAATGCGTGGCCCCTTTTTCAATAGCCCAATCCTTCATGGCATTGGCAACAACATTGGCGACATCGGCCGCGAGGGGAAGTCCCTGCTGGATAGTTTTTTTAAGGGCCTTGTAAGTGTCCTTGGGAAGCCTTTCTTTCATCGTGCGATCATTAAAAACATTGCTTCCGAAGATCTTGGGAACATCCACTTTCTCACTGCCGCAGTTGCAAGATTTGCATTCGCACATAAAATCCCCCTTTGTTGGATTGAAAATCGCTTGAATTCTACCTTGGTTACCGTATAAACAAAACAGACATGTACTGCGTGATGCAATTTGTATGCCAATTACCTTGCTTTTTTCTCCTATAGAAAATCCAAAGGTTACCATTTCCCAACAAAATTGTTAACCCAAATCCGTAAAGCCTACAATTTTGTAGGGCCCTCTTATTCGAGGCCCTGTCACCCTTATTCTTTTTAAGGAGAAAAGGCTCTGATTCCCATTAATTATAAATTCAAGGCAAGCAGGACCAGTCCCAACACCTATCAATTTCATCAAAGATGAAATTGGGGCTGTCCCGACTACCTTTAAGAAAAACAAAATAAAAGTCGGGACCGCCCCGCCAACCTTTGATTTTTTAACGAGGGCAGGACAGGCCCTGATTCTCATTAATTATAAATTGAAGGTAATCAGGACCAGCCCTGCCAACCTTTGATTTTTTAACGAGGGCAGGACAGGCCCTGATTCT
>CAISGE010000008.1 GCA_903884815.1 Candidatus Omnitrophota bacterium | reverse complement strand
TTGTCAACAGCTCCCGGGACACCGGACTTAATACCTTGCGGACGACCAAGTTTCTTATTCCTATCGAGCCAAAAACACCGGGGACAATCCTTCTGCGTACTTAAAGCGCTGTAAGAGAGTTGCATTTTTCGTTCTCCTTTTGAGTGATAGAAACCATTTCTCCGGCAGCTTGCCGCGCCAGAATCTCGTCTTCATCCATGTTTTTGAACTCCTTCGATTGAAATACCGCGATCTTTGAAATACTGAACACTTTCCCGATACCCAATGGCCTCGTCAACGTCCTGTCGAAGCGCGAGAAGTTCCTTGCGGTCGAAGTGCGCTAAGAAATATCGGTGAGCGGCTTGCTGGTGTTTAAAACGGTCTTCGGGTGTCATTTGGACACCTCCACGTGCACGCACCAAAGGAGCCACCAAGAAAGTTCCGAAGCTTCAACCGGGACGTTCGGAGTGAACACGATCCGAGCCCCAATGTTTTCAAGAAAACCCCGCCCCGTAGGAAAACTCATTTCGCGCCACGTTTCTTAAGACGGAAAAAGGAGTGGTTTCCGATCCGGCGAACGAACTCGTAGGATCTGAACCATCGGGATTTCTTGAATTTTCGGACATCAGAATCAGTCCCCCACACGGACGCATCGCCAACCAGGGAGGAGGCCCTGGATTCACGCCACGCGGCTTCGCACTCTGCGCGAACCATGGACGATGCTTTTGTGATCCGTGTGGAGGAAAGGCCATAAACACCTCGGAGGTTGCCCTTATTTCGGATTGCTTCACCGATGGCGATTTTCCCAATAAAGGGTTCAGCCTCGGACTCCCCGATAATGGCGTTTACAGCTTCGGTAGGATTAACCATATTGGCTCTCGCGTCGCTTAGCGCCCACATAGCCCACAACGTCATCCAGAGCAGTGCTAACGCGATCAACTTCCCGAAGATACCCGTTAACAGCCGTAAGGTGGATTTCCGCGAGATCGAGCCATTTGAACACATGAGAACTTCTGAACCGTCTGATGCAAATAGCCGCTTTGGCACCTGCAATCGCCCGATCGATTCGAAGCCCTTCGATTTCATTACGAGCCCTGTCATATTTTTTGGGTCTTCCCATATCATGTTGCCTCCCGTTCCAGAGTTTTGGGGCCAAAAAAAAGCCCACCGGGGTTTCCGATGGGCTGTAAAAACAAAAAACCCAGCGAGATAACCCCGCTGGGTCTTTGCCTACTTTAGATTTTTCTACTTATAACTTAGTGAGCCCGGATGGATTCGAACCATCGACACCCGCCTTAAAAGGGCGATGCTCTACCAACTGAGCTACGGGCCCAAATCGCGTACGGCGATCTGCGTACGGAGTACGGAGCAAAGTCAACGGCTGCTCGCCGTACGCCCTACACCTTACGCCGTACTAAATGGAGTGTATTTCCGTTTCCTTATGCTTCAGCGCTTCATCCACCTGAGCGATGAACTGGTCCGTGAACTTCTGGACCTCTTTTTGAGAAGCATTGGACAGATCTTCCGGAACGGTCTTGGCCTTTTCCAGTTTCTTCACCTGCTCGATAGCTTCGTGACGTGTATTGCGGATCGAAACGCGACCTTCCTCGGAGACCTTGCGAATAACCTTGGTCAACTCGGCACGCCGTTCTTCCGTGAGTGCCGGGATCTGAATGCGAAGGACTTTCCCGTCATTGGCAGGCGTAAGCCCCAAATTGGACTGCAAGATCGCTTTTTCGATCTCCGGGATCGCGGTCGCATCCCAAGGCTGGATCTGGATCGTCTTGGCGTCCGGCGTCGAGATCGTCGCGAGATTCTTGATCGGGGTGGGCGTGTTGTAATAGTTGACCGAAATGCCTTCCACGAGACCGATGGAGGCGCGCCCTGTGCGGATATTCTGGAATTCCTTTTTCGTGGATTCCACGCTCTTGGCCATCTTCTTCTTCGTCTCTTCCGCCAACACCTTCAGGTCTGTAATGTTGTTCATAATATCTCCTTTTTAAATGAGCCCGGAACTTCCCAAGCTGCCGGTTTCCTTAAGAAACAACAGTGCCGATCTTCTCCCCCAGCACCACGCGCCGGATGTTCCCGGGTTGGGTCAGATTGAACACCACGATCGGTAAATGATTCTCCATGCAAAGCGAGGTCGCGGTCGTATCCATCACGCGAAGCTGTCGTTTGATCACTTCCAGATAATCAAGCTGCGCGAACTTCTTGGCGCCCTTGTATTTCATCGGATCCTTGTCATAGACACCATCGACCTTGGTCGCTTTCAAAATGACTTCCGCGTTCATTTCAACGGCGCGCAGCGCTGCGGCGGTATCGGTGGTAAAGTAAGGATTTCCGGTACCGGCGGCAAAGATCACGACGCGCCCTTTTTCAAGATGGCGCATGGCGCGGCGGCGGATATAAGGCTCGCAGAGGGCTTTGATCTCAAGCGCGGACTGGACACGGGTCTGGACACCGACCTTTTCGAGAGCGTCCGACATCACAAGGCCGTTCATCACGGTCGCAAGCATCCCGATATAATCGGCGGTTGCACGATCGATCCCGCTGCGCTCGCCCTCGACTCCACGGAAAAAATTCCCTCCGCCAATAATGCAGACCACTTCCACGCCAAGGTCACGGATATCCTTGATCTGATGAGCGATGGAGGAAATGATCTTGGGGTCGATCCCGAAACCGCGGTCCCCTTCGAGGGCTTCCCCGGAGAGCTTCAGAACGATACGCTTGTAGATGGGTTTTTTCATTTTCGCTCGAGTAACGGGCAACGGGTAACGGAGAACGCCAACGAAGTTTCGTTCAGCGTTCCCCGAAATGCGTTTCCCGGTTTTAATTAGTTGCCGCCGACTTCGAAGCGAACGAAACGGCGTATGATGATGTTCTCGCCGATCTTCGCGATAAATTCGTTCAAAAGTTCCTGAACGGTACGGCTATCATCTTTAATGAACTTTTGATTGAGAAGACAGATATCCTCGTAACGCTTGGTCAACTTCCCCTCAATGATCTTGCTGCGAACGGCTTCCGGCTTATCTTTGACCTGCTCGAAGAAAACCGCGGTTTCCTTTTCAAGGTCCGCCGCAGGGATCTCAGTCGGGCTTACGTACAAAGGATGCGCCGCTGCGATCTGCATGGCGATATCGCGAATGAAGCTCTGGAAGGTTTCATTCTTAGCCACGAAATCCGTTTCGCAATTGATCTCTAAAAGAACGCCGAGCTTGCCGCCGGCATGGATGTAAGAGGTGATCTGACCTTCGCGGGCTTCGCGCGTGGATTTCTTCTTGGCGATATCGAGCCCTCGCTTGCGGATCACATCCTGGGCCGCTTTCAGGTCCCCGCCCGCTTCTACAAGGGCGTTCTTGCAATCCATCATTCCCGCCCCGGTCAACTCCCGGAGTTTGGTTAAATCGGCACTGCTGAACTTCGCTTCTTTAGTCGTCATGATCTTTTTCCTTTTAGATTGTATAAAAATAAGGCGCTTGCACCGATGCCCAGTGCCACGCCGTGGCGGTTTTGAATCCCGCCGACGATTCGCTTAGACCTCGCCGTCTTTTTTCTTGGCGGGTTTCTTGGCCTTCGGCTTCACTTCGTCGGTCACGGCGACCTCGGCCAGGATCTTCGGATCGAGAGTTTCCGCAAGGGCTTCTTCATCGATCACAACTTCCAGCGCCGGGGTCTCTTCCGCTGCGAGTTCCGCCTGAGCCGCGTCCACTTTGTCCTGGGCTATTTTCTTAAATTCATTGCGCCCTTCGGTGACGGTGCTCGCCACCGATTCACAAAAGAGCTTGATCGCCTTGATCGCGTCGTCGTTCCCGGGAAGCGGGTAATCGATATTGTCCGGATTGCCGTTGGTATCCAGTACCGCCACCACCGGGATGCCGAGCTTGCGGGCTTCTGCGATCGCGATCTTTTCAAGTTCCGCGTCGACCACAAAAACAGCCCCCGGGACCTTCCGCATATCACGGATCCCCGAGAGATTCTTGATGAGTTTTTCGCGTTCTTTCTTGAGGGAACCGATCTCTTTTTTCGTGATGAACGCGAAGCTTCCATCCTGTTCCATTTTGTCGATCGCTTCGAGTTTCTTGATGGACTTGCGGATGGTCTCGAAATTGGTGAGCATCCCGCCAAGCCAGCGCTGATTCACAAAGGGCATACCGCAAGACACCGCGGCATCCTTAAGCGGGATCTGCGCCTGCTTCTTGGTCCCCACGAAGAGGATGTCTTTGCCTTCCGCCGCAAGCTGCCGGATGAAAACGAGGGCCTTCTCCAAACAACCGAGAGTCAGCTCCAGATTAATGATATAAATGCCATTGCGCTCCCCAAAGATGTATTTTTTCATCTTGGGATTCCAACGCGCGGTTTGATGCCCGAAATGGACACCGGATTCAAGCAACTGCTTAATAGTGATAGGGGACAAAACTTCCTCCGTGGGTGATTTTTTACAGCACGACAGAATCATCAAAATGAGCGCCGGGAAATTCCGGAGGGATCAGTATTGTTACCCTCCCTTTCCCTTCGGCTCGGAGGGTCTGTCGTTATTCAACCTGCAGAACATCAAAGGCGGCTTGAAGGCGCGTTGAGGCGCTCCAAGTGCTTGTAGTCCTTAAAGTTGGAGCGTCATTATACTGAAAATGCTTTTCGGGACAAGATATTTCTCCTAAAAATCGGGATTCGGCAGCCCCTGTTATTCTGAGGCCCGAGGTGCGGGAAGAGTATCCCTGCCGAAGGCTATTTCGGGGGACGCGTCAAATTCTCAGGAGAAAGGATACGCGCAAGCTCCTTTTCGCTCAGAAGTCCTTTAGATAGAACGACTTGGCTCAAGGTCTTCTTCGTTTTGACGGCCTCCTTGACGCACTCGGCGGCCCTGGAATAGCCGATATAGGGGTTCAGCGCGGCAGCAATGCCAAAACTGCTTTCCGCGTATTGACGGCATCTTTCACGGTCCGCCTCGATCCCCTCGACGCAGCGGGTCCGGAGAATAACGAGCGTATTCTTGAGGATCTCAAAGGACTGCAAAAGATTATGGATGATCACGGGGCGCATCACATTGAGCTCGCACTCCCCGCTCGCGGCAGCAAAGGCGATCGCCGTATCATTGCCGATCACCTGATAACCCACCTGAGCCACCACTTCCGGGATCACGGGATTCACCTTGCCGGGCATGATCGAGGAACCGGGTTGAAGCGCGGGCAACCGTATCTCTCCAAAACCGGTATTCGGCCCGGAGCTCATGAGCCTCAGATCGTTCGCGATCTGGATCAAAGAAAGCGAATAATCCCGCAAAGCCCCGGACACTGCCGCGAAGTCGGCATCATTTTGCATGACGGAAAAAAGATCCGGTGCGCTTTTCACCGAAAACCCCGTGATCTTTTTCAGATTCGCGATAACTTTTGCGCGATACCTCAGCGACGTATTGAGTCCCGTCCCGACTGCGGATCCTCCGATGCCGAGCTCCAAAAGTCCTGCCGTCATAAGAACCAAACGTCCTCTCGCTTTCCGGAGCTGGTTCGCCCACCCGCCGAATTCCTGTCCCAGGGTCACGGGCGCCGCATCCTGTAAATGGGTCCTCCCGGCTTTCACGACCTTGCCAAACGCCTTGGCTTTTTTCAGGAGCGCCTTCTCAAGCTCGAAAGAGGCTTTCCAGAATTCCCGTGAAAGTTTGAGCGCGGCAAGCCTGAGCGCGGTGGGTACCACATCGTTCGTGGACTGCCCCATGTTCACATGATCGTGGGAATGCAGATACGCGTGATCGCCCCGTTTTCGTCCCAGGATCTCCAGAGCGCGATTCGTTATGACCTCGTTCGCGTTCATGTGAACCGAAACACCGGCGCCAGACTGAAGCGCGTCCGTCACAAATTCACGCTCATGTTTTCCGGCCATCACTTCTTCGCAAGCCTTCACGATCGCCGCTGCGCGCCGGCCGTCCAGACACCCCAGTGCGCGGTTCGCCAAGGCACAACCCTTCTTGATCGCGGCCAAAGCCCAGATGAAATCGGAATGAAAACGAAGCCCGGAGACAGGGAAATTCTCGACCGCTCTCACCGTCTCAATACCGTAATAAGCGTCCGCGGGAACAGGCCGGGTCCCGAGAGAATCCTTTTCGATCCGTGTCTTTTGTTTTTTCATAGAAGCGCTCCTGTTTCGGCAGTTTGTGCCGGATAATTTCGTTCGATCGCGATCGTCACAGCTTCAGGGGTGCATAATACAGTTTTGACGCCGGAAACCCTGGCCATCTCCGCGATCTCGGCCGCCGGCAAGGACCCGGACGGATCGCTCACTCCCAGCACCAACGTTCCGTCCTGGAGCTCGATTGGAATCAACGCGAATTTGACCGCGATACTTTTTGGAACAAGCTCCACGGCGCGCGGGTCAATGAACACGTGGGACAGATCCACGAACGGCATCGAGTGCCTCTCCGCGAGCGCTTTAAAAAGAAGGAACTTCGGGATGTACTGTTTTCGGACCAGCACTTCCCCGACGAACTCCCGGGTCCGCTTCTGCTCCCCCAACGCCTCCTCAAGCTGCTTCCAGTCGATCAGCCTCTTCTGGATCAGAATTTCACCGATATGCCACGAATTCATGGAAGTCTCTTTTTTAGAAGTTCAGGACTTGCGCTCAAGATGAAGATTGGTGTAGATCTGCCGGGTCGCGAGCGACTGGTTCAAAGTATAGAAATGAAGGCCGGGCGCGCCGCCGCGAAGAAGCTCCTGGCACTGACGGGTAGCATACTCGATCCCGAATTTCGAGATCGAGATCTGATCCTCCCCGAAACGCACGATCGCGTCATGGATCTCCTGGGGGATCTCGGCCCCGCACATCCTCGAGAACTTCTCGATCTGAGGCCCGTGCGTGACCGGCATAATGCCGGGAACGATCGGGACTTTGATACCGATCTTGCGCGCGCGTGCGACGAAATCAAAATAACGGTCATTGTTAAAAAAAAGCTGGGTCACCACCCCGTCCGCACCTTCGTCCACCTTGCGTTTCAGATATTCCAGATCCTTCTGCTTGTCCTTGCATTCGGGATGTCCTTCCGGATAACCCGCCACGCTCAGATCAAAGGCCTTGCCAAACTTTGGATGGCGGCGGATAAAGCGCACCAGCTCCGAAGCATAATGAAACCCATCGGCCGGGGCCTTGAATTGTGTTTCCCCCTGCGGTGGATCTCCGCGGAGCGCCACAATATTCTCGATCTGTTTTTCCTGAAGCGTTCCAAGGATTCGTTCGATCTCACCGCGGCTATGCGCCACGCAGGTCAAATGTGCCGCGACCTCAAGTCCGATCGTGTGCTTAATCTCTTCGACGATGCGCAGAGTATTGGTCTGCGTATTCCCCATAGCGCCATAGGTAACCGATACAAAGGAAGGGCTCAGGCTCTTCAGGTCCGCAACGGTCTGAAAGAGCTTGGTCTCCCCTTCCGGGGTTTTGGGCGGAAAGAACTCGAACGAGATCGTCGGTTCCTTTGCTTGATAATATTCGGAGATCTTCATAAGTGAGAGTGATTCTACCTCAGGAGCCCTGATATTTTCAGAAAATTATTAAAAAGAAGCTCGGAATTCCGTTCTAACTCCCGGCGAGCGTCCTGAAAATCAAGCCGGAGCTTGGCCCTATCCATTTTTTGAAGATCGCCATCCGCCGCCAGCCAATCCTCGAACATCTTTTCGCTAAGCTCGACATGTCCCTGAATGCCGTACGCGCGCTCGGTGACTTTGACGATCTGATTTTCGCAAGTCCGCCCCTTCGCCAAAACTTTCATTGACGGAGTAAGTCCCACCGTCTCGCCGTGGAGCTGGAAGATCCTGGAAATCGCCGGGAGACCCGAGAGCAACGGATCCCGATCTCCCTCCACAGTTTTTTCTATTTCATACCACGCGTCCGCCGCATCGCGGAATCCGATCTCTTTGACGGAATTCCGGAAAACCGTCCCGCCGGCTGCTTTGACGAGGAGTTGCAATCCGAGACATATCCCCAAGCACGGGATCCCCGCGTCCAGGCATTCGCGAAGCGCTTCCAGCTCGCTCAGGATCTTCGGCGTCGTATCGTTAGCGCTGTCAGGACCGCCCAGAATCACTACGGCCTGCCCCGGGACCACCTCCGGAAAGGCTTCGCCTCGATAAAGGTCCACGATCGCGTAGGAGATCGATTTTTTTTCCGCAAAGAAAGACAGAAGTCCCGCGGCTTCGTGGGTCATATTTTTAATAAACCAGAGCTTGGGGATCATGCCGCGCAAAAGGGAGAGGCGATCTACGATTTTCGGGCCAGAACTTTTTGAACCTTTAAAAGAAGATCTTCCGGGGTAAACGGCTTATAAAGGCAATCCACGGCTCCCCGCTTCAGATAATCCTCAATCTTCACTTCCTTGACATCCGCCGTGGACATAACCACCGGGATATTTCGCGTGGCGGCATCCTTCTGCAAACGTTCGAGCACTTCGTCGCCATCCATGTCCGCCATCACATGGTCCAAAAGCACCATGTCGGGATGATCCTGGCGGGCCCGTTTGAGCCCCTGTTCGCCGGAAAGAGCGGTGATCACATCATAATGATTCGCCTTAAGCCTCTGCGCGACCATTAAAAGAATATGGGGCTCATCATCAATTACAAGGATCGTCTGCATAGGGCCTCTCCCGTCGCTCTCTTATTGCGCGTAGATCCCGTCAAGGATCTCCTCCAAAGTGACCGCCTCTTCCGGGTAGCAGATCACACTGCTATGGATCTCGATCTTGGGTGATTTTTGTTCCCGGATCAGGAAATCCTCAAGAACCTGAAGGAGCCGGCCCATGACCACGTAGGCATTCTCCTTTTGAGTGTCGGGGAGCAAAACCATGATCGCTTTGGTGTCCTTGATCGCGACATCCGCGACGCGGCGAAGCGCCCCGTTGATGATCTTCTCCATCTGGACCACGATATTCTCCATTTGTCTGGAACCCAGCTTCTTTTCCAGGGTCTCAAAATCCAGAACGTCAAAGATAATGATCGAAAGATGACTCTGTTCCTCCACACAGCGGTTCAAGGCCCCCCCGATCGAATCCTTGAAAAGCTCCCGGTGGGTATAACGGGGAAGCACAAAAGACACGGTCGTCCCCTTCAAAGGAACGCTATCGATCTTAACCCTGCCGTGATGGAGCTCGACCAGCTTTTTGCAGATGGAAAGTCCGAGGCCCGTCCCCCGATCGCCCGGCCCGATCTCGCGGGCGAACTGGCTGAATTTCTGGAAGGCCTTGGCCAGATCTTCCCTGGAAATACCTCGCCCGGTATCCGAGATCTTGCATTCCACAAAATCTTCCCGCACCCTGAGGCTGATTTTGATGTGCCCCCTGGCCGTGAATTTCAGCGAATTATTGATGAGATTGGTCAGAACCTGGACGATCTTGTCACGATCGATGTAGACCTCGATCTTCTCGGCCGGAAAGTCCGTGAGGAGTTCCAGATCCTTGTGCTTCGTGATGGCCTTAAAGTTCGCCACCACCTCCTCGACGACCTCCACGATATTACAAAGCTTGCGATGAAGGCGGACCTTTCCGGCCTCCAGACGCGAAACATCCAGGAGCTCTTCGATAATGCGCCCCAACCGGTCGGAGTTGCTCAGAACCATATCGAGCATGGTCTTCTGCGCTTCGGGGACAGCACCCATAAGTTCATCCCGGACCTGTGAAATACCTTCCCGGATCACGGTCAGCGGCGTCCGAAGCTCATGCGAAACCGTGCTAATAAATTCATCCTTCAACTTTTCATAGTGCTTGTGCCGTGTCACGTCATGAAAGATCGCGGAAAGCGCAAAAGGCCGGTCCTCGCACAAAAGCCGGCTCACCGTCCCTTCCACCGCCAGTTCCTGCCCGCTCTTGTTAACCATCGTCACCTGGAACTTCCGTGGTTTGCCGTCCCTTAAAACCGCCAAAAAGATCTGTTCGGATTCCTTGCGATCCTGGGGCAGCAGCAGATTAAAAACGGTAAGATTTGCGAGGTCGTGATCGTTGTATTCAAAACCCGTCCTCCAGGCCGCGTTCATTTCAAGCAGGGTCCCGTCGACCTTGAAGATCTGGATCATGTCACTTGTCAGATCAAAAAGATTCCTGCATTTTTGCTCGGTAAGAGACCATGACAGAGGAAATTTCGCGACACGGCACGGGAACACCTTTTTTCGGATCGGGGATCGTTTCGTAGGACGCTTTTTCATAGTTGAATCTATCGTCCTTTCCGCGCGGTTCTTCAACAAAAACTTTTGATCCGCAAACCGTTCAGACTGTCACAGGCTCCGGCAGCGGGATGATGAACTTGACGCCCCGTTCACGCAGGGGTTCGATCTTGGCGATGATCTCCCTGGCAAAATTCCAGGCGAAGATGAGAACATAATCGGTGGGATGCTCGTTCAGGGAAGCGCTGGGCACGATCGGGATCTTGCGCCCCGGAACCAGACGATCCTGTTTCAGCGGGTTATCGTCCACGATATAATCGATCTCCTGGGGCGTGAGGCCGCAAAAATTGATGATCGTCGAAGCCTTGGCCGGCGCCCCGTAACCGGAGATCGTCTTCCCCTGGCTCTTTATCTCCCGGATCATCCTATTCAGCTTTTCTTTAAAGGCCATAACCCGCCCGCCAAAATCTTGATAGACCTTGTCGCTCAAACAGCCTTTTTCCTTTTCTTCGCGCAGAAACCGGTCCACGATCGATGTTCTTTTCCGAGGCCCACCCTTTTTCTGAATGAAGACACGCAAGGATCCACCGTGAGTGCCAACCTCAGTAATATCGAAAAGCTCCATCCCGAACCGCTCCATCAGAAACCCGAGCGCCGTCACCCCGATATAGCAGACATGCTCGTGATAGACCATGTCAAAGAACATCTGCTCAAGCATGGTCACAAGATACGCGAATTCGATCACAAAAAAACCGTCGTCCGCGAGCAGTTCCCGGACGTTCCGCGCGACAGATTGGATGTCGTCGATATGGGCGAACACGTTATTCGCGCTGATGGCGTCCGCCTTGCCGTACTGGGCCACGATCTCCCCCACCGTATCTTCGCCAAAGTAGCGGTTCAGCGTCATAACCCCACGTTTGTTGGCGTCCGCCGCGAGATTCTTGGCCGGCTCTACCCCGACTCCCCGCATCCCCACCTTGTCATAACAGGAAACGAGCAGGCCGTCATTCGACCCGATATCTACCGCGAAAGGCTTCTCTTTTTCGGCCAAACGGCTTCGCACGTCCGCTGCATATTCCGCGAAATGGGTCCGGAAGGTCTGGGTCGTGGAACTCACATAGAGATATTCGTCAAACATCAGATGCGCAGGCACCGAATGCGTCAGCTGAACGAGATGGCACTTGGGGCATTTGACAACCGCGAGGGGGCAGTGGAATTCGGGCTTGTCGGCGTCCTCACGGCGCGGGAGATTATTCGCGAGGGGCTGCGCTCCGAGATCGAGGAAAGGGTTCCCGAGCAGCGCGTCGCAGTAGCGGCATGTTTTTCGTCTGTACTGTTCGTATTCCATACTCTCCTTTAACCCTTTCAACCGACGCGGTTGAAAATGGGTTTCAAGCCTCAGGTGCCGGAAAGATCCCGGTGATCTTGCGGTGGCGGATAATAATATGCCCGCCGGAAAGAACTTCGGTTTTCCTCTCGACGATGTCGGCAATGATCCCGGCCACGAACTCCGGGGTCTGCTGACGCTGGGCATCCTCGGCCCCGAAAAGTTCACGGCGCATTTCCGTATTCATGCCTCCCGGACAAACCGTGATGCACTGAAGCCCCGTCTCCAGATTCTCCTTGGCGATCGCCTGGGAAAGCGCCAACACACCGGACTTTGCGGCGGAATAGGCCACAAGGCGCGGCACGGCGCGTATGCCCGCCATGGAAGAGACATTCACGATCAACGCGCGAGCCTGCTTTTTCATGAGGGGGATCGCGTATTTGCACATCAGGAAGGCGCTGTCCAGATTCTGAAAAAAATGCTTCCGGAATTCCTTCAAAGGAACATCTTCAACCTTCGCGAGGGGCGCGCAGTAACCGGCATTATTGATCAGGATATCTATCCGGCCCGCCCGACGCGCGATCCCGGCCAGCAGCGTCTTCACTTTTTTCTCAGAAGTGATATCCGCGGAAAGCAGGCGGAAGCGGGCCGAGGAAACAGATTTTTTTGCGGCGGGCCAATATTTGCGCGTTCGGCTGATCCCGTACACCGTATCACCGGAAGCGACGAACTTCTTAGCCAGTTCCAACCCCAAACCGCGGCTAGCTCCCGTGATAACGATGATCCGGCTCATGGGAAACCGACTATTTCGTCTTCAGTTCTTTGTTGAGATAGCCTTCGATCACGGCATAGGCAATCGTGTCCTCTTCATACTTCCCCTCTTCCCGCTCGCGGGTGGTGAGGGACAAGAACACGGAATCCTCCGTGAACTTCTGCGCGTGAGCGACCATGGGCGGCGTACTCACCAGATCCCCGGCCTTCGCGAAAAGGACCTGTTTGTTCGACGGATTATTCACCTCGCAGCAATGGCTCTCGTAGGCTCCGCTGATCAAATACATGTGCTGAATATCTTTCTTATGGTAATGGTTCGCGCGCACCGAACCCTTTCGCGAAGTGATATAGGCCACATGCCCGGTCGTTCCTTCGAAGACATTAATGATCTCTCCGCGAGCATCCACAAAAGCGGGTTTGATGTGCTTGATCGTCTCTAATTCCATGAGGACGTTCTCCTTAGTTTAAGATTGAAATTCGCTAAACCAATCGATGGTCCTGCGAAGCCCCTTCTTGAGCGGGTATTTAGGTTTAAAACCCGTGAGCTTCCGGATCTTGGTAATATCCGGACAGCGGCGCTTGGGATCGCTTTTTGAATAGACGGCATGCGGCGGATCGATATAGACGATCTTGACGGGATACGGCATCGCTTCGACGACGCATTTGGCAAGCCCGGCCACCGAAAGCTCCATCTCCGGATTCCCGATGTTGAAAGATTCCCCGTCGGCTTTCGAAAAAAGCACCCGAAAAAGCATTTCGATCGCGTCATTGATGTAACAGAACGCGCGGGTATTACGTCCGTCCCCGTGGATCGGGAGAGGCTCCTTGCGCAGCGCGTGTTCAATGAAATTCGGCAGGACACGGTAATCATCCGGCCGTATCCCCGGACCGTAGACATTGAACGGACGCACCATCTTGACCGGCACCCCGTAGACGTTCCAGAAAGCTTCGCACATCGTCTCGCCAAAACGCTTGGATTCGTCATAGCAGGCCCGGGGGCCGATCACCGAAACATTGCCGCGGTATTCCTCGCGGGTCGGCACGTGTTTGTTGTCCGGATCCCCATACACTTCGCTCGAACTTGTAAAAAGAAAACTCCTCACCTTCTTTTCGCGCGCAAGTTCCAGCATATTCCGTGTCCCGATGGTACCGACATCCATCGTCTCGATCGGGAATTTGGTGTAGTAAACCGGCGAGGCGATCCCCGCGGCATGGATGATATAGTCGATCTTTCTCTCGGTCTTGAAACGTTCGATCACATTATGCTTCTGGAAGGTGAGATGAACATCGGAAAGGATCTCCTGCTCGTACCCGGTGATAAAATTATCAAGGAGGATCGCGGAAAGCTTCTTTTTGAGCACTTCCTTGTTGAGATAGCGAAGCAGCATCACCATGTAATTGCCGAGAAATCCGCCCGCCCCGGTGATGAGGAAGGTCTTGCCTTCAAAATGCTTGGCCTGATCCTTGAGGTGCTTCGCGAGCTGCGCGATATCTTCCTGGATGATCTTGGAGCCGTAAAGCCGCTGGTGGTGTCCTTTTGATTTGGCCATGGATGAGTTCCTTTTTGAAAAGCGTTCCGAAATTCACAGCAACATTTTTGTGATTATAGCTTGATTAATATGCTAGATTCAAACGAAAACATCAGGGGCGAATGCGGAACGCCCGCGAAGCCTCGAGAACATCCCGGTCTAACGGGCCCTTTCAACATGGAGCCGAAAATAAAAATGACACACACGCGCCTGATCACTCGCTTTTTCGTTCCCCCCAAGTGGCTCGGGATCCTGCTTGTCCTGGGATTCATCTGGGGCATCGGCATTTCCACGTTCTACCGGGGCGTCATCGGGCCGAAGGAGCGCACAGACCTGACGGTCTACCTCGCCGCGGGACAAATGGTCGCCGAAGGCCGGGCCAGTAATCTTTACATGGTTGAGAGCCATCGCCATTGGCATTATGTCTACCCGCCACTTCTGGCGGTCCTTCTGGCGCCGGTCGCGAAATGGCCGCTGACGACCACAGTCTCTCTCGCTTACCTTCTGTCCATTGCCTGTCTCATCGGAACAGTCGTTCTCTCCCGCCATTTTCGCGGAAGTGCCCGTCCCGCCCCCGGACAGATCGCCCTGGCAATGTTCTTTTGTCTCCCCGTTCTCATGAGCACCCTCACCCGGGGGCAATTCGGCGTCATCACTCTTTTTTTTATGGCAGCGATCTTTACTGCTACCTGGCGCGATACAAGGCCCTGACCGGTCTTCTTTTCGCCTTCGCGGTCACGCTCAAGATTAGCCCGCTTGCGTTTCTCTTCTTCTTTTTTTTAATGAAAAGGGAGTGGAAGATCCTATGGAGCGCGGCGGCGGGTTTCATCCTTTTCTTTTTCTTCATTCCTTCCGCAGCGATCGGCTTGGACACGAACTGGACGCTTCTAAAAACCTGGCGGGAACTCATGTCGGCCTCTCAATCCGACACGGCGTATCGGCATTACCTCTGGGGCGAGCTCTTCACACCTTTCGCGACCCACCGTCAGTCACTCTACGCGGTCCTCACGCGCCTCGCCTGGCCTTCAGAAGCGGCCTTCATCGGTCGTTCCAACGCCCCGATCCGCGTTCTAAGTTCCACGATAGGTGTCGTGCTTCTTGCTCTTCCTTTTACAAAAATGCGCCCCGACACCATCACGCCCCCTCCCGATCCATTGCGATTACTGGCCGAGTTCTCGTTCTTCCCCATGGTCATGCTTTTCGCATCCCCTGTGACGCAGGTCCTGCATTACACGGTCATCTATTTTCTGTTCCTCGCGGCCCTTATGCTGACGGAGCGCGTGCGTGAAGGATCTTGGACCCGAAAATACCTTGAGATAAGTTTGTGGATTTGTGCGCTATCGCTCACGTTGGGGATGATTTTTACTTGGGCAGGTGATCGGGGATTACCTCTTTGGGGGGCTATGTTTTTATGGATAGCCGTGCTTTGTGCAACCGGATCAAAGCATGCCGAGTTGTAACTTCGCCGCCTCGCTCATGCGGGATGGATCCCACGGAGGCTCGAAGGCGATCTCAACGCGGACTTTTTTGACAGAGGGAACTGTCGCGACGCGACGCTCCACATCTTTCTGGATAAGATCCCCCATCGGGCACATCGGGCTTGTAAAAGTCATACGGACAAGCACCTCTTTTCCTCCATCAGCAAGATCTGAAGCGATGGCCTCATAGATCAGGCCCAGTTCCACAATATTGACCGGAATCTCGTAGTCGTAGCAAAGCCGCAGTTGATCCCAGACTTGCTCTTCTAAACTTCTTTCCTGTGTCATCAATCCTCTCTCTGCTATGGAGCGCAACGGCAAACACTCAACGCGCAACGAGAAGTTTTTACGTTGTGCGTTACGCTTTTAAATTATTCCGTGGTAACTTGTTTCCCCGTGGGTTCGATGCCCTCGAGCATGGTATGCCACGCAAGCGAAGCGCACTTGACGCGCGAGGGGAATTCACACACACCGCCGAGCGTCGCAAGCTTACCGACTTTTTCCTCGTCAAATGCCGACCCGATCTCCCGCGACAGCATCTTGTGAACTTCCTCAAAAAGGGCTTTCGCCTCGGCCCGGGTCTTCCCCTTGAGCGCCGCCGTCATCATCGACGCCGAGGATTTCGAAATAGCGCATCCCGCGCCGTCAAAGCTGATATCCCGGATCACATCCCCGTTCATTTTCACATAGACTTTAAAATGGTCGCCGCATAATGGATTGTACCCTTCCGCGACACGGCTCGCGTCGGGCATCGGATGAAAATTCTTGGGGTTCTTGTTATGGTCCATGATCATCTGCTGATAGAGCTCACGAATGTCGCCGTTCACCGGAACACCTCCGTCACTTCCCGGAGCGCCGCGGCAAGCCGGTCGATCTCTTCCCGGTTATTGTAAAACGCGAGCGAGGCACGCGTCGTGGCCGGCACCTTAAATCGCTGCATCACGGGCATGGCGCAATGGTGGCCGGCGCGGATCGCAATGCCCTGCCGATCCAGGATCGTCCCGATATCATGTGCGTGGGCTTCCCCAAGCACGAAGGAAAGAATCGCGGATTTATGTTCCGCCGTTCCGATCAGCCTGAGCCCGGGGATTTCCAGAAGTTTTTCCGTGCCGTATTTTAAGAGCTCCTGTTCATAAGCCTCGATCCGGTCAAGTCCCACGGATTGAACATAGTCGATCGCCGCACCTAGCACGATCACGCCGGCGATATGCGGCGTCCCCGCCTCGAATTTGTAAGGAAGATCATTGTAAGTCGTTTTCTCAAATGTCACGGAGCGTATCATGTCGCCCCCGCCCTGATACGGCGGCATTTTTTCGAGAAGCTCCTTTTTTCCGTAAAGCACCCCGACGCCTGTGGGTCCGAAAAGTTTATGCCCGGAGAACGCGTAAAAATCACAGTCAAGATCGCGGACATCCACTTTCGTGTGGGCCACGGCTTGGGCCCCGTCGACCATCACGGGAATCCCCTTCGCGTGCGCGAGCCGGATGATCTCTCTCACAGGATTGATAGTCCCCAGGGCATTTGAAACATGAACGACGGAGACGAACTTCACTTGATCGGTGAGCAGCTTCTTGAACTCCTCAAGGATGAGCTCGCCCCGATCGTTGATCGGCGCGACCTTCAGCTTGATCCCCTTCTCCTCAACGAGCATCTGCCAGGGCACGATGTTCGAATGGTGTTCCATATGGGTGATGAGGACTTCGTCACCCGCTTGAAGAAAAGGCCGGCCATAACACTGGGTCACCAGATTAATGGCCTCGGTGGTCCCGCGAACAAAAATAATTTCTTTATCCGAAGCCGCGCCGATAAATTCCTGGACTTTGTGACGCGCGCTCTTAAAACGTTTGGTGGCTTGTTCACTGAGGCAGAAAATGCCGCGGTGGATATTCGCGTTCTCTTTGGAATAATACCGGGTCAGGGCATCAATCACGACTTGCGGTTTCTGCGTCGTCGCGGCATTATCCAGATAGGTGAGCGGTTTATTGTAGACCTGCTCTCTCAGGATCGGAAAATCCTCCCTCAGTTTTTCCACATCCCATTTTCCTTCGGGCCCCATGATCATTCCTTTCCGCTGCCGAACTGCCGCGTCAATTTTTCATTCACGATTTCAAGCAAAGTCTCTTTCAAAAATTCGATTTCCGTGCGCTCGATCACTTCGCGGGCAAACCCCTGAGCCAGCATCTGTCCGGCCTCCCGTTCACCGATCCCGCGTGACCGCAGATAAAAAAGCGCGTCCTCCTGGAGCTGGCCCACCGCCGCCCCGTGACTGCACTTGACGTCATCGGCAAGGATCTCCAGCTGAGGTTGGGCATCGACCTTTGCCGTATCCGAAAGAAGTAATGCTTTGTTGGTCTGATGCGCGTCCGTCCCCTGCGCATCCTGGCGTACCATGACCCGGCCGCTGAAAACTCCCCGTGAATTCCCCGCCAGAAGTCCTTTGAAAAGTTGATGGCTATTTCCATCAGGCTTACGGTGATCCACAAACGTCTGCTGGTCCAGAACCTGTTCCCTGTCGCCGAGGTACAGACCGTTAAGTGAGCAGGACGCCTCCCCGTCATCAAGGGCCACAAAACATTCATTGCGTGCCAGGCGGCCTCCGGTCGAAAGCGAGAACGAAGAGAAAGCGCTGGCACGGCGCTGAAGCGTATGGGTTGAGGCAATATGAAAAGCCGCCACACTCTCCGTCTGGATCTTCGCGTGGTCCAAAATGGCGCCCTTTTCCAGAAGAACTTCCGTCACAGAATTCGTCAGGTAACTTTGCCCGTTACTCGCCACATAGGTCTCCACCAGCACGCCCTTGCTGCCGGCGCCCATCACCACAAGATTCCGCGGATGAGAAACCGTATGCTCTTTTGACGCATCGGTAAAGAAAACGGCGCGAATCGGTTCTTTGAGCGTTATGTTCTCGGCCACACGGATGAGAAGACCCGACTTGAAAAACGCCGTATTCAGGGCATAAAAAGCATCTCCGGCGGACGAAGCGCAAAAACCGAGATAGGGCTGAACGATCTCCGGCCTCGTAAGAATCGCCTCCCCGATATCCATGACATCGATCCCCTCGGCGATCTTTGAATGAACCCGTGAAAATTTCCCGTTCACCACAAACAGGAAGCTCCCGCCGCCCTTCTGCTTCAAGACTTCAAGGGTTTCCGGGGACAAAGCCGGGACGGTTTCATCCGATTCGAAGGGAACTCCTGCGATCGCGGCGACGTCCGTATAACGCCAAGACTCCTCTTTCACTGTCGGAAATCCTTTTCGAACGAACGCGGCAATAGCCTCTTCGCGCAGAAGGAGGAGCCACTCGGGCTCGTTTTGTCGTCCGCCTTTCAGCACTTCATACGCCTTCTTATACCATTCGATTTTTTCATTCATAGTTGGCACCTGGACTTGTGACCCGAGACAAGCGACCAGAGTCTGCGGTCTATTGTCTATGGTCTGTCGTCCGATTTCACCCACTCGTAACCTTTTTCTTCGAGCTTGAACGCAAGGTCTTTTCCGCCGGAAAGAACGATCTTTCCGCCCATCAGCACATGCACGTGATCGGGAGTAATGTAATTAAGCATCCGCTGATAGTGGGTCACCAGAATGAACGAGCGGCTGGAACTCCGCAGGCGATTCACCCCCTCCGAAACGATCTTCAGCGCATCGATATCCAGTCCCGAATCGGTTTCGTCAAGGATCGCGAGCTTGGGATTGAGCACGGCCAACTGGAGGATCTCATTGCGCTTCTTTTCGCCGCCTGAGAACCCCTCGTTGACGGGCCGGCTCAGGAAACTCGCGTCCATCTCCACGACCTTCATTTTCTCTTTGAGGAATTCCAGGATCTCCATGGCGTCGAGTTCTTCCAACCCCTGCGCCTTCCGGGTCTCGTTGAGTGCTGCCTTCAAAAAATAGGCGTTATTGACTCCCGGAATATCGATCGGATACTGGAAGGCGAGGAACACGCCCGCCCGGGCCCGGTCCTCGATCGCCATTTGGAAAAGGTCCTTGCCTTCATACGTGGCACTTCCGCGGGTCACGACATAGGAAGGATGCCCCGCCAGAACCCGCGTGAGCGTGCTTTTGCCGGAGCCATTCGGCCCCATGATCGCGTGCACTTCTCCCGGATGGACCGAAAGGTTGATACCTTTTAAAATTTCGACACCTTCGACGCTGACGTGTAAATCTGTGATCTGAAGCATGGCAAAAACTCCTTTTTTATTCTTCAAAAAACATCCGATACTCTCACAAGTAAGGCGTACGGAGTACGGCGTGACGTTTCTTTGTTTCCATACGCCGTACGCCTTTCGCCGTACTTGTATTACCCGACACTTCCTTCCAAACTCACATTCATCAGCTTTTGGGCCTCGACCGCGAATTCCATGGGAAGATTCTTGAACACTTCCTTGCAGAATCCGTGAACGATCATGGAAATGGCATTCTCAGCCGACATACCACGCTGGCGGCAATAAAAAAGCTGATCTTCATTGATGCGTGACGTCGTCGCCTCATGTTCCGCCCGCGAGGTGCGGTTATTAACCTCCAGCGTCGGAAAGGTATTCGCGCTGCAGCGGTCCCCCATCAGAAGCGAATCGCATTGCGTGTAATTCCGCGATCCTTCGGCGCGCGGCACCATTTTGACAAGACCCCGGTAGGTGTTCTTGCCGAAGCGCGCGGAGATCCCCTTGGAGATAATGGTACTTTTCGTATGCTTCCCGAGATGGATCATCTTGGTGCCGGTATCGGCCTGCTGGTGATTGTTGACCACCGCCACGGAATAAAACTCACCAGTGGAATAATCCCCCTGAAGGATACAACTCGGATATTTCCAGGTGATCGAGGAGCCGGTCTCGACCTGAGTCCAGGAGATCTTGGAATGCGCCCCCTGGCACAGGCCCCGTTTCGTCACAAAGTTATAGATACCTCCCTTACCGTTCCGGTCACCCGAGTACCAGTTCTGCACCGTGGAATATTTGATCACGGCCTTTTCATGGGCCACAAGCTCGACCACGGCGGCATGGAGCTGATTCTTGTCACGGATCGGCGCGGTGCAACCTTCGAGATAGCTGACAAAAGCTCCTTCATCGGCCACGATCAGGGTGCGCTCGAATTGCCCCGTATCCATCGCGTTGATACGGAAATAGGTGGAAAGCTCCATCGGGCAGCGAACGCCCTTCGGGATATAGCAAAAAGAACCATCACTAAAAACCGCGGAATTAAGCGCCGCGAAAAAATTGTCTTTGACCGGAACCACGGAACCAAGATATTTTTTGATGAGGTCCGGATGCTCGCGTACCGCTTCCGAAAAAGAACAGAAAATAATGCCGTATTCCTTGAGCTTGGCCTTGTAGGTGGTCGCCACCGACACACTGTCAAAGACCGCGTCAACGGCGACACCCGCGAGGATCTTCTGTTCCTCGATCGGGATCCCGAGCTTCGCGTAGGTCTTGAGAACTTCCGCGTCCACTTCCTCCAAGCTCTTCGGCCCGTCCTTTTTATTCTTCGGCGCGGAATAATAGATCATGTCCTGATAGTCGATCTTGGGGTATTGAACACTCGACCAGGTGGGCTCTTTCATCTTGAGCCATTCCCTGTAGGCCGCCAGGCGCCACTCCAGCATAAAAGCGGGCTCATTCTTTTTCTTGGAAATGAACCGGATCGTATCCTCGCTAAGGCCCCGGGGCGCGGCATCCGAATCCACCGGCGTGACGAACCCGTAGGCGTATTCGTTCTTGAGAAAGGACTCGGCGGAATCGGTCATGATCTTCCTCGCGATGGCGGGGCAAACTCAAGCTTGGCGGCAGGACGCATCACGTCTTCGGCGATGGCCTCCAGAGTAATGCCCTGATAAAGCTCATCGAGCGTCTTCTGGGTCTTGTACCAAATGGGCTTCAGTTTGCACAAAGAGAAATGGGTGCAAACGATATTTTTACGGCGCTTCGGCGCGCAGAACACCTCGAAGGTGCTGCCTTCCAGGGCTTCAACGATGTCTTTCAGATTGATCTCAGCCGGCGGTCGCGTGAGCATCCAGCCGCCTTTATTCCCCTGCTGGGAAGTCACGATCCCGGCGCGGCGCAGTCCCTGGAGTATCTTCTCCGTGAAGGTTGTAGAAAAACCCTCATGCTCGGCGATCTCCTTGACCGTCACAGAATCAGGCCATGCCTTGGCGGCGATATGCGCCAGACAAATCACCCCGTACTCTGTTTTTGTTGTAAATCGCATGCCTTGCTCCTCTTAGGAGGAATACTAACAAACCAGACTGTTTTTGTCCAGTTAGGACTGATTAAAAAAGGAATTGCTGCATTGCAGTCGGGGCGTGATTAAAGCTAGGGACAGGTCGGCTTCGCATCCCAAGACCCGTCCCTTTCGCTGCTCGTCCGTCATTGTAGGAGAGGGGGTATCTTCCAGCTTCAAAAAATAGCAAAGGACGGTTATCTGCAGGAGAACCGTCCCTGTCGTTGACCGTTGAGCGTTGCCCGTCATGGCGTTTTGTGCCTAGTCCCTGTGAGGTGCGCGTCGTCATCATAACTCCATATTCCGTACGCCGTACTCCGCACCCCTTACTCCGTACGAAATTATGGCGCCGTCCTCGCAAGCCGGCCGCCGAAGTATTCGTAGCGGCCAGGATACTCGCAGGCCGCGAAGTAGCGATTCGAGGTCCGCGCGTCCACTTCGGTGTCGTTCCAAGCACCGCCGCGAAACCCGGAGCCTGCGGCACCGGTCACTTCACCGGCACTAATGCCCGGCCAGTTCGACACATTGGCATTGCCGTTCGTGCTGAGAGTTCCATCCCCATGCGTACCCGTAAATGCCCGACCCGTGGCATTTCCTACTGTTACAGTAAATTCGAATACACTTCCGCTCAACTCCAGGTTGCCGTAAAACCCTGCGCCGGCTTTCTCTCGTGTATTGGAAATGGCCGTCGCGAAGATACCGGTGCGTAAGAGACCACTATCCCCGTCGCCACCGGAGAATGATGCTGCATTGTAATTGCAGTTGGCGCCTGAAGTGGCGCAGGTCTCGGTGCCGTCTTCCGTCCCGCTGATAGCATGGCATGCCGTGATATTCGTTGTCCCCCAGGCGTATTCCGATGGCACACGGGCCGCAGTCCCGCGCGCCGCTTTCTCGAACTCGAGTTCCGTAATGGGTCTTAAGCCCGCCCAGTCCGCGTAAGCCATAACATCCATCCAGGAGATATAATTCGCCGCGCGGGAATCCCGGCCGCCGGTATTAAAAATAATACGCGTCGGAGAAGTGCCGTTTCCCGTCTTCGGGCACTGAATCGTGTTGCGGAATTGAGCCGTCGTGGTATTGCCCATGACGAAATTGTTCGTCACGGTGGAACCGGAAACAGTCGAGGCCACGCGCGTCCCCTGCTGGGTGCGCGTGAGCATGTTGAGGAACTGCACGTACTGCCCCTGCGAGAGCTCGTATTTCATAAGGTAAAACGCCGCGTAGCCTTTCGGGAAGTTCGCGGGGATCGTGAAAATGGAGTTGGTGGAGGCTTCGCCGGTCTGGCCTCCCGAGGTATAGTAATAACCGTTCGAGCCCGAACCCAGCGTGGTCGTGATCGCGCCTTCGCTTGTGATGGACCAGGGATCGTTATCCGACGCGCCCTGCATAAGAGTGGAACTCGAAGTGTCGCCCACGACAAAAGCCGCGGTCGGGATATAGGTCATCTCGATCCCGAAGACGCGGATACGGGTATTCACTCCGTCCGCGTTGGCGTCGCTCACGCCGTCCGTGCCGTAATCCCACACGAGTTTGACATTCGTGGTGATCACGGTGCCGGTTCCCTGCGTGGGCCGCTGGAGAAAAGCTCCTTTTTTGTCGGCCGGAACGATCACGGTCAGGGGCATGGTGCCGCCGCCACTAAAACCCGAGGGATTGGTTCCGCTGGTCTTCAAGGTCGCGTGCGCCCAGGTGCCGGTGGAGCCGTCGGCGCAATTCGCCGTGCAGTATTTGGCGAACACCCAGACCGCGTCGTTATTCGTCCCGTCCTTCCAGGAGTTCTCCCACGTAATATTGAAACGGATCTTGATGGTATCCGCGCCGGCATCTTTATCGCGGAGGCTTGTTTTCGTGATGGAAAGATTATTGGCGAATGCCGCCGTGGAGAAAACGCAGCATAGCGCGATGGCAAAGAGCGCCAACCTGAAAACCCCTAGCAGGCTGCTGAAAAACCCTCATCCGGGGTGGTAGAATAAGGCTTCTACAACTCTGGAGGTGAGGGATGCGCGGCAATGATCAAGAGAACAGCGGGCTATTCAGCTATGTGAGCATGGAAGATCGTATTCCGAAGGA
>CAISGE010000007.1 GCA_903884815.1 Candidatus Omnitrophota bacterium | reverse complement strand
CTAAAGCTTTTGCGATTGAAATTACGGGAGATCGTCAT
This sequence comes from Candidatus Omnitrophota bacterium, assembly GCA_903884815.1. Lineage (GTDB taxonomy): Bacteria > Omnitrophota > Omnitrophia > Omnitrophales > Aquincolibacteriaceae > Aquincolibacterium > Aquincolibacterium aerophilum. The sequence goes on along the minus strand of CAISGE010000007.1, from coordinate 8,573 downwards.
CGCTCGATCCTGTGCGAAATCACCGGCCAACACGCTCGAAACTGTAGAGGTCAGATGAAAACGGCGGGAGAACCTTGCGGAGTTTCAACTAAGAAAAGCATTGCGCCCGACAAGGATTACAAAATCCGTGATATGGGCAGTCAAATTCGCCGTGAGGGAGAAGAGATGAAAAAACTTGAGCGACAGATCGAGGACTTGAAGCGTCAAATGTGAAGCAATGAAAAACAAAAACTACGACAAAAAGATATTCCGGTTGGTGTCGATCCTGAACAAGCTCAATGGGGGCGGGAAGGTGCGCTCAAGTGAGCTTGCGGAGGAGTTCAATGTCTCGATCCGGAGCGTGCAGCGAGATCTGGATCTCTTGAACCTTACGGGGTTCCCTCTTGATACGCAGGAGAAGGGTATCTATTGCTTCATGCCGGGATTCTCGCTCAGGAAGCTAATGCTTACGAACGAAGAGGCATCACTCCTGACGTTCTTTCACGAGATTGCTGACTCGCTGGGAGATAACTTCTCAGAATCCTTTCGCAGCCTTGTCAGTAAAGTCCTTGCTCGGGAGGACGCCTCGCCCTTCTATGTCAAATTGCCCGAAATCCCGGCCCATATGAAGAATTTTCCTTTCGTGAAGGAGCTGGAACAGGCAATCCATGAGGAAAGGAAGATTCTGATCAAGTATGAATCCGCGAAAGGCGTGTCTGAATACCGGTTGTGTCCGCTTAAGCTAATCAATTTTGACGGATTCTGGTACGTGCTCGCAATGCCGGAAGGGAAGCGTCAATTCAAGAAGTTTCGGTCGGAAAAGATCAAAGGACTTGAGTTGTTAGACGAATCTTTCGATCCGCCTCGAAATCTCAAGGCAGTGCTCGACCGTAGCGTCAACATCTGGTTCAGCGAAAAGCCGGGGGAGAAGATCCTTCTTGAGATTGATAAGGATGCCGCGCACTACTTCAAGAAGAAGATCTATTTCCCGGAGCAGCGAATCGTTAAAGAGAAAAAAGACGGGACGCTCATCCTCCAGACGCAGGCGAACTTCAACGAAGTCCTCCGTACAATCATCCAGTGGATCCCGGATATCCGGGTTCTTAAGCCCAAGGAGCTAGACATCAAGGTCCGCCAGCTCCTGAATGCCTACCTCAAAGGTTCTCGCCCCAGGTGGGGATAGCAATGATAACAAAAGCCAAAATTGATGAAGTGTTCTCAAGTAAAGAAACGCTTGGCAAAATCAGAAAAGGATTAGCGAAATATCTTTGGTTGCAGTCAGCCTTCGCGGAAAAAGGCTGTAGAGGGACAGACTTTCAAAGAAAGTATAAGGGTTTCTACCGTGTTCGGAGGGGCTCTGATTGGTGTGGGGCGTATTTTTCTTTAATGGAGCTAGCTCGCAGGGATAAGCTTGATTTTGAGGCTGTCCTCTGCAGAATGGCAATGCAATTAGGAAGGATCGAAGCTTCATTTGCTAGCAAGCTCGTAGCCACGATTGATCCCCGGAAGCCCGTAATCGACAGGTTTGTTCTTGAGAGTTTTGGATTGCAACTGCCACGATACAACTCGGCCCACCGTAAAGAAGAAATAGTCAGCATTTATAAGCAGCTCGGTAAAGAATATAAGCGCTTGAAGTTGGGCGTTTATATCCGAAAACGGTTTGATGAAATATTCCCCCTATCTGGAATTAAGGCTCTCAAGAAGATCGATCTTGTCCTTTGGCAAATAAGGCCAGACAAAGCATCTCTCCGTTAGTCCTCCTACATCTCTAGCCCTAGTATCCTCCTAATAATCAACCACAAAATACAGGCGACATAATGCTGTCGCATCCATGAGCTATTCTCTAGACATCTTAAAAGATGTTTACGGGAGGATGCCATGGAAATCAAATATTTCAAAAACGAATTTGAATATCTGGATGCTCAATTCCAACTGATAGATCTCTACAGAAAATGGGAGCAGGAGAGAAACCCCGATAAGAAGATAATCGCCAAAATCGGGAAAAGAAAAGCCCGCACCCGGAACTATGCTAAGGAGATAAAAGAGAAATCAGTAAGAGCTGAAACGAAGTGGCTCGCGTCAAGAAAAAGAGGGAAGAACTTCCTTTTCGACAGAATTACCGAAGCGGCTGCATTGGACGGCAATGAACGGCTATTCCTTTTGTTGGTTTTGCATAGCCGGCTCACCATGCCTGGCGGTCAAATTCCTTGCGCCGAAGCCACGAAGACGATTTTCCCAAAAAGAGAGCAGTGTCTAAAGAATCTTTATTGCCTTTCGCCGGAGGGACGACTTAAGAAGATGGGGTTGGTCGAATTTGAAGGCAAGGATGTGAAGATCTCCGATCGCATCTACAACAAATTCTTACAGCTCGGGAAAAAGCAGGAAGTCCCAACCTCCGATTTAAAAGAAAAACAAGCGCTTTCATTCCCCGAGTTTTCAAATGCCATATATCGCCTTGCGGACGTCATGTGGGAAAGAGCCAAAGTTCTGTCTGCCGCTCAAGCGTCGCATGAGAGCATGATCATTCAGAACGATCTGACCGAGTTGAATGACCGTATTAACGGCATGCGGAAAACAATCGAAGATGCGATGGCTTGCGAGACGTCAAAGGACTTCCCGTTTGTTTCGTTTTCGAAAAAGTACGGCATTTCTTTCGACGAGCAGATGGTCCTTGTCGGGATTATGCAAACCATGCTTCGACTGAGGGAGGGAGAAACCGGAAATTGCTGCTGGGATGAAGGTTATCTGCAGGTGATGGACATGAGTCGATTCCTTGCTTGCTCGCGCAATGAGATGCCCAGATATTTTAAGATTTTTCATGAAGATTCCGTGCTCATTCGCGAAGGGATCATTGATGAACATAGATGGTCCAGAGATTCGCTTCCAGCAAAGGAGTTTACATTGGCGACGGAGGCGTTGAATTTCTTAACCAATCAAGGTTTTGGGAGTCCGGATGAGAGGCTGAAGGAGCTTGGCGTTAGGCTTAGGGAGAAGGCCGAGCGATCTGGAAACATTACTGACCCAAGATTTACTCTTGAGGATGTGGTATTGGGGGAGCGGAACAAGGCTTGTCTCATAAGCAGCCTTGCCCAGTTGATCAATAAGGATCTCATTTTCAAAGAATGGGGTTTCGAATCAAAAATCAAATATGGAACGGGAATAACGATGCTCTTTGCCGGGCCTCCGGGGACGGGAAAAACCATGGCTGCGGAAGCCGTGGCCGGCCATATCGGAAAAAAGGTCATGGTTATCGATTACTCCAAGCTGGAGAGCTGCTGGGTTGGCGAGACGGAAAAAAACATCGTGAAAGCATTTAGGACTGCCAAGGAAAAGGATGCCGTGCTTGTCTTCGATGAGGCGGATGCTGTTTTTTATAGCAGGGCGTTAGCTTCAAGAACCTGGGAGGTAAGAGATGTGAATGTTCTTCTGCGTGAAATCGAAAGATTCACTGGTGTTGTGATCCTTACAACAAACCGTCACGACAGTTTTGATCCTGCCTTGGAACGAAGAATCGCGGTCCGTCTTGAATTTGGATCGCCTGGGCTGGAGGAGCGAGTCCTCTTGTGGAAAAGACATTTCCCCGGAGCGGCACCCCTGTCTCAAGATGTTGATTTCGAACGCCTAGCTAATGAATTCATTATCACGGGAGGGCAGATCAAAAATATTGCTTTGGGCGCCGCGCGCCGCGCTGCATTTAGAGCTTCACGAGGTGAGGTCGCCTTAATTACGAGGCAAGACATTCTGGACGCAGTAAATGATGAGAAGGCGCTTAGCTGGGCGGGGCGTGGCATTAAGGGACAGCTCGGTTTCGCTCCTTCAAATAATTAATCAATGGAGGCTTCCATGAAAACAATATGGATCTTGATCCTATTTCTAACAGCTCCTGCACTTGCTTTCGCAGATAGCGACTACACCCTGGCCCCGGACGGAGCCTATGTTGGGGGCGATCAAGCAACGCTGGCGCCAAATGGAACTTACGTGGGGGGCGATCATGCCACGCTGACACCCAATGGTAGCTATGTCGGGGGAGATTCATTTACGCTTGCGCCTAATGGAACTTATGTCGGAGGCGATCATGCAACACTGGCTCCCGATGGCACGTACGTTGGGGGTGACACTGCTGTTCTTACGCCGGCCGGGACTTACGTCGGCGATTATAAGGAATAGGGGATTGTTATGGCTGGTTCCAAAATGTGTCCTTTTTGTGGACAGGAAATGGATGAACACCTTGCCGAGCTATTCGTTTGCAGCGAGTGTGGGTGTAATTTTGATATCGGCGATCTCGAAAGGGCAGACGAGGAACGGAAAGAAGAGGCTCGGGAGGAAAGACGAGATGAGGGCGAAGACCCGGATGATGAAGACGATGATGGCCTGTGACGTTCAGATACCAGAGGAGGGATTATGAGCGACAAACATCATGGTAACAATAATTTCTGGGGAATGGTTGGAATGCTTTGGTGGTTGGCTGCTATTGAAGAAGAGGAGAATGACCGCCGCAAGAAAGAGGAAGAAGAACGCGAGGAGCAAAAAGAGGAATCCAGACGCCGTAAGGAAGAAAACGAAATAGATGAGGAGAACGAGGAGGGCGAGTAAATGGGTTGTCTTGGCGTGATCTTTTGGTTTTGGATCGCATCTATGCTCTTTCATTGCCACCCTTTGCTTGGCTTTCTTGTCCTCATGTTTATCTTAAGGCCGTTTGATGATGACCGTTAAACAAGAGCCGTATGATCAAACGTGCTATATTTTTTACTATTCACTTTTTATGTAATCAACCGTTAATACTGGCCCGATGAGCCCCCGCTCCACCGCCGCGTTTTAAAGACGGAAGAAGAGACCCACCGGAACAACCAGACCAAGAACGATCAACCGGAGGAACCGCACCATGCAGCCCGCCCAAAATCCCGCACCCGACCACTCTGTCCAAAAAAACCTTCTCAGGAGCCTTGGATTCGCTCTTTTGTTTGTGTGCGTATTCAGAGTAGCTCCCCCGCTTCTTGCGGAAGTTCTGCAGCAAATGTCTTTGGCGCCTGTCATTTCTACAAGCCAGGACAAACCTGCGCCTGTGGTGAAAGAACAACCCCCTAAGACCTTCAAAGAGATCAGCTTTGAAGAAAAACACAAAGATTGGCCTGCGGTCACGCTTCTTCACGAGACGCGCATCACCGTTCACATGGATTGGTCTTATGAAGTCTATATCCATAGAAAGATACTCGTTCAGACAAAGGACGGATTTCCTCTTGGCGAGATTCCGATCGATTACAACAGCGATACTGAAGAGGTGCGCGTTCTAAGGGCTGTTACAACCACGCCGGACGGGAAAGAACATCCTTATGCTAAAGAACAGGACCTTTCCGTTTATGAAGACCGCATGTATTCCGACGCAAAACAGAAGACTCTCTCGCTTGCCGAAGTCACCGTGGGGGCTGTCATTGATTTGGAGTATGTCGTCACCGTCAAACGGCTTCCCATGCCGAAAACATTTTGGAACATCTCCTACACCAAGTCGCTGCTTCCGATCAGGGAACAAAAGCTGACCTATCGATTTCCGACGAGCCTTGGAATTAAATACAAAACATTTATCACCTCCTGGAAGCCGGAGATCCGCGAAAAGGACGGAACCACTGTTTATCATTGGGAAAGAAAAAACTACTCCCCAAACACAGATGAAGAGGAGGTGTTCCCGCCGCTTCCGACGGAAGAGAATATCGGTGACGGTATCGAGTTCTCATCGCTCCAGGGTTGGCAGGAGGTGGCGGTCTGGTACTACGGTCTCATTCAAAAGAACATGAGGGTCACATCGGCGATTCGCAAGGCCGCCGAGAAGGCCGCTAAAGGAAAGACCGCGCTGCGCGAGAAAGTCCGGGCTATCCTTGAATATATGCAGGAAAACTTCCGGTATGTCTCGATGTCCTTTGGAGACCATTCTGTAGAGCCGCACGCGACCGATGAGGTGTTTCGGAATAAGTACGGGGATTGCAAGGACCAGTCACTTCTTATGAAAGCTATGCTGGAAGCTGTGGGCGTTCGGGCTGAACTATGTTTTTTTACCACAGAAGCTGAGGGGACCGATCCTAAGGTGGATCTTCCGGCGCTGGGGTTTTATGACCACGTATTGCTCCGGGTGGCAGACCCTGTCGGCGGGGATTTTTACGCAGACCCGCTTCTCCAGGGGTATGACATCGGGGAATATCCCCTGAAGTATCAGGGCGCGTATACCTTTGTTATCAGACCCAAAGGCGGTGAGTTCGAGCGCTTTCCCGTTTTTGATGAAGCAAGGATGTCAGAATCCACTGTTGGGACCATAGAGATTCATCCCGACGGCTCCTCCACCGACACTTTCATGAATGTTTGGAAGCTTCACGAGTCCATCGATCTTCGCAGGAAACTCAAAGCGGCGACTGCAGAAGAAAAAAAGAAGTTTTTTGAGAAACTGGAAGCTGATCTGGCGGAGGACGGCAAGGTTCTGGAACAGAAAATCGAAGGGCTCGACTCGAAGTACGGACGGCTAAAGTCCCGGTCAGTTTGTGTTTATCCCAACACCTATCCCGTGAACGACGGACTGATGGTGGTTGACTTGGCGCGGCCGGAAAGTCCCGATGGGTGGAATGCCAAGGAAAGGAAGAGCCCTCTTTTTTCCCCTACGAACGGATTAAATCAGGAAACTGTCACTTTCAAGCTGCCAAATGGTTTCGAGGTTATGCATCTTCCGAAAGGTTTTATTCTCGATAACGGTTTTTTCAGCTTTCGCCGGAATATTGAAAGAAATGGCAACAGCGTCAAGATCACAGATGTGCGGCGGATTCGTCGGATGGAGCTTCCGGCTTCAGCTTTTCCCAAGATCAAAGAGTTTTATGCCAAGCTTTCCTCCCGCACCGAGCAGCGGATCATTTTGCGGAAGAAGGAGGCGTGAGAATGAGATCAAAAAAAGCTGGCTGGGTGAAAATTATCAGCAGTGCTGTTTTATTAATGCTACTACCGGGCATTGTCTGGTTTACGGGGAATCTTGTAGAGTACAACAAGTGGTGGGACAGTTTGCCGCCGGCTGGCGAGATGAAAAACATAGATGACACGAACGATAACCCCGCCCTCGTTATGATCAGGCGCACGCTTCGCTGGAACGGATCGCTACTTGAATACAGCGAGGACAAATAGGTGGATTCTGAAAGGGATGTGTTTGATTCAGAAGAGCCGGCCGATTGGAGGGAGGCGTTGAAACCCGAAAGCCTTCTGGAGAGCATCCGGGAATTGAAAGGCGAGGTCCGGTGGAATCCCGCGGATGCTGAGCTTTACTTTCAGCTCGGTGTTTTTTATGATTGCCTGAAGGATGGGGAGAATGCGATCAAGGCCTACAAGAAAGCACATGAGTTGGATCCCGGGATGCATCAGGCTCATTATCTCCTCGGGGAACATTTTTATGGGAAGAAAAGGTACTGGGATGCGGCCATGGAATTTGGGTGCTACGCCTCCGTTGAGCCAGACGATCTCGACGGGACGCTTTATCTAAAGTTCGGGATAGCCTGTTTGCGGCTCGGGCGAACCGATGATGCCCGTCGTCACCTAGAAAAGGCGAGACTTGATATAAACGGGGGGCGTGCCGGTGTCGCGAACAAGCTCTTATTACACCTTTCGTAGTGCGAGGATAAGTCGCATTTTCTTCAATTTCTGACATTTGCGACTCAAGTGTCACAAAAATGCCACGCAAAGTCCGATAACCCCAGCTCAGACAGCACCAAGGGAAGTTCTAACCCCTAGGGCGTGGGTTTGTGAGCATCGCCCAAGAGAGCATCTTAATGGGCGTTACGTGTTTTTCTTCCTAATTGTTTAGCAAGATGTCTGCCGCTATAATCCAAGCATGTTGACTAGAGAACAAGAGGAAGAACTCGTACACGGCTGTATCTCAGGGAACAAGGCATCTTGGGATCAGTTCGTTTCGCAGTATGCCAAGATGGTTTATAGCTATATTCATGGAGCTTTGCGTGGATACGGACGTGTAAATACACCAGAGTTTGTCGATGAATTGTTCCAAGAGGTTTTTGTTGCCTTGCTGAAGGACGATTTTAAAAAGCTGAAAAGTTTTGGTTGGAAGAACAACTGCTCGTTTTCCACATGGCTTAAGGTGGTCACTGGCCGTCTAGTTCTGGACTTTTTGAAGAAAGATACGAATCGGACAAAGGGCCAGGATTCTTTGGATGAGTCCACGGACTCTGATGAGGAGGGAAGCAAACGGACGTTATTAAATAAGCTGGAGGACGCGCAACCCTCAGCCGCGGAAACGATTTATGACGAAGAAAAGATCGCGCTGGTAAGAGAACAGGTGCAAAAGCTTTCAGCTCCCGACCAGCTGTTGTTTCGTTTGATATGCGATGGCACGCCGGTGGAAGATATTGCCAAGCACATGAACAAGTCCGCAGAAGCGATATACATGCAAAAAACGCGGGTATTAGATAAACTGAGGCAAGAATTACAAAAAAAGAATGTTAGTTATTAATACGAAGAGCGTCTATTGGTTTTGAGAAGGGGCGGGATGCTAAAGTTAGTTGAAACTTTGTGAAAAAAGAGGCAGGGTTCTCTCTTCAGAACAAACAACCGAGCTG
>CAISGE010000006.1 GCA_903884815.1 Candidatus Omnitrophota bacterium | reverse complement strand
TCTATAGTATTGGGCAAAAACAGGGGGGTCTGTCGGTCAAAACTTTACATTCTCCCAATAGAAAATATTTTTCTAGTCCAAAAAAAAACACGCTCTAAATCCAAATCCAAGTCTTTCCTGACCCAGAACACAAATTCCAAAAACAACACTCCAAATTCCAAAATCAACACTTCAAACTCCAAAACAACACTTCAAACTTCAAAAACAACACTTCAAAATTCTTTCAAACAACTAAAGTTCACTCATTTCAACCGCAAACCAAAGTCCTTCCCGAACCCTTGACTCCCGACCACCGTCTCGAAACTTCCCTAAGAAGAGAGACGGTGGTCGGGAGTCTGTACAGTTCCGCAGAACTGTACAGGGTGAGGGAAGGACGCGACCCAAATGCGTTGGAGAAAACGGCGGAAATAAAGACAACATCAGAACTTAAATCGAAAAAGGATTCTTAGAAGCAGGACGGAAAACGAAGTGATTTGACGCGAGGATTGAATATTCATGCAATTTTCAATTGTATACCCTCTCATTGTATAGTTTTCGGATCCTGTATACCCGAGAAAATCGATTGTACAGTCCCGATCAAACCGCTATTTTCTGTAATCCAAGGAAAAACTCCCCCGCCCAGCCGCACCTCTCGCAGATCCGGCGGATGCCAGGAAACGACAAGGACTGCTCTTTCCTGCAAATACCGCAAAATGCCTTTAGCATCATCTTCCCCCCGGTTTCATAGACCAGGTAATGCCCCATATGGTCACTCGTTCCACAACTTGAACAGGATGACCCGAAATGAGTGCCCTCGATCATGGAATTACCGACACTGAAATGCGTTTTTCCGCATCCCGGGTTGGGACACCTCAGTACATACATCTCATCTGGTGGACGATCCCCCTCTTTTTTCAGTAACTTCGCTTTCCCCTGTTGTTGAGTCTCCATTTTCTTTCGGTCCTTTCCCCTTCGCTTTATTTTTTGCCGCTAAAAACAAAAAGCCCCGTGACAGGTACTCGCTTCCTCATGCGATCCGTCTTTTAGACGCAATCCATGCCATGTCACAGGGCTGTAATAGTTTTTTTTAGTAAAACTCAACCTGGGAGTGTGCCGTCATGCTCCCAGAGAACCTTTCGGCTGCCTCAATGTTCCAAAATAGCGTTCTCCTCCATAATGCGACTATGATCAGACTTAAAGCCATTCTTGCCGCGAACATCAGAAAATACAGAAAAAAACTTCGTCTCACGCAGGAGCAGGCAGCTGAAAGAGCCGGGATGTCCGTTAATTACTGGCAACGGCTCGAACTCCCCGCGCAAATCGAAACGCCATCCTTTCGGGCTTTCTACAGGATCGCTCGTACACTGCGTGTCAAATGCTTTCAACTCCTCAAAGAATAAAGAGGCCGGCGCGCGAGTAGCACAGCTACTCCTCACAGGGCTGTTTGTGTGAAAGTGCGCCGTGCCTCCCTTATACCGGAATTGCCAAACTCGCTTCTTTCCTAAGGCATACCCGCCAACATCAATATAAGCAAGGGCACTTTGAGACAAAATAAAGAAAGTGACTACCATTAGTAGATATGCATCTATTGCGCCTAATTCGTATAGCGGATTATGCTCAAGAAGAACAGGGGTTAAAGCGCGGGATAGAATCTACAACGAGGGCACCGTATCCGAGAGCTATGGAACCCCCAAGAAAGCGGATTGGCTTTGTTGCTTGCCAGCACGAATTTGAAAGCAATTCTCTAAAAGGAGGATCAGCCGCCTAATAAGCGTTTTTAAAAGCCAACAGCGTCATCACAAGAATTTCAACATCCAGCATGACGGACCAATTCTCCATGTAATAGAGATCATACTTGATGCGCTCCTCGATGGGTGTGTTCCCGCGGAGACCGTGGACCTGGGCCCAGCCGGTGAGCCCGCTTTTCACTCTGTGGCGAACCATGTAACGCGGCACGCTCTCGCGGAACTTTTCCACAAAGTGCGGGCGCTCGGGCCGGGGCCCCACCAACGACATCTGTCCCTTGAGGACGTTCAAAAGCTGAGGGAACTCATCGAGATTCCAGCGTCGGAGAAATTCCCCTGCGCGTGTCCGGCGGTCGTCTTCAGGGCCGGCCCACACCGGGCCGGTCTCTTCCTCGGCGTCCACACGCATGGTGCGAAACTTGATCAGCCGAAACACATTCCCATCGCGGCCGATACGTTCCTGAAAATATAAAACAGGCCCCTTCCCATCCAGGCGGATCAAAAGAGCGATAACAGCGCCGACTGGCAGAAAAACAACCGCCATCACGCCGGCTACAAGAAGGTCAAAGATCCTTTTCAGGAACCGGTTCCATGGATCGTCGAGAGGAAGCGAGCGGAATCCCAAGAGAGGGAGACGACTTATATATTCTACGCTGACGTTAGCCGCGATCAATCCGTGAATATCCGCCCCCATTTTAAAATCGATCAGCAGATCCTCGCATGTCGCCACAAGCTTCATGACATTTTCCCTGGAGAAACATTCGTCAAGAAGCACCACCTGCCCGGGGTGAACCTTCCGGAGAAAGGTTTCCCAGTGCTCCGTGAGGCCGAGGACAGGGACGTCGTCCACATGCTTACCGATATCCTCGACGTTCTTCGCTAGGATGCCCACGGGTCTCTGGCCATAATGGGGATTCATCTTGGTCCATTCGATCAGAACGCGGGTACTCGGGTTAAATCCGATGATGAAAACCTCAACAAGATCTTTTTTCCTCTCGTGACGCCAGTAATCCCACTGAATGAGCCCATAGCGGCCAACGCTAATGAAGATACAAGAAAAGAGCCAGATGAAGAACAGGAAAAGGCGTGAGTAGGAAAACCCCCGGTAGAAGAACGTGATGGCCAAAAGAAGAATAACTGCGTAAGTCACGACCTTGATCACGAGGAATATCTCTTCTACTCGCCGCATATGTCGTGAAGGCCGATAAAGGTCCGCCTCGCGGAAAAGCCAGAGATAGACAGGAAGAATGGCTAAAAGAGCAGGCCAGTAGTCTGACAGAGGAGGAGTACTCTGTTCTAAAGGCAATCCTCCCAAAAATCTAATATAATACGCCGTGATGAAACTCAGAACGATCATCGCGGAGTCGCATATAAGAGCCGCGGTCACCATACGTCGTGAATGTCTTGATCTCATGATCTCGTCGCTTTTTTCTCGAAATGATCCATGACAGCTTCTTTCATGCTCTGAAGAAAATGATCTCTGCCGAATCCCTGAACTTTTCTGGCAACTTCCCCGCGATCAAAACTCTGCCCCTCGAACCGGAGCACCGCTTCACGAATGGCTTCCGGCGTCTGCGAGTCAAAAAAAACGCCGCTTTTAACCGTCTCCAGAGCACCCCCCTTCCGGAACGCGATCACCGGAGCGCCGCACGACTGAGCCTCCAAAGGCACGATCCCGAAATCCTCTTCCGTCGGAAAAATAAGCGCCCGCGACACCGCGTAGGCCTCGCGGAGCTCCTCGTCCGACACGCCCCCAAGAAAGGAGATCTGTTCGCTTTTCCGGAGTTTCTGATATTGCGACGCCAAGGGGCCGGAGCCGATAACGACGAGTCTGCGATCAAGCCCGTTAAAAGCTTCAATCACAAGGTCCAGCCTTTTATACGGAACAAAATGAGAAACGGCAAGATAATAATCTCCAGCTTTGTCATCGCGAGCCACCGCTGGTGTCGTAGCCATCTCGTTTTGAGATCGCTTCGCCCCGCCCGAGGAGGGACCCGCAATGACAGATATTGGTCGGAAAAACCCCATCTCAACCGGCGGGTGGACGACCACGGCATCGCGATGATAGACCGTTTTAATCCTTTTTTTAATATATTCGGAATTCGCGACAAAAAGATCCACGTTTTCATTCGTCCCCAGATCCCATTTTCTGAGGAAACAAAACACGGCCTCCATAAGATAGCGGACCGGCGACAGATAGCGGCTGAAATAAACGTCCTGAAGCCCCCAAAGATACCGCATCGGTGTGTGGCAATAGCAGACATGATAAGCGCCCGGGGGGACACGAATGCCTTTCGCGACGCAGTGGGAACTCGAGATTACAAGCTCTGCATCCTCGACTTTCATGGACCGGATTGCCCACGGCAGGAGCGGCAGAAGCCACCGGTAATAGGACTTGATCCCCGGCAAACATTGAAGAAAGGAAGCCTTGATACGGAGGCCTGCGAGCCTCGGGCTTATCCTTTTCCGATCAAAAAAAAGAGTGTAAAGCGTGGCGTCAGGATAGAGCTCGGCAAGAGCATCCAGGACCTTCTCCCCGCCCCGCATATGGATCAGCCAATCATGGACTAGCGCGACTTTCATGATCTCATCATTTTTCTTCATGCAGGGACAGGACTGCTTTGCTTTCGTAGACCTGTCCCTTTCGCAGTGCGTGATAGGACCTGGATCATTCCTAGAAAAAGCCAGAACATGGCGGAGGGCTGAAGGGAATAGAGATTCGTGTCAAGCGAACTTTGGACAAGAAATGCCACGACACCGCAAAGAAGTCCGGCAAGGACCGCGGCCATCTCCCCGTCCGCGCTCTGCCGGATCGCCAAAAACCCACCGCGAAGGACTGCGCCGAGAAACATCAGAAAGCTCAACAATCCAAAGACTCCGACCTCGGCCCACATCTGGAGAAAACAGTTATGCGCGTACATCGCCCCTCGACCCTGAACATAATCCTGAAAAAAAGCCATGAACGTCCCAACCCCTTTTCCAATAAAAGGATGTTCCGCGATCATCGCCCAAGCACCATCCCACAATTCGTACCGTAGTGAATCGCCTCCGGTCCGAAATGAAGCAACCACCCTTTCTGAGGCTCCCGGCAGCAAAAAGATCAGAAGAAGAAAGACCGCCCCCAGCAACAAAAAAAACCTTTTCCTTGGGACCAAAAAGAGCATCAAGATGCCCGCGACGATAAGCCCCAACCATCCCCCACGTGAAAATGTCAACACAAGGCAAAAGGATAGCAGAAAGATTACGGTGAGGAGAGAGTACCCATAAAGCGTCCGCATAAGTGTTTTTTGAGCGCTGGAGAGCCGCTGGACGGCTACTGCCGTGCCGGCCAACAAGGGAATGGCGCAAATCAGATAGGTTGCAAAAGTATTCGAATGTTTAAAAGCTCCCGTAACAGCAAATTCTATGCGACCGGCGTATTTAACTTCGATCATTGATCGATGGAGTAGGAATTCCAGACCAAATAATTTTTGAGAATATGCGTCGATCACGACCAACGCAGCCGACGCCAAAAAGACAATGAGGATTTTCTTGAGGCGACCCTCCCCCCTCCCAAGAGAATCAGCCGCGACCCAATAGAGCATGATGAACTTCCCCCATTTGCCAAAGAGAGCGTTCAGGGCCTTGGGAAAAGCCGTGCCGCTATTGATCAGCGAAAGCGCGCAGAAAATAAAGAACAACAACAGCAATATATTCGAGGGAGTAAAAAATGAGGAGCCGCGAGACGTTGCCTGCCGTTGAAGCTTCCGTCCAAGCAGGCTTTTGAGCACAAAGGCCACGATGGCCGTAGCCGTAAAGATCTCCACTGCGGCAATCGAGATCGGAATGAAAAAGGCCAACCCGTAAAGCGAATACTCAAGGATCTTGTCCAACCCCGTCCTGCATTTTTTGAGCGTCATCACGTCTCCAGTATGTTTTCCGTGCATACTACAGGAAAAGCCGATCCCATCCAACAAGCCTTGTTCGTGCAACCCAAGTATAATTCAGGGGCAGCAAGTGTAGGGGAAAACAAACAATCAAGATCTTGAAAGTATATGTTGGGAGGCTGAAGCGATGTCTTCCACAATGAATGTGTCTTGGGGTAGCTGATCCTGTGAGATTTCAGCGCCATACCCTGTCTGGACTAAAATATTCTGACAACCAGCCGCGAAACCCGCCTGGACGTCTGACAACTTGTCACCTATCATCCAGGAGCGCGGAAGATCGATATTCCATTCCTGCGCCGCGCGGAGGATCAGTCCGGGCAGTGGCTTTCGGCAATCACAATCTTCCTTTTGGAAATCGGGATGATGCGGGCAAAAGTAAAAGGCATCAATGGCGGCATGAACAGGAGCAAGCTGCTCGTTGACCCATCTGTGAAGTTCATGCAAAGTGCTCTCATGGTAATACCCCCGCGCGATCCCTGCTTGATTGGAGATGACGATAAGAAGATAACCGGCCGCCTTAAGCCGTATCAGGGCATCGATCGCCCCGGGGATCCATTCCCAATCCTTGGCCAAATGCAGATAATTCTTCTCAATATTGATGGTCCCGTCCCTGTCGAGAAAAATAGCCGGCCGCTTTTCCATCAGGGCTTTGTAATGCGGTCCACGATCATCTTGGCAAAAGGGAAACTGCAGGTGAAGGCCGGGGAGACCGCGTTCAGGATATGCGTGCTAGCTTTGTCTCCCTCGACCACGAAATCCATCACCAGCTTGCGTGTCTTGGTATCGAGCAGCTGAGCGCGTATCCCAGGGCGGCTCCACTCGCGGAATCCCCCGCGGTCGATCGTTTTCACAAGTTTTGACGCGAGCCCAGAGAAATAGCGGCGGTTGTATTTTTGTATTTCCTCGAACGCGAGATCCCGGAAACCGAAGGAGTTCAAAAGAAAAAGCTGAGCCTCGCGCGTCATGATCTCGACCATTTCGAGAGCGTTAAAACTCCCCATCCCCTCGTAATTCTCGCGCCAGAAAGCAGGGATCGCGGTCGGCCCGATCTTAATCGTACCATCCACCGTGATCGTGTAATGGACGCCCAGGAACGGGTTTTTGAGATTCGGAACCGGGTAAATATTCGTCCGTATCGGCTTATCCTTATTCGAATATTTGAGGTAGATCCCTTTGAATGGGATGATCGTGTATCGCTCTGAAAAATCAAAATCCTTACCGATCCGGTCCGCGTAAAGCCCGGCGGCATTAATGATGTGATTAGCTTCGACCGTCCGTTTTGACGTTTGGATTTTATTGCCGGAGATCCGGCTCAAATAGGCCTCGTCAAAATAGATCCGGAGGCCTTTTTGGGTCAGCTCATTTTTCAGGCACCGGTTGACCTCCACAGGATCTACGGTCGCCGTGGTGGGAGAATAAAGAGCGTGTTTGTGGGTACGGGCATTAGGATCAATCTCGGCAAGCTCGTTCTCATCGATGATTCGGACATCAACGCCGTTAGTCTTTCCCCGCTTCTCAAGCTCAAAAAGGGCGGGAAGCTCTTCCGCGTTCTGCGCAACAACGACCTTTTTGCATTCGTTAATACGAAGCTTGTTATTTTGGCAATACGTGCGCATAGCAGCATTGCCTTCACGGGTAAATTTTGCCTTGAGGGAATCGGCCGTGTAATAGAACCCGGCGTGAAGGACGCCGCTATTCCGACCGCTGCTGTGATATGCCACATCCGACTCTTTCTCGATCACCGTGATCTTCGCCGCGGGATTGCGATGATGCAGTTCGCGAGCTACAGCCAAGCCCACTATCCCAGAACCAATGATAAGAAAGTCGCACTTTTCTTCAGTCATGATCTTTTCTTTAACCCGAGTTTGGTTAAGACGCACAGTCTGTCATCCAACGTTTCTGCTTAATGCAAAGAGAATCCGCGATTACGCCGGGTCTGATATTCCGATCACTAATTCCTTCTCCAAGGCATATAGGGGGGATCAGGGACCTCGATAGGAATCTCATGGTATGACCTTCCTTCTTTTCTTCCGATCTTGAGCCAATGCTCGGCCGCCTTCTCTTTTGTATCGATGCCTGACGCTTGAAGGTCTTTGTAGTTTTCGACATACGTACTCCAATCAAAATCGGAGGGAAGAGTCTCATTTGCGGAGGGTCCAGCTACAATAGTCTCATGCTCGGGCAGAGGCTCAACGGGATTTTGAAGCTTAGAGGCATCATCAAGCCTAATTTGGCGGATGGTCAGGTTATTGCTATCACCGCCCGCTTTTATATAGATACGGTAGTATCGGAAGGCTGTAGTATTTACGAAGAACCAGTCCTTCCATTCCTCCCCTTTTGCATAGGCATTATTTTCAACCTTAAAAAGATATCTCCATTTTCGGCTTTTTTGAGAGCCGGAAGATTCACTTGATTCATTACTCCCTTGAAAAACAATGTTTTTGGGACCGCGGCAATGCTCCATCCCGGAGGGTCCGTCTCCCTGCGAGCGGATGCCGAAATGTGTGATAATTACAGGAACGGGGAAAGATATTTCTACCCATTGGGGATAATTCGGAGGAGATTCTGCGTGCCAGATCGTCCGGCCTTCTTGCATTAAATACTCGGGGGCATAGAGATCATCTCCTGGGAAGGCATTCGAAGAAACCGTAATGATGGCACTGTTGTCAGTTGGCGAATTGCTGACAGCTTTTGATGCCGACGATTGAGTCGGAATTATCGGTTGAGGTTCGCGAATTTGTTTGGTCGATTTTAATGCAAAGAAATGCATCGAGAAAAAGATGAGCCCTAGCGCGGCAGCCGTCGCTAAACCTAATTTCAAAATAATTTTAGTCGTTCTCACAATCACAACCGCTGCCGCCAACGCGCAAACAAAGGCGTTGGAGCCACCTTACCCATTTCGATGACAGAAACGAACCCTGGGCCGAAAAAGCACTCAGACATTGCCGTAGAGAGTGTTACGGATCATGGTAAAGCCCTTGATGAGCTCCTGGATGCCGAAATCAAGCGGATGAGTTGTTTTAAAACCGATTGCTTCCACTTTCGCGTTAGAGACGATGTAATTGCGCTGATCCGGATCCTTCCCGATCGGAGCATCCAAAAAGACAAAGTCAGGGACGAACTTATGGATACGTTCACAAAGTTCTTTTTTGGATACATTGGCCTCCGAAAGCCCGATATTATAGATCTGACCTTTCATCCGGCTGAAATTCTCGATCCCGAACCGAAAGACACGGCTGATATCGCGGATATGGATATAGTTGCGCTTAAACGAGCTTTCAAAGAGCACCACAAACCGGTCCATGACCGCCCGGTAGACGAAGTCATTCACAAGCAGATCGAGGCGCATCCGTGGTGACATCCCGAATACGGTTGCCAGGCGGAAGCTGATCGTGTTGGAATGTTGCATCAGAGCCTTTTCGATTTCCACCTTGTCGATCGCATATTTTGAAATCGGATGAAGCGGCGATTCTTCCGTGCAAAAGTTGTTCTTATCCCCGGAACCGTAAGCGCTGTTGGTCGTAGGCATCAGGATCATCTGATCCTTGCTGACATGCTTCAACATCATGATCACAGCATCGTGATTAGTGGAAGTCGCCCCCACAGGGTCTTTGGAGCAAAGCGGCGCGCCGACAAGCGCGGCAAGCGGGATCACGACATCCGCTTTCGCGAGCAGCGGCTTCATCGTGCTTTCGATCCTGACGTCCCCGCGGACGATCTCGAAGCCGGGATAATGGCAGACATGCGCCAGGCTGTTCTGCCGGTACAGAAAACTATCCAGCACCGTCACCTGATGGCCTTCCGCCAAAAGATCCGGCACCAACACAGAACCCAAATATCCCGCACCACCCGTAACTAATATTTTCACAGAAAGCTCCTTTTATTTTTTGTTGTGACAGTTTAATTTTGCAACCATCCGGCTGACGGAAGGTTCGTCCAATCCCACCAGGGAATGGAGATAGGCTCTCGGTCCGAGTTCAAATATGAATTTGTTATTAAATCCAACCCGTTTCAGGTGTATGCCCGACGCGCGATCCGTGAGGATGCCGGAAACCAGCGTGTCCAGCCCGCCGCCCCCAATAAAGCCCTCTTCAAGAGTCACCACATGCTCATATTTCGAAAGGACCTTGAAGAGGCCTGCTTCGTCCAGAGGTTTCAGTCTGACAATGTCCACGATTCCGACGGGAGAACTTGCGTTGTTCGCGACGCTGAGCGCTGTGTGTGTCGTATAGCCGGTGGCGACAAGACAAACTTTTTTCCCTTTCCGGACCTCACGGAATCCTTTATCCATGTCCGGCAAACACTTGTCGGAATAAACAGCCTCCAGCGGCTTGCCATCGAGCCGGATATATTTCGGGCCTTTGTTTTTGATGGCGTAATCCACACAACTGAGCGCCGAGACCGTATCGCAGGGAGAGAGCACCGAAAAATTCGGCAGCAACCGCATGAGCGAAAGATCTTCCAGGGAATGGTGCGTCGGTCCCGAGACTTCGTAGCTGAGACCGGCTCCGACCCCGACGAGATTCACATTCAGCTCACGGACCTGAGCGTGCAGCGAAAGATTGACCCGGATCTGTTCAAATGCCCGCATGGTCAGGAAAGGCGCGATCGCGTACGCGAAAACGGTAAAGCCTTCCAGCCCGAGCCCCGTCGCGACATTAATGAGATTTTGTTCGGCGATCCCGACATTGATAAACCGGTCTTTGAAACTCTCGCGCAACCGGTCAAGGCTTGGCGCGCCGAAATCGGCCGCAAGGAAGAACACCCGCTTATTCCGGCCCATCTCATCGATGATCCGTTCGATTATGACATCCCGCATCATCTTGGTCATGATTGCAGCTCCCGAACAATCTGTTCGATCTCTTGGACATTCATGGACTTGATATGACATAGCGGGTCTTTCTCGAGCCTGGGGACGCCCTTCCCTTTCACGGTCTTCGCGATCAAGACTTTCGGCTGCCGGGCCTTATCGCCAAAGAGCTTTTTCATGGCCGGTAAAAGTTTTTCCATGCAGTGGCCGTCCGAGCTATGGACTTTCCATCCGAATTCCCGCATCTTGCCCTTCAAACTGGCCAGATCCACAACATTTTTGCAGTAGTCCAACATGCATTTTTCGTTTTGATCGACGATCAAGTAGAGATTGTCCAGTTGATGATGGGAAGCAAACATGATCGCCTCCCAGACGGATCCCTCATTGAGCTCCCCATCGCCGACCATGACCACAACTTTGGCTTTCGATTTTTTTTGCTTAAGCGCGATCGCCATACCGCAGCCCACCCCCAAACCATGTCCCAGAGACCCGTTCGTGGTCTCAAACCCGGGAACAATACAATCCGGGATGCCCCCCAGGAAAGAATCTTTTTGACAGATCCTCGCAAGCTCCGAGCTATCAAAGAAACCTAGATCCGCCAGGATCGGGTAAAGGGATATGCCTCCGTGTCCTTTGCTTAAGATGAAGCGATCCCGCTTCTCACAATCGGTCTTCTTCGGGTCCATGCGGAGGAACCCGCCATAATAAAGCGCCGTCATGACCTCGACATTCGAAAGTGAGGACGCGATCCGGGCCTCCGGCGCAAGACCGTGCAATTGCAGAGTTTGAATCCTGATCGAAAGAGCCTTGTTCTTTATTTGAGAGAGGGAAAGAGCCATTACAGGATGATCTCCTTAGGCAACGGAACAGCGAATTTTCTTTTAAGCGAATATTTTGAGACCTCACGGATATGGTCTGATGTCTCTTTCCCGAATTTAGCTTCTAACAGGTTCAGGTATCCGGGGTTTGTGAAGTAAGTTTGCCAGGCGTGATCCCGGAACCCGAGAACTTCCCCGCCGCTGAGCGTTTCCGTGCGAAGCGGCAGACATTCGTAAGCGTACTGCGAGTAGCCTAGCCAATTTTCCGGAAGCGGCCACTTCTTCTCGACGGCGATCTGATAAAGCTTGGAGCCGGGATAAGCCATCGCCGAATAGAAATTCGCCATCTCGCAATTAAGTTTTACCGCCATATCCAGAGTTTCTTGCATCGTCTGATAATTATCATCGGGCAACCCGAAGATATAATTGCCGATCACATGGATCCCCGCGTCCTGGATGCGTTTCACGGTATCATAAATGTCTTGTTGGTCGAATCGCCCTTTCGTGACGCCGCTCCGGACATATTTGCTTCCCGACTCGATCCCCAACGCCAGCCAGTTTACCCCGGCTTTCTTCAGTTTCTCAAGATAGGCCGGTTTTACAGTGTCAATACGAGCGTAAGCCCAGATGTTAAAACCATAGTTCCGTTCGATCAAAAGATCGCACAATTTCAGGAAATGGGGCTCTTTTAGAACAAACATCTCATCGGTGAACTTGAGATTGCGCACCCCGTAGCGGTCGTGCAGGATCTCGAATTCATGGATCATAAACTCCGGTTCCCAATACCGGAAGCTGGATCCTCCAAAGGGTGCGTTGATACAACAAAAACTGCACTGAAAAGGGCATCCCAGACTTGTGTAGATCGAAGCGTAAGGCTGTCGCTCATTCACACGCCCGAAACAATGCCAATTGTGAGCCCGGTATTTATCCATGGGAAGCAGGTCCCAGGCGACACCCGGCAACTCTTTGGGAAGATCTTTCTGACAGATCAATTCCGCCCGAAAAGTAAAAACCGGGCGTCCGGATTCGCGATACCAGAGCCCCGGGATCTTATTTAACGCGGCAGAACTCGAAAGGTCGCTTTCAAGCAACCCATGGAGCGTTGAAAGGCCTTCGCCTTGGATCACAAAATCCGCCTTTTCTTCCCGAAGCGTTCGTTCTGGAAGAGCCGAGACATGACCGCCGGCCATGGCGGTCTTTCTTTCCGGAAAAGCCTCTTTCAAAGCCGTTCCTATGAGACTGGCGCCGAACATGTTCTGTGTGGAAGCGGAGGGCTGCTGGCCATAAACCACCAGCACCATCAACCGAGGCTCGTACTGGGACGCTCTCTGAACGGTCCCATCGACCGTCAGCCCTTCAGCTTCCGAATCCAAAATGGCTACCGAATAACCCTTGGCACGCATCCCATTCGCTAAAAGCCCGGCCCAAAGCGGCGGCTCAATGGCGCTAAGCTCCCCGCCTAGCCCCTGATAGATCTTTTCCGAAGCGTTCGGATGAATAAAAAGCACATCAACTTTTTGGGTCATTTTATAAGCTCACAATTAGCGGATAGCGCCGACAACTCCGGCCTTATAGTCGTTAAGAGGCGGTATTGCTGGAGGGACGATCTCTGAGGGCAGCGCTTTCAGATCAAAAAAACGAAGCTCTTCACTCTCGTCACTAGTCGTCAATATACCAGAAACGATCTTTGCTTCCAAAACAATATCCACAAGTTGAGCCACATCCTTGCTGGGGAGATACGCGACGAGATGATCTTTAGGGTCCGAATAAACCCCTAAAAGACGCATTACCTGTATATTGAACCCCGTCTCTTCTTTCGCTTCACGGATGGCAGTCTGCTCAATAGACTCCCCCGCATCGATCTTGCCTCCCGGAAGCCCCCACATCCCGCAATCCCGGCGCTTTTCAAAGAGTATTTGTCCCTTGTCATTGAGAAGGATGAGACCTACTCCCGCCTTGACATAAGTCTGCTCATCAACTTTCTTAACCCTGAACATAGGATGCGTCATGATTCTCCTTTATCAAAAATAAACGGGTAATTATGACAGTCCAAGTCGCCATCATGGGTAAGAAAAAAAGACTTGGGCGGCATGTTATATCGCCGAGGGGTTACGCTTGGTTTCGCAGTTTCTGATATGGTCAGCCATCTTCTGGGCGATCGTCTGGCGGCGGTCCGCGAGCGAAAAATAAATATCCTGGTCGTCCGTATCACTGGCCGGCTTCACATCCGAATCATCATTGATCGCCGCCGACAGCTCGTGGTGCATATGTTCAAAGAGAACATTTTTGAGATAGATGGACCTTGCGTATCCCACGAGCTTCAATCTCTTGAAAAGATCCAATAGATGCGAGTCAATGCAATGCCAGCGATATTCCGCTGGGCATACCCCGTCCATCAATTCGCATACGGTCCGTGTCAGAATTGGAAAGGTGCACATAAGGTCACCGTAATAAAGGTCATTCCCGTAGACCATCGCGATCTCGTCCGGAAAGGCGGCGAATGCCTGGAGTACCCGGGTATCCCAACCTTGGGTACCAAAAACCATGTCATCGTTGAGAAGCATAATGTATTTGCCATGGCTCGCGTCATAGCAGGCTCGCATGATATTTCCCATCGTATCGGGACGCTTGATAAGTTTCACAAGGCGCAACTCCGGCCCGGGAGATTCGATCCGCATACTTTCCGTGTCGTCATCGTCTAGGTAAAGGATGATCTCAAGGCGGTTAAGGTCCGATGTCGTTCGGACAAGGCTGTTCAAGAGGTGCTTCATAAGTCCCGGGTGCTGATGCGTTGGCAGAAGAAGCGAGATCTCGGGGCCACCCATCACAGCAACCTCACAATGTTTTTAGCGTCAATGCCAGCGCTTTTAAGCTGCTGCTCTTTTTCGCATAGCCCGACGAACGACGCGATGATCACGCGCCCATCATAGCCTCGCAGCTTTTCCGGATCACTCTCTATGTTGGCGAGTTTGAATAAGAACCGTTCTGATACGGTTTTAAGGATCTTCACGATATCACCGCTTCCGTAGACGGCAGCCTCCGGAGCGCATTCTGTTTTAAGATAAAGAAAGATTTGCAAGCATGCTAACACCGCCAAAATATTGTTTCGCCACATGCGCCGAATGAACGCAAAGGTCAGCTTCGCTTTTGTCAACAGTCCTTTCGGCATTACCCTGTTTTCGCTATGAACCTTTGATTTAAACAAGACCTGCCGAGCTGTCATGGCTAGAACGATCATCAAAAGACGGGCCATGATCCAGAAACGTTGTGCCGAATATTTCGAAGGAGGCAAGGATGCATCCTTCTGAAGTTTGTCCGCGTTCTCCCGGTTCCATGGCAACATCCCGGCCTCCGGAAACACTTGCGCCAGCCACACGTCAGGAGCATCCACTTTCTCATTCAGCCGAAGCGCTCGAATGGCCCTATTTTCCAAAAGGGGTAGAATTCGTCCGGTCTTTCTTGCGATCAAAGCGGTGGTTGACATATTGCGTCCATCATGCGGCCCCATGTAGTTCTTATGCCCGTCCGTTCCGGGATGCCACGCGTGATAAAGGAATTCTTTCTGATGCCAGACTTCCTGTTTTCCTGCATTCACAAGACGAAACGTCATCTCATACGGCCCGCAGATATGCCCCAGATAATCGATGTGCTCATCCGCACCTCCAATCGCGATCAGATCTTTCCGGCGAGCGCACATACAGGCGCCGTAATTGCGGGCATGCAACGGATCGTCGTGGTCAAAAAGCCCGGAGGTCTTCCCATGCGAAAAATTAATACAGCCATTCCCGATAAGATCTTCGATGGAAGGATTGTTGAATGGATAAAATTTCCGATTAACATTCCGGATTTCGTCTAGGTGAAGAACGATATGGGGATCCGCCTCAAAAGTTTTGAGGATGTTTTCGACAAAGGAGGGCTTCACGATCGCGTCCGAGTCGCAGATCACAACGATCCCCCCCCGGCTCGCGACGATCCCCGCATTAAACATCAGATGTTTGTGATAGTAAATGTTCTCCGGGATATCCATCACAATCCACTGATCGACTGGAGGTGGCTTTCCAACCTTTTGCGCCGCCTCCAACGCAGATCGGATCTCCGGAGATTGCCGGCCGTAATACTCGATCCAGATCACTTCGTACTGTTCCCTCGAAACCGTCTGTTCCGCAAGATATTTGAGGGCATGAAAACTTTCCCTGCATGACCAGTCTAGAAGAACGATGCTAACCTTGGGCGCATTCTTGACGTCATTTTGAAATGGAATTTTCATTCTAAGTTTGCGCACTTCGTCCTCAGTATTTATTAGGGAAGCTCATTCTTTATCGAGAATATCACCGCACAACAGATTCTTTATGCTACATCAATCATTTCCTTGGCGCCTAATTCCGAAAGTGCTACAAAGATTCCTTTTCGGAAAAGATTTTCTTTTCGCCTCAGATCCATAGGCCCAAAAGACAACGGCACGGCAAGGTAACAATCATCGTAAAGGACTATGTTGTAGCCTTTATAGGAGCTGACCAACTTGATGAATGGGCTGGGATTGAATTTTGGCATCACAACACAATCCTCAACGTTCATGGTGTCATTGTTGACTGGAACACCATAAAACCCGTGCTTGGATTGAAATACAATGTAGCCATCGGTTTTGAGCGCGCGGTCGATGCTCCTTTTTATCCGTGCTAAATTTTCCGCCACGATTATGCCGAGAGAGTCACGTTCTTTCTCATTTTCAAGATTAATCTCTCCCAAAAGAACCGGGCTTGCATAAAGGAGGCCTCTGTATCGCATAACACTATAATCGCGATACCTGCAAATCGCCGTGCTCGTCTTCAGCTCGCTGGGAGGCAAAGAAACAATGAGCGCATCAGAAGGCAAACGAGCAGACACATCTCCTTCACCCGGCTCACTCAAATTATCAGCTATATTTGAGCAGTCAGCACTTTGAGAATTTTTCGATTTTGGATTATTTATGTCTGCTGCGTCCACGGAATTCTTAACAACGTTTTCTGTTGTAAAATCCGACCAGGCTGTTGTGGGAATCCCGATTTCATGCAAAGCTTTAACCACTTTCAAAAATCGGCTATTCCGGACATTGGAATCAATATGAGGGTTTTGGCTAAACCAAGCGGAATCCGGCAAATAGACGGGATACTGAGAATAAAGTTCCTCTTGAGGAACCGTAAAGACGATGCCGTATTTTTCCGGGCTCTTCCAATACTCGCTTCCGCGGAACAGCATACAAGGGTTCACGAAAGGAAGTCTTCCTATGTACGGTTTATTCTCACGTGCAAATTCGATATATTCTTCAACATCAGCATCAGTTTCGCCAGGTACACCTATCACCATGTTCACCTCTGTAAAAATACCGGCTTCGGTCGCGTCCTTGAGGTTGCTTTTGATCATGTCTTTTGTGTAGCCCTTTTGTTGAAGGCCAAGGGCATGCTGCGACCAACCGTCAACGCCAAAGCGCAAACACACAAAACCAGCCGCCGCGAGCTTGTTGTAATACTTCCGATCAGTGCGTATGTGGCAGCGGAGCTGAGCCGTCATATGGATTTTTATGCCGCGCTTGATAATTTCATCGCACATGCGCACGATAAGCTCAGGAGAACCATGAAGATTGCTTTCATTGAAAACAAACTCTTTAAAGCCGCGCTTATAAAAAAACTCAAGATCGTCGACCACCTTTTCGGGTTGACGCGTGCGCCAGAGAAAGTTTTCTGCACAGAACCGACATCGGGACCAGGAGCAGCCTCGGCTCCCAACGATCGGAACTAGCGAATTGCCGTTCCAATTCCTATACAAAGAAAGGTCTGTCCATTCGTAGCGGGGATGCCCCAGCTCATCCAAATTCATGGGGACCGGTCCCGGCGTAAAGGTACGGCCCTTGCTATCATGACGCGACAAAACCCCAGGAATATCGTGCGGGATTTCCCCAGCCAAGATGCTTTTCAAAAGAGGCCCAATTGTCAAATCTCCTTCATGAACAACGGTGTAGTCAGCTTCTGGAAATACCATTTTAGCCGCATCTGCCTGAAGACAGCTCATGCCGCCGACCACAACGATCAGTTCGGGCAGTTTTTGGCGCACGCCGGTCACAACTTTTTTAGCAAAAAGCAAATTAACTTGTTGCAGTGAGCAGGCCAAGATTTTAGGGGCCGCTTCTACCAATTTGTCAACGATCTCGTTGATGTCAGAACGAAACATTTCAACAAAATCCTCTTTTCCCCATTCCAGATAATGCGTGGGTTCCCAGGGGTCTGGAGGCACTGATCGTCCGGAAGTAGTAATTACCTCCGAAACACCGTCAAGGATCTTGTCGGAATGAAAACGATGATAGATGATAATGTCAAGATCAACGGTCTGGCTATTGATACCCGCTCGCTTGATCGCATCATGGATATATCCGAACCCGACCGGCAATTGGGCAAGACTTCTAGCGGGAAAATCTAAAAGAATAACATCCTTATTCTTCGAAAACTTGATGTCAGGAATTTCGATCGGATAGATGCTCTGGATCTTGGGGACCCATCCGTACAGGGGAATCACTTTCCAGTCGATTTTGGGTAAAAGATCTATTGTCCATACATTCGTTAAAGAAGGAAGTTCTTGCCGCATCTGTCTCAGCACTCGCCAATTTGTATTGCATAGGAAAACAGAATCTGCATGACGGGCAGCATCCGCAGGTGAGACAATTGAAATCCCTTCAACTTCTGTCCCCTGCAACCGAGGATCGTTATCAATGACAGCAGCAGTAATGCACTTGAGTTCCGGAGCAATCTTTAAAAAATACCGATAAAAACGAGGGGTGCCGAACAATGCAAGCTTCCGGGTTTTCTCGCAAAAATATTTCACAAGAGCGGCAGCACACCGCCGGTCGTTTTCACTTCCGTCGAAGCAAAAACACTGCGCCATTGAAAAATTCATCTCTTTGATGTCGCTCTTACATGAAAAAAAACACTCTGCCATGCATTTTACCTTTGTTTTAAGCCCTTTCAGCCATGATTTATACCATGCCATTGATAGTTCGAGTCAGCTAATGCGTTTGAACGCCAGTTCAAAACCATGCTCCACTAGTCGTTTAGGATCGAATCCTGTGATCTCGGAAGCGATCTGAGGCGTCAGAATGTCTCTTCCCTCATAACTGACGTTATACTTCAAGACTTGGATGTCTTTTCTTTTCATGAATTCATCTAATCGGTAATCTTTCAGGAAAAGTCCGTTCACATGGTCTCGACTCAGCATGCCGATGATATACTCCTCGCAACTCATGCTTAGATCGCTTTCGATCTTCTTATCCATCCCGTTCGCTTTTACGAAATCAATGAGCTCATCCTTAGACTTCCTCAAATGTATCCAGGGATAATCTTGAAAATAGGCGAACATATGGTGCCCGAAGGGCGTGTGATACAAGGGACCGACCTGGATATAAGCATGCCCGCCTATTTGAGTGACCCGAAGAATTTCCGTCAAAACCTGATAGGGATCCGGCACATGCTCAAGTGTGGCTATCGAATAAACCATGTCAAAACTTTTGTCTTCAAAGGTCAACTGTGCTGCATCCATAGCATGATATTCGAGGTTCTCGCCGGGAAAGCTGCATCCAGCCGTCTTCATGACATCAACCCCAGTAACTTTGGCGGCGCCGGACAATGCAAAGATGTCGCAGACCATTCCGTCGCTGCAACCGATTTCCAGCACTTTTTTCCCGAGAGGCTGAGGAATAACTTGGAACATGCTGGCGAGATAAGCCTTATTGTAAACCAACCGGTGCAAGTTTTCCCCTGAATACAACCTCTTTCCGCCGCTGGTATGCAGAATCTCCACCTGGCTGGAAAATTTCCGGGCTATAACTTCAAGGGTATTATCCTTCCAAGAATCCGGATATAGCCAGGGAACAACTGTGACATCAAACATATTCGCCACTAGGGTGTCCTTCGAATCTTTTTTTTGACTGTCAGAATGTTTTTCCATCCAGACTCTCAACGATGTTTCGCCGCATTCGAGCGTATGATAGCCTTGCCACAAATGGCTTTCCTTAGAACCAGCGAAGATTGTCAGCTCAGCAACGTCATAATTGCTCTGCAGTAACGGCTTAAGAATTTTATCGGGAATACAGGCTAACACGAGGCGACGCACCGAACCGGAGGCTTTGCTTCGTAAGTCAATAATGCGGTCTATTGCTAAACGGACCTCAGGCAATGAGTGGCCTACTGCTGCAAAATGATGGCTTTGGCGGAACGCATCGCTACTAATTCCCTCGAATTTTGCCCCAGCCTTCTGTGCATCAACGGCAAAAAACTTATATTCATATTTAAAAGTTAAAAACCCGCGATAGTTTTCGATGGCGGGAATCAAAAAATTCTCATCTACGCAAACTTTTTCCTTGCTGGATTTCGCAAGACTCGCTGCGGGAGTTCTGTTGAGATCTGCGGCGTCGACATGAAGCTGAACTAAACAACTCCACCCAAAACATTTTCGGATCAATTTTGCGAGCCTGGGCCACTTGAACAGAAAATGCCTCTCGCAAGCATTGTCGATTCCACTCCGCACCTGAGCAACAGTGCCGCCGATCACAACAACACTATACCCGCGAGTTTCAATTTTGGACAAATCAAACGCCCCTTCATTTTGCAAGATGGCGTAGTAACGGTCACTTTGAATAATATTAAACCCCTTGTACCCGGATTCGATAAGTTGCGGCTTCAATGACTCGACCCCCTTGAGATTTGCAAGTAAGGCGCTCAAATCATCATCATTTTGCCAGACATTCTGCGCCAAGCTATGCAACCTTCCAGTGTCCGTCCATAGTTTGACGAAGCGCTTCCGCTGCTCCTCGTAAAGCTCGTTTGACCTTTGACTTCCTTGCGGTAAGGTGCCTCCTCCCACATGCGTCACTATGGAAAATGGAGAACAAACGACCTGAAATCCCGCTTCCCAAATTCGGCATCCATAATCAATGTCGAGAAAATATTTAGAGAAAGATTCGTCGAGCTTAATATGGCCACATTTTGTCATATCAATAAGCATGACAGCGCTGCACACGGTTTGAACGCTTGTTGGCTTCTTGATTTCGTCAATAATATGCGCATGATGACCCGAAAAATCCGGCCGCATCACAATCCCAGCATACGAAATAGCGCCATCTTTATTCTTATGCATGGGCGTTACAACACCGACGGACAACGTCATGCACCGCAACATCCCATCCAGCCATCCCCCCTCAACAAAAACGTCATCATCCAAAAGCACCAAATATTCCGTGCGACAGACGGAAAGTAACCGGTTCATCTCAACTGGATGGTTAAAATTATTTCCGCGGTTATTATCCAGAACAATCAAATCAAAGTTTTTGGTATGCTGTTTTAAGGCATTTAAACATTTCTTTGCAAGTGGCGATTCAATGTCTGCTGACACCAGACCGATCGTGACCCTTGTATTCTCGCTAGATAAAGGGATACCGTCCTTTGCTATCCTGACATATTCTGGCTTACGGAGCGAAACGGAGTCAGTGATGCCGGACAAATGCCCCCCCCACATGACACAGCTTTGCTGACGCAAAGACAAATCGATGTGTTTCATAAGGTTTACGGCTATTCTTTTCCGAGACTCCAATAACCGTTCGAATGTTTCGGTATCCAATCGGTGGATGCGTTCGTCAGGACGATACTCAATTCCGCCCACTTTCTCTGAAGAACGATTCAAATGCTCAAAAACAACCTCCGGCAAATACAAGATTCGGCGTTGTCCTAAAACCGCGAGCAAATTGAAGATGTTGTAGATATGATCATCGATGCGATAACGGGCATATTCTTCCGGGCAGATTCCTCCCGCCATTTCGCAGAATTTTCTACTTACAAAAGGAAACGTACAAAGCTTGTCCTCAAATATTTTATCATTGGTGTGGACCAGAACAACTTCATCGTGAAAAGAGTGAAAGGCGGCGAGCACTTTTTGATCCCAGCCGGGGGTGCGAATGATCACGTCATCGTTCATGAGCATAATATAATGTCCGACAGCATGCTTATAACCAGCCGTGTTAAGAGCCCCCATTGACAAGCCGGGCTTAACGATGACTTTTTGAATCGACACCCCTTGATAGCTGAATCCTACGGATACAGCGTCGTCTTCGTCTAGAACCAAAACCACTTCAATAGCGTATATATTTAAGGCAGTGTCAAGCAAGCTGTCGAGAAATCGCTTCAAAGACACCGTGCCATTCCGCGTAGGAATAATAATTGAAAAAGCCACCTCTTTCTTTTTTGCGCGCACTTTCAGATCTATTAATTCTCTTTTCACAATGCGGTCTTTTATTTCTGCGATTGAATCTGCCGAAACACACTTGCTCTGATCGGCAAGCTCTTTCAGGAGGCCTTCGGTTCCCGATCCTCCAAGATCGATCGGCCCAAGGCTTTGCAACAAAGCATGATACCGCTCTCCAAGCTTAACGATATTAAACCCCTCATAGGCCTCCTCGACTAGAACAGGAATAGTTGAGGCTTGACTTGGTGCTGAGAGAAGCTTGAATTGCTCAATGGGATGCTGCAAGACAGCATCCAACATGGCGTACGGCAGGCTAACAGAAAATCTTTTGTGACAACATGAGCAGATAGCCAGACAAGAACTTGTTTGGCCTGATGCTCTGGTGCGTAGGAGAAAAACATACGACACGCTTTGCAGACAATGCGGGCAATTACAGGTGACGCGGAAGGATGTGCGTCGCACAGAAAAATCAGCCTCAACATCACTTGGATTAAGTCCCCGTTTTTCCCAGGACACAACTTCCGTGTGACGCAAAGCTTCTAAGTCCTGTAACGCGGCAAGATCGCGAAATATTTCAGCATGTTGCGCATCCGGCATCTGCGTCATGTTGACAAGCTTGTGGCCGAAAGCGCCGACTCGCTTGTAGTAGCTATCGCGATTGAACAAATTATGGTCGAGGCAATGCTGAAAAATTGAGCTGCCGGGATAAGGCGTAACGTGGCCCGCAGAAACAATGCAGTCCTGACATAGGGTCTTGATAAAGCTTATTGTTTTCGCCGCGGTTTCCGGAGTCTCCGCAATGTCTCCATAAATAAAATTGCCCTGAACGCCTAAACCAAGATTTGAAGTGATTTGAATGGCTTTTTTGAGTTGATCTACAGTGTACCCTTTCTTCATGCTATCCAAAACCGCTTGACTACCGCTCTCCAAGCCATACCCTACCATAACACAACCAGCTGTCTTGAACATATGAAGCAAATCGGGCAGAGCATCATTTACTCGAATGGTGCAATACCAGTCAAAGTTCGTTTTTAGTCTGCGTCGTAGATCCATAAGTCTGTCGCAGAATTCTTCGCACCGTTCGCGTTTTGCAGAGAACAATTCATCATAGATCATCAGCATGTTAAATTGATATCGTTCATACTGCGCTTCGATCTCATCCATGACATTAGTAATCGACCGAGCGCGATATTTCTGTCCCTGAGTATGGACACAAAATGTGCAGGCATAAGGGCATGAGCGTCCAATTGTAATCGGAAAAATACGAGGGGCTTCACGCGTATGCCCAAAGATGGGGAAATCAGTCTGGTTGCAGATCTTCAAAAAAGACGCATAATCAAAACTTTGATAATCAGGAAAATTCATGGTGTCGAGATTGGAAGTGCTATAGATAATCGGGTTATGGCAAGGAACACCATTGCACCAATAGGATAGATTTGGGATGTCGGAAAGAGATGTCCCTTGATGCAATGCTTGCGTCAATGCGATCACCGTTTCTTCGGCATCCCCGACCAGCACATAATCTGGATGCAAACGAGAAAAAAGGAACTCCCGATCGTAAGTAAACATACCACCTCCGCCAAGAATAGGAGTCTGCGGGACGAGAGCGCGTAGAAGCACAATTACATCCCGCACAAAAGCATAATCCGCTGATAAGCCTCCGACGCAAATAAGCTGGGGGGCGAAATCATCGATTTTTTCTCGCAAGCAGCGTTCTATTCCCAATGGTGCGGAATCTTGTAGCCATCGGTAATTAAAATTCAACCCTTGTATTTCATGCCCCGCGGCGCTTAGGGCAGCCGCAATATAAGGAAATCCCTGGCCAACGATGTCAAGGCTGGGCTCTTTGGCAGGATAATTGATTTTCGCAGGAATCAAAAGAATGCGCATTGGCTCGCTTCGTCCCTAATCTTACACGCTATTGGATCTGAGTGTTGTGTGGTGTGCCACGATTCCCCCAACAGGGGTTAAGAAGCAAAAACCATCAAACTGCTCTCGTTCCGCAATCTGAAGGTGAATGATTGAGCAACGCCGATCAAAGCTTTTCACCTCACCTCCGTCCGCGATACCCGCTACTCCGATATCAACAAATACGTCGCCAGCGTGCAAATTCATCGACATCGTGTATTTGAACGTCAATACGTCGCCGGCAGCCGCCGCTGGAAGCCGTAATTTCTGGTAAGCCGAATTAACGGCAAAGAGAACCACGCCATCCGTCGTCTTGATAGATAAACCAAAGACGGGATTCAATACCGTTTCGTGAAAACGCGCCTTCAAATACAAATCGACCGTATCGCCACACCAAATGATAGCCGGATCAACATCATCCTGCTTAACCAGCAAATAATCAATCAGCTCAGCACGTTCAAAGCCCTGGCGGTATTCATTTTTATTATAATTTTTTCTCCTGCTACAGCTATCGATTAAAGGGACCTCATTGATAAAACTTTGTACCGCAGACGCTTGGCTCGCACAAGAATCACTCGTCCCTGCACTAAAAGAAGTAACTCGTAAATTTTTATCAGCACCACACCTACCCTCTAATACATCGATGTATTGATTTACTACAATATTTGGAACTCCATTTTCGAGCAGAGCGCCTTTTTCAAGCAACAAAGCGCTATCACAATGTTTCACGATAGCATTGACATCATGCGTAACAAAGACAATGGTCTTACCAGCCCCTTGGAAATCCAGAAATTTCCCGTAACATTTGTGCTGAAACCTGGCATCCCCCACAGCCAGGGCTTCATCGATCACCAAGATATCCGGGTCGACGTTAATGGCCGTGGCAAAGGCAAGACGCACGGACATTCCTGAAGAATAGATCTTCATGGGCTGGTCGATGAACTCCCCGATATCCGCAAACGCCTCAATTTCAGGAAGACGATTTCTCATTTCCGTCTCAGAAAACCCCATGATCTGCCCCTTCATCAGGACGTTCTGGCGTCCTGTAAATTCAGGATTGAACCCGGAACCTAACTCAAGCAGGGCGGATACTCTCCCGTTCACAGTGACTTCCCCGGAAGTCGGCCTTAGAATCGAACAAAGGATCTGGAGGATTGTGGATTTCCCTGAACCATTGCGGCCAATAATGCCAACCGTCTGCCCCTTCAAGACATCAAAGCTCACGTCTTTAAGCGCCCAAAATTCTTTGTGATATTTCTTGTTGAAGGGGTGGAGAGCTTCCCAGAAACGGTCCTGAGGTGAGTTGAAAAGGCGGTATTTTTTTGAAATATGCTTAAGTGATATCGCGATCTCCTGCATAGCTATAAAACCTCAGCGAATTCGGGTTTTAGCTTTTTGAAAGTAAGTGCTCCGCCAATAAACACAAAAGCGCATACGATCCAGAAATACAACCCCTGGCGCGGATTATGCCAAATAGGCGCGTGATAGATAAAAGAGGACCTGTAGCCGTCCACGACGTAATACATCGGATTGAGTTTTAGAAAAAACTGATAGTGCGGCGGAAGGATGGTTTGCAACCAAACAATCGGCGTGGCCCAAAACCAAAGATTCAATACCACGCTCAACGCCTGGCCTACATCCTTGCAGAAAACATTAATTGACGCTAAGAACCATCCCAACCCAAGACTGAAAACACAAAGCGCAAAGAGATAATAAAAAAACTGTAGATTGAACAAAGAAAACGGGATCTTATTGATGAACATGATAACGAAAAAAATGAGCATCATTAAAATATGTGTGAATAAGCTCGATACGAGGGATGCGACCGGAAGGATCTCCGTCGGGAAAATGTTTTTCGTTACGAGATGAGCATTCGTGATGATCGACGCTGTGCTCGTGTTTAGCGTTTCCGTAAAGAGTGTCCAAGGGATCAGCCCGCACAGAAAAACAACAATGAACGGCATGCCTCCGGCGGGCTTGACTTTAAATCCCGCTGAAAAAACGAACCAGTAGACAAGAGCGATCGAAAGAGGCTGGATGATGAACCACACAAAGCCTCCGAGCGTCCCCATATAGCGGCTTTGTATATCCCGTATTGCCATCGCCCTGATCATGCCCCGGCAGAGATAGAGCTTCTTCAGAAACCGTCCCAGCGAAACAATGTTCTCTGCCATAATTTTAAAATCCTAAAAAAAGGTTCATGATTGCATCAATGCACGTTATAGAAAATAATCTGACTCCCTGAGAAATCAAACCGGAAAGGGATCTCAAGAAGCTTCTTCATTTTTGCTTTAAAATGCTTTTGTTTTTCTGGTTTTACAAAAAAAAGAATAAATCCGCCTCCGCCTGCTCCGAGAAGCTTCCCCCCCGTTGCTCCGGCCCTCAATCCCGCGCTATAGATTTGATCGATAGCTGGCGTCGTAATCCGATCCGTCAAACTTTTCTTGAGACGCCAAGCCTCATGAAGGAGCTTTCCGAATTGGTTGACTTGCCGTGGGCCAGTCAGGATACTAAGACCTTCGTTCACCATGCTTCTCATTTGATGCAACTCTTTTGCGCGGTTCCTTGTCTCGCGGATCTGCTCCTTCGCGATTTCGCAAGCAAAACGTGAGAACCCCGTAAAATAGAGCAGCAGGTGATCCTGGAAATTGATCATTTTTTCAGGCGGCAGGATCACTGGTTCAACCAGGATCTTGTCATTCTGGCTAAAAAGGATCTTGTTCAGACCTCCAAAAGCCGCGATTGTTTGATCCTGCGAGCCAACAGCTTCCTTAAGGATGTGCCTCTCTACATGGATCGATTGTTCGGCCAATTCCATTTTGCTCATCATACGGTGTTTCATCGCATGGAGTGTGTTCAATAGTCCAACAGTAAACGAAGAGCTTGATCCAATCCCTGACCGAGCGGGTAGATCCCCGTCATGGTGGATCTCGACCCCGGCTGTGATCTTGAGGAATTTCAGCGCGGCGCGCACGGCACGATGTTCGATCTGGTCGTTTGACATGACGCTTTCAATCTTGGAATAGACGATGCGTGTTTTGTGCTCCGAGAAAAAAGGTGGCAGGTAGCGGCCCGTAATGTAGCAATATTTATCGATAGCACAGGAAAGGACCGCCCCTCCTTCCTGGCGGTACCACACAGGATAGTCGGTTCCGCCGCCAAAAAAGGATATGCGGAACGGAGTGCGGCTAATGATCATAGTTGTCTCCTGAACCACTCCGCGGTGGCTGTTAATCCCGCGTCGAGCGGTGTGAAAGTAAAGCCCGGAAAGATCTCCGGAAATTTTGCGCTCTTTAAAACACGCCTGAGCTGGCCTTCCGGCTTGGAAGCATCAAAATGGATCTCGCCCTTAAAATCCATCGCCGCGGCGACTTTGACGGCCAAGTCCGCGATCGTGATCCCCTCATCCGGAGCTATAATGACCGTCTCAGGAGACTCAAACGATGCGAGTTGACGCACGATGACGCGAGCCACATCGCCCGAAAAAATGAACTGCCGGACCGCTCGTCCGGAACCCCAGATCGTTAGCGGTTCCTTGTTTTTTTTCGCCAGAGCGCATTTGTGAATCAACGCTCCAACCACATGCCCGTCTTCAAGATCCCAATTATCATTCGGCCCGTACATTGTCACGGGAGTCAGTGTCGAAAATTTGACTCCATGCTGGGCAAAGGAGACACGGCTTTGGACATCCAGGAGACGCTTGGAGTACGCATATCCCAAATTGCCAAGATAAGGCATCCACACATGAAGATCGTCTTCGGTCGCGGGGCGATCCGGAGGGATGAAAAAAGCACAGCTCGAAAGGATCGAGATCAAACGCTCGACGCCGTGCTTTTGAGCCGCGTCCAATACATTCAGGTTGATCCTGGAATTCACGGTAAAATAATCCGCGTTCAAAAGCGCATTGCTCTTGACGCCCCCGACCTTCGCGGCCAGGTGTACAACCCATGTTGGTTTTGTTTTCGCGAAAACGGTCTCGACGACTCTCTGATCTGTGAGATCCCCGTCGGCACGGCTTAGGAAAGTGGCGTTGGGGCAAATCTCTTTAAGGGCATGACCTAGAAGGCCTCCGCCGCCCGTAACAAGAAGCTGCGGGCTATTGAAAGGGTTATTGGATGGCATTGAGGATTTCGCAAAGTTTCAGGACTTTATCCGATTGAAGATCGGGATAATTTCCGATATAAAAACCAAAAAAATGGATATGGTCGACCTTAGGAAAGCCCTTATAGAATCCCTCAGGGAGGAGCGGCTTTAAGTACGGCTGGCGAAGCTGGTTCCCGCCGCCGGCGCTTCCCCGCCTGAATTCGACGCCGGAATTTTTTAGCGTCTCCATGACGCGTCCGCAAAAAGCCGGGTCGGGTTTCCTAAGGACAAGGTTGAACGCATAGTTGGAACTCCCTTCGAGATCAAAATCGGTGAAATAGCGGTGGGGATCCAGTTTTTCCAGGAAAAGCTTGAAATTCCGGTTCCGTTTTTTGTTATTTGCGTCCAGGCGCTTAAGTTGGTTCCGGCCGAACACAGCTCCGATCTCGGTGTTGCGCATATTGAAAGCCGGTAGTGCGAAAATGAAATCAGGATTCAGGTCAGGATGGTTTTTTACAAAATCGTTTTTGAGATCCGCGTCCGTGGCTTCCCGTACCATGCCGTGCGAGCGGCCCATCCGGAGCACTTGATAGATTTTTTCGTCATTCGTGCAGACCATGCCGCCTTCGATCGTCGACATGTGATGGGCAAAATAGTAGGAGAAGTTGGAAATCAGCCCGAAACTCCCGAGTTTCCTTCCCTGAAAAGTGGCGCCGTGGGATTCGCAGACATCCTCGATCAGGGGAATGTTCCTTTTCTTAAGTTCGGCAAGAAGATTTTCCGTGAGGCCGTTGAAGCCCTGGACATAGGTCATAAATACAGCCTTGGTATCCGGGGTCAGCTTCTTGATGATCTCGGCATCGTCCATGCAAAGCGTTCGAGGGTTGATATCGGCAAACACGGGTTTAAAGCCGCACTGGATGACGGAGGCGATATCCGAAACCCAGGTGAGCGGCGGGACAATGACCTCCCCTGTGCCGTAAAGATATTTTAAGACCGTCATCGTCAAAAGGTTTGCGGAGGCGCCCGAATTTAGGAAAACGCTGTATTTAACGCCCAGCCAGGTCGACCACTCTTCTTCAAACGCTTTCACATTTTTCGACTGGGTCAGGATGGGATCCGTCTTCAGAAATTCGATGACCGCATCACGATCCTCGCGGGTGATGTTGTTCTCCATGAGCGGCCAGGACAAAGACGGCAACTGACTTTCAGAAACATTCCGGATCGACATAACTGTTAGCTCAAGCCTTTCTTGTTTGGAAGCTGCCTTGTCAATTTCGCCATTTCTTTATTGGCTCGTTCGTAATCTTCAGGAATACCGATATCGATAAAGTAAGCCTCTGTCTCGTAGGCTCGCAAACGAAGCTCGGTATGATACCTTTGCCATAGATCTGATTCAATGGAGAACTTGGCCGGAAGATGGTACCGGGAAAGGATCGAAGGCTTCAGGATATAAACCCCTGCATTCACAAACCCGGCTCCGTCCCGTCCCTTCTCCAGAAAGCCTGTCACCCTTCCGTTTTCGCACAGCACGGAACCATAGCGAGCCACATCCTGGGTCCGTCGTAAAACCATCGCCGCTTCGGAGGGGTCCCCGCGGTACCAGTGGATCAGCTCCGAATAATCGATCTCAAGATAGGTATCCCCGTTTAAAACAAGCGCCGGCTCATCCTCGCATCCTGCCAAAGCGTAGGCCGCGGCTCCCCCGGTACACAGAGGCTCTTTTTCAACGGCATAGCGTATGGGGAGCCTTTTATATCTGTCACCAAAGTGCTTCATGATCACTTCCGCCTTGTATCCCACCGAAAGAATGACTTCCGAAATACCGCCGGCAGCCAATCGATCCAAAAGATATTCCAGAAAAGGGCGCCTTCCCACCGGAGCCATGACCTTGGGAAGATCTGGAACGCAATCCTTAAGGCGCGTCCCCAACCCTCCCGCCAGAATCACTGCCTTCATCGTGTCCATCGCCATACCCAATCGTCTCTCTTCTAGGAGTCAATCGCCGGATTCAGGGGATCAAAAAAACATGCAGATCGACTACATCCCGCAACCGATCTCCTATAAATCCACTGCTCTGTCCTATAGCATCCTTCGATCAAAAAATGTCTGCCAAAGGGCGCTATTCTAACAGCTCATCTAAGAAACTCCATTAATAATTAGGCAGGCGCCTTGGGAAGGAGAATACAACAATGCATAAACGCGAGATCTAACAGCCGCAAGGATAAGGATGCTCGGGGGTCAGCATGTTGTCCCTAATGCGCGATAATGCGCGTTCCGCCCCATCAGGAGAGTGATTTTCAAACTGAGCGAGACAGTGTCAGTTTTCCAGGAGGATCGAAGTGTGAAATCCGCTCGAAAGCGGCCGGGCATTCCGATTGAATCCGGCCACCCATTCCGATGCAAAGCGGCCACCTATTCCGATTGAATCCGGCCACTTTATAGGCCGCATCGGAGCGCTCTGAAATCCTCCCTGTTTTTCGCAGGATCCTAACGTAAGACCGGTCCGTTCTGGGGTATCCTTCCGGGTTCACCAACCCGAAAGGAGTCCCACGAATGGCTAAGGAAAGGATCCCCATGCGAAAAATCAAGGAAACCCTGAGGCTACGTTTTGGCCTCAAGCTTTCCCAGCGTCAAACCGCCCGAAGCCTCAACCTCGGACGAGCCACGGTCCACGAGTACGAACAGCGTTTAAAATCTTCCGGCTTGCAGTGGCCGCTTCCGGAATCGATGGATGATGTTGCTCTGGAGGCGCTCCTCTTTCGGAAAGAGCACAAAGAGAATCCGCGGCCCGCCGTTCCCCTCGAGTATCTATCCAAGGAGATGAAACGGCCGAACGTCACTCTTTCTCTTCTCTGGGAAGAGTACAAGCAGGGGCATCCGGACGGTTACCAGTACAGCCAGTTCTCCAGGATCTACCACGATTACCAGCAAACGCTTTCGTACTCCATGCGCCAGGATCACAAGGGCGGCGAAAAGCTTTTCGTGGATTTCGGAGAAGGACTCTGGATCCGGGAACCCGGAACGGGGGTCTTGATCCCGACGAAGCTGTTTGTGGCGGTCTGGGGTGCGTCGAGTTATCTTTTCGCTCACGCAACGGCCGGCGAAGACCTGCGGTCCTGGATCGGCGCTCACGTGAAATGTTTCGAGTTCTGCGGCTGCGCTCCTCATGCCGCGGTGCCCGACAATCTCAAGGCCGCGGTGACAAGATCCTGCCGTTATGAACCGGCACTTAACCCCGTGTACTCGGATCTTGCGGCGCATTACGGCTTCTGCGTGCTTCCTGCCCGTCCTCGCCGACCCAAAGACAAGGCCAAGGTCGAGAACGGTGTTTTACTCGCCAAGCGCTGGATCCTCGCACGGCTCAGAAATCAAACCTTCGAAAGTCTGGAGGCTTTAAACGAGGCTATCGAGGAGCTGGTCGTGAAATTCAACGAACGACCGCTCCGCAGGCTCAAAGTAAGCCGTACAGCACTCTTTCTCGAACTCGATAAACCCAACGCGCTTCCGCTTCCGGAACACGCATTTGAATTCGCTCTCTGGAAGAAAGCCCGCGTGGGGATCAATTATCACGTGGAGTTCGAAAAGCACTTCTATTCGGTGCCCTACACACTGATCCACCGGGAACTTGAGATAAGAGCCACGGCGACGATGATCCAACTCTACAGAGACGGCCAGCGGATCCTCACGCATCCGCGGAGTTTCAGAGAGCACGGCTACACCACTCGCAAGGAGCATATGCCTCCGTCGCATCAGAAACATCTCGAGTGGCCTCCTGAGCGGATCGTCGAATGGGCGGCGAAGTACGGGATTTCCGTGAAGGCACTGGTCGAGAAGATCATGGCCGCCCGCTCGTTCCCGGAACACGCGTACCGGTCGTGTCTTGGGATCATCCGCTTGGGAAGGCAGCTGGAACCCGGACGACTCGATAACGCCTGCAGGAGGGCGCTGTCGTACTCGGCGCTGAATTACACGAGCGTCAAACGGATCCTCGAAAACGGGCTGGATCGGCAAGTGGAATCCGGAGAGTCGCGAACATCGCTCCGTCATGAAAACCTGCGGGGACCGAAATACTACAACCGCGGATAACCGCAAAATCAGAGAGGAACAAAAACCATGTCACAATCAGAAACGATCCGGAAAATGAACGAGATGAAACTCTTCGGGATGGTGCGCTCTCTTGAGGAACGCTTGAGAAACGGAGCGCGTGAAAATCTCGCGCCCGAAGAGCTTCTGGCGCTTCTTGTAGACGATGAGTATCTTCACCGCAAGAACAGCCGTCTCGTGCGGCTCTTACAACTCGCGAAACTTCGCATTCCCCAGGCCTGTCTTGAAGAGATTGATTACCGGCATCCGAGAGGGCTCGTAAAATCCCAGATCCTCGCTCTCCGAAATACGGAATGGATCGACTCGGCAAGGAACATCCTGATCACGGGACCGACAGGCATCGGGAAAAGCTATCTTGCCTCAGCCTTAGGGCAATGGTCCTGCCGGCAGGATTATCCCGCGCTTTACCAGCGGTGGCCGAGACTTCTCGAAAATCTTTACGCTTCACGGGGAGCGGGCACTTATCTGAAGCATCTCGGAAAACTCGCCAGAGTGAAGGTGCTCATTATCGACGACTTCGGGATCCAGCCCCTGAGCGATCTACAGCGCAAGGATTTGCTCGAAATCGTGGAAGATCGTTACAAAACAGGCAGTCTTGTCATCACGAGCCAGCTTCCTATCCGGGACTGGCACGAACACATCGGAGAGCCCACGATCGCCGACGCCGTGATGGACCGGTTGCTGCACGGAGCCCACAAACTCGAACTGAAAGGAGACTCGATGCGGAAGGAAAAACCAACAAAAGATTGCACCAAAGCGGCCGCTGTGTTACAAAATCACTGAACTGATCCCGCGAAAGACAGGGGGTGGCCGGAATCAGCGGAATAAGTGGCCGCTTTCAGCGGATTGCGCAGAATTCGCTTTTGCCTTCGCCATGATGCTTTCTCCTTTTGGTTTGAACCGAGTTCTTGCGTCCGGACTTCCGGACCCGCTCCCCCGGCTTTTACTGGGGCAGTATCATACAGTACAGTCTCAAAAACGACCGCAAAGATTTCTTATTTATCGCACGGAAATGTCGCGTTCCTTGTGGCGAGAAAAACGACCGATTACTTCCAATCAATGGGGGCCACATCATAAACGCCGTTAGTGCAAAACGAATAATTCAACTTCGGCTTGGTGCCCATATGGTGCCTACTCTGATATGAAATCACATTGATTCACGTGTGCGGATAAGAACGGATATGAAAGCGCTAACTTCAGCAGGAGAAACGATTTGTTAATGTTTTCAAGGGGTTACAGAAAGTTGCCAAGCCGGATTTGCAGACCGATGCATTACCACTTTGCTACCGCGCCTGGCTATCATTAATTTTTTATTGGGAGCCAGTGCTGTCCCAATTCGCCTTTAATTCTAATCGAGAATTGGGGCGCCCTGACTCTCATTCAATAATTCCAAGGTAGTCAGGACAGTCCCAATTCACCCTTAATTTCTAATCAAAAATTGGGACGCCTTGATTTTCATCATCAAATAATAAATCCAGTAAATCAAGACCGCCCTAGTCACTTATTTTTTTATTGAAACCAGGGCGCACCGTAATTATAAAAGAGAGATTTACCGCCCGAAGCTGATGCCGACAGCCTCACAGGCCTGGACGAGCGGATTGTCCGCAGTCACAAGCTTTAACTTGTCGACCGCCTGCTCGATCGGGATAGAGGTGATCACACTCCCATGCAAACAAACCATCTGTCCCCACTTCTGCTGCCGGATCAATTCCACAGCATGCGTCCCAAAGAGCGTCCCGAGATTCCGATCCGATGGCACGGGAGAACCTCCCCGCTGGATATGCCCCAAATTGGCGGACCGGGTTTCCAATCCCGTTAACTGCTCAATCTTATCCGCAAGATAGGCTCCCACACCTCCAAGCTTTACGGGATAAGGATTCTTCAGATCCTTCTTTCTCATAATGACCTTGCCGCCCTTTTCCTTGGCACCCTCGGCGACTACGATCAGACTGAACTTTTTCCCGTGCTGAGCCCGCTTTTTTACGGCGGCAAAGATCGCGTCAAGCGAGTAAGGCATCTCCGGGATCAAAATGATATCCGCGCCGCCCGCAGATCCCGAATGAAGCGCGATCCAGCCGGCATTACGCCCCATCACTTCGAGAATCATGATACGGTGATGCGCCGCCGCCGTCGTATGAAGCCGGTCCACCGCCTCGGTCGCGATACTCACAGCAGTATGAAATCCAAAAGTGTAGTCGGTCCCACTCAGATCATTATCGATGGTCTTGGGAATACCCACGACGGGAATCCCCTTCTGGCAAAGCTGATTGGCGATGGAAAGCGTCCCATCCCCTCCGACCGCAACAAGGACATCCAGTCCCCACTGCCGAAAGTGCTCAATCGCCTGATCGGAATGATCCTCAAAAACGATTTTTTTTCCGGCAACCACGGGAACTCTGAACGGATCCGCGCGATTGGACGTCCCAAGTATCGTCCCGCCTAACGTGAGGATCCCTGACACCTGGACCTGCGTCAGTTCGTGGCCGCGCTTTTCGATGAGTCCCGCGTAACCATCTTCGATCCCAAAAACTTCAAGACCATGATTCACGATGGCGGATTTTGTAACCGCCCGGATCACTGCGTTCAAACCCGGACAATCCCCGCCCCCGGTGAGGATCCCGATTTTTTTGATCGTTTTTTTCATAGGCTCACTGAAGTAGCTTCAACTCTTCTCCGGTATTCGGATCATAAGTGTAATTGGAAGGAAAGGTCTGTCCCGTCCTCGGGTTGTACTTCGAGTTCATTTCCTGCTTCACAGCAGTCGTCGGGGTTGCGACCTGCACCGCCACAGGCTGCTGCGCGACCGGCGCGTAGGTTTGAGTCCCAACCGGCTGGGGAGCATATTGCTGAGGCTGATACTGTTGCTGCATCATTTCCTGCCGCAACTCCTTCTTAGTCTGTTCTTTTTGCCGACGCGCCATTTCTCCCGCCACAGCGCCCGTCAAAAGACCGGCGCCCGCGCCAATGGCCGTTCCGACACCCGCGTGCCCTGTTGCCGCACCGGCAAGAGCCCCGATGCCGGCACCCAACGCCGCACCCGCGAGACCGCCCGTTTCACGCTCCGAGAGTCCGCTTTCCGTCGCGCAACCGCTCAGAACAAGCGGAAGGATCAAAAGAACCGCTAGTTTTTTTGTGAAAAGCTTCATGGCTTTCTCCTTTACCGAATGGAATACGGAATGATGTGAAATAACCCGTCCCAAAATTTCGCTCATTATAATCATTTTTTTGTTTTTCAGAATAAGATTCTTAGAAACTCTTTCAACGAACGCGGCGAAGCCCTTGCATCCACCCCAGTACCGCTCCGGCCACCTGGGCCTTGGACCGGTTCACAAGACTCCGAACCGCACCGTCAGGCCCGATCAAATGGACCGTAACGCGACGCTTCCCGAACGGGACCTGCCGTTTGGGA
Source organism: Candidatus Omnitrophota bacterium (assembly GCA_903884815.1). Classification (GTDB taxonomy): domain Bacteria; phylum Omnitrophota; class Omnitrophia; order Omnitrophales; family Aquincolibacteriaceae; genus Aquincolibacterium; species Aquincolibacterium aerophilum. The sequence goes on along the minus strand of CAISGE010000006.1, from coordinate 13,860 downwards.
TCGTAAAAATTCGCCACGATGCCGTCGGCTCTCTTCCTTATAAGCTTGTCCGTGGCCCGCCGTATCAAGTCCCGCGTCTCGAGACAAAAACCGATCACGATCCTTGAACCCTTCCTCCGCGCAAGAGAAGCAAGAATGTCGGGCGTTCTCCTAAGTCGAAGCGTCATCCCCTTCGAGCTCACGATCTTGTGCCTCTCGGATCGATCTGGCATGAAATCGCAAACCGCAGCTGTCATGATGAGACCGTCATGCTTGGGGAAAAGTTCCGTGCAAATTTTCTTCATCTGAGCCGCCGAGACCACCGGGTAGAATCGGACCCCTTTGGGAGGCTGAAGGTCGGTGGGACCGCTGACAAGGCTCACTTGATAGCCCTTAGATGCCGCCACGCGTGCGAGGGCATAGCCCATTTCCCCCGTCGAAAGGTTCGTGAGAAAGCGAACGGGATCGAGCATCTCCCGCGTCGGGCCGGCCGTAATGAGGATTTTCTTGAGGGGTGCGGCCACGGCGTTACCGGTGGCTGTTTTTCTTGGAAAGGATCTGCTGCACTGCATCCAGAATGGCTTCGTCCGAAGCGATATGCCCCACACCCACGCGGCCGCAGGCCAGATCCCCTTCGATGGGATCCACGAAGTGATACCCAAGGGCCTTGAGCTGCGCGATATTCCGCTGCGTCACGGGATGCGTAAACATTTGATCGTTCATGGCAGGAACCACCAGGATCGGCTTGCGCGTCGCAAGCGCAAGACAGCTCGGAAGATCATCCGAGATCCCAGCCGCCATTTTCGCGATAAAATTGGCCGTGGCGGGCGAAACAAGCACCAGGTCCGGAAGATCGGCCAAGGAGGTATGCAGAACGCCAAAGGGCGCATCCTGCGGGAACATCTCGGAATAAACGCGCTCACCGCTCACCGTGCGGAGCACGGTCGGAGTCACGAATTCCTTGGCACAGGCCGTCATGACGCACACCACCCGCGCGCCCTCAGACTTCATCTGCTTGATGAGGTCCGGGGTCTTGTAAGCGGCAATGCTGCCCGTCAGGACGTGAAGGACCGTCTTACCCGAGAGTCTTTTTGCCCTTGGCTTTGGTTTCAACATAGCTGACCTTCTTGGCGGCCATTTCGTTCAACGCGATGGTCGAGACTTTTTTGGAATCTGTCTTGATGAGCGGTTGGGCGCCCTGCGCGAGCTCATTGGCCCGTGCCGCGGCGGTCAAAACGCTTTTATAGAGGCTCTGGTTCTTTGCCGACAAGATCTTTTCGAGCGCGATGTATGCCATGATCAGTTGTTTCTCCTTGGTTGTGAATTGTTCAAAATGATTTCCTCGACCTCGAGGACTGCCTGGTCCAAACTCTGATTGATCACCGTGTGATGATAAAGCTTCGCGGCCTTGATCTCATCCTGCGCGATCCCGATCCGCTTTTCGATCTCTTCGGGCGTTTCCGTGTTCCGTCCCGTAAGCCGTTCCCGCAAAGCCTTCACCGACGGCGGAAGAATAAAAATACTGAGAAGCGGCCGCTCTTTCCCCCAGGACGCCATGATCTGCTTCGCTCCCTGGACATCGATCGTCATGATGACTTTTTTCCCCTTGGCGACCTGGTCCACCACGAATTCCCGGGGCGTGCCGTAGAGATTGCCATATATCTCGGCATGCTCAAGCATTTCCCCCTCGCCGATCTTATGCTCAAAATCCTGGCGGGAAAGGAAAAAATAATCCTGCGCGTTTTTTTCATCGACCCGGGGCGTGCGTGTCGTCGCGGAGATCGAACGGATCCAATCCGGATTCCGTTTGAGCAACCGTTCGACGATGCTTGTCTTCCCGCATCCCGAGGGCGCGGAAAGCACCACAAGGAGTCCCTCTCCAACACTTTTCTTATTCGACATTCTGCACCTGTTCGCGAATCTTTTCGATCTCGCTTTTGATCGCGATGGCTTCCTGGGAGACCTCGAAAAGCTGGGCCTTCGACGCCATCGTGTTTGCTTCGCGATTCATTTCCTGACAAAGAAAATCCAGTTCCCGGCCGATCTCGCCCTGCCGCCCCAGCCAAGTCGTAAAAAGTTCCAGATGGCTTTTCATGCGCACTGCTTCTTCGGTGATATCCGAGCGTTCGGACAACAACGCCACCTCACGATAAAGCCGTTCCTCGCCGAGCTTCTCATCGCCGAGAAGGTCCTTGAGACGGCTCTTCAATTTCTCGAAATAGATCTTGGAACTCCCCTTCACAAGAGTCTCGATCTTCTGGGTCGTTTTCGCGATATGCTCCAGGCGCTGACGGAAATCCTTATCCAGCTTCGCGCCTTCCGCTTCCTTGTGAGCGACCGCTTTTTCCAAAGCCTTTTTCAGAAGCTCGCTGAGCTTATTCCAGCTCCAGGCCCCCGCGTCTTCCGCGGTCTTTTCCTTGACCACTCCGGGGAGCCGAAGGATCTCTTCGATCGCGATCTTCCCTTCCAACTTAAATTTCGTCTTGAGTTTCTTGGCAGAAGCGAGATACACGCGAACCTGATCTTCGTTTAGCTCATACGTGGGAGCCTCGCCGTTCTTACCTTCTTCCGCGATACTGAGCGTCACCTTGCCGCGCCGCATCACCGACTGGACCAACTGACGCGCCTGCGCCTCAAAAGCAACCATAGCCGGCGGAAGTCTCAGGGATAGTTCAAAATACCGCTGATTGAGCGACCGGATCTCCACGACCCAGTTCTTGCCGCCCGCCACAAGTGACACGCGTGCAAATGCGGTCATGCTTCTAATCATAAATATGGGATCTCAGGAAAGTGACAGAGCCATTTAGCCCAGTGGATTGCGCATTATAAAAGTTTCTAGAGGTCTGTCAAGGGAAAGAGGTTCCCGAATTTCCATAAGATGTTTTGTTTAAACGGGTTAAGAAATCATCCGTGGCAAGATTCGATGGAGGAGAGAATCTCGAGTGCAGCAGCTTTCGGATCAGAAGCCTGGGTGATGGGACGTCCCACGACCATGTGGTCGGAACCGGCCGCAAGCGCCTTTTCAGGCGTAAAGATACGTTTTTGGTCGCCCTTATCGGCTCCCACGGGACGGATGCCAGGCGTCACGATCAAAAAATCCTCTTTGAACTTCTTGCGAACCCAGGCGGTTTCCTCCGGAGAACAAACGATGCCGTCGAGTCCCGCTTTTTTCGCGAGTCCGGCCAGATGCAGCACCTCATCCTTTACACTTCCCCGGACACGGAGATCGCTGGAAAGCGCCTTTTGATCATGGCTGGTCAGCACGGTCACGGCAATGAGCTTCGGCTTCTTGACGCGTCCCGAGGAATACTTCTCCACTGCTACCCGGGCCATCCTCATCATTTCAAAACCGCCGAGCGCATGGACATTCACCATATCCACTTCATGTTCACACACGGCGGCAAGCGTACGACTCACGGTATTCGGGATATCATGGAATTTGAGGTCGAGGAAAACACGGCCTCCATAATTTTTCACGAGATTCACGGCCTTCCAGCCATGCGCCGTGAAAAGTTCCATCCCCACTTTATAATAGTGAACGACACCCTTAAGCTGCGAAAGCCACTTCTCCGCGACTTCCAGCGTCGGCGCATCGAGCGCCACGATCAGACGTGCATTCGAAACTATTTTGCTCATAACTTGCACCCCGACACTTTTTCTTCCGCGGATTTGTAGCTCCCACGCAGTCCTCCGATATTCCGGAGGCCTTCCTTCCGGCAAAATGCCGCAAGTCCGTCGATAATGGCTTGGGTCGCTCCCGGTTCCACAAAATTGGCTGTGCCGACCGCCAGAAGGTCCGCTCCCACGATCAGGAATTCCAGGGCGTCTTTGACATTCGAAATGCCGCCCGAGGCAATGACCGGCACTCCGAATTCTTTTTTGAGCTGATAGACATAACGGAGCGCGACCGGCTTGATCGCGGGACCGCTCAAGCCCCCGAAATCCTTGGCGAGCTTGGATCGGCGCGAGCGGATGTCCACCGACATCCCGCGCAGCGTGTTGATCAGGCTGAGTCCGTCGATCCCCTGCTTGAGGATCGTTCCCGCGATCGCGGAGACATCCCCGAGTTCCGGCGAAAGCTTGGCGAAAGTCAAAAGTCCTGTCCCCTCCCGAACGGATTTGACGGCCTCCAAAATGCGCTCCTGTTTTTTCATGAAATTGACGCCGCCCCCTTCCACATTCGGACAGGACAGATTAATCTCCAAGGCGCTCACGACATCGCGATGCGCCTCAAAGGCCTTGGCGAGCTCGGTGAATTCCGCGGTGGTTTCACCGGCAATGCTGACGATAAGGGGCACCCCGAGCTTTTTAAAATAAGGGATCTTGTGCTCCAGAAAATCCTCCAAGCCTTTATTCTGCAGGCCGATGGCATTCAGCATCCCGGCCGAAGTCTCGCAGATGCGCGGCATGGGATTGCCGGCGCGGGGCTTCACTGTGATTGTCTTCGTGATAATCGCGCCGAGTTTCTTCGGATCAACATAACCGGAATATTCGTCCGTGGTCCCGAAGGTCCCGGAAGCGACGGTAATCGGATTCTTGAGCGTGAGGGATTTAATATGCGTCGTCAGGTCGGCTTTCATGGGATCACCAGATCTTTAAAAGGGATCACGGGACCTTCCACACAGGCCCGCACTCTTCCCGCGACGGTCTCGACCATGCACCCGAGGCAAGCCCCGACGCCACACGCCATGCTCTCATCCCAGGAAGCTTCGCCTTCGACCCCGTATTTCCGAGCGAGCGTGATCACCGCCTGCATCATAGGCTTGGGCCCGCAAGTCTGGATAAAGAACTCGTCGGGATCCTGGTCGGCCAGGATCTTTTCAAGGAGCAGTGTGACGCGGCCTTTCGTCCCGAAGGAGCCGTCCTCCGTGGAATACAAGACCTTCGCCTTCGCCCGTTTTAACTCGCGGCGGGGCATGAGCTCCGCCTTGGATTTGGTCCCGATCAGGAGATATTCGGTGGGATATTTCTCCGCGAGAAAAACAAGCGGCGGCACGCCGACGCCCCCCGCGACGAGAATCCGCTTTTTCTTGTCGATCTTGGCCGAAAAACCTTTCCCGAGCGGCCCCATGGCCTTCAGTTTTTCGCCTTTTTTCTTCTGACAAAGGACCTGCGTGCCGTAGCCCAGCACCTCATAAAGCACTTCGACCTTCTGACCCGTGACGCGATAGTAGCTGAACGGACGCCGCAGATAGGGATCATTCCCCTGAGTGATCTTCATATGAAGGAATTGGCCGGGCACAACGCCACGGGAAAGCTTGGGAGAAGAGAAGATCAGCTTGTAATACTTCTCATTGATCTTCCCGTTCGCGAGGATCGTGAGAATCTCATCGGAACCTTTGGAATGGCTCATCACTTTTTCCCCTTGATCCCGTGATAGTCATGAATTGATTTCACGTCCAGATCGTCATCCTTCACCGCCTGAAGACCGCACACCGCAGCGCGAGCCGCATTGAGCGTCGTGATACAGGGAATGTTGAAAGACACCGCGAGCGAACGGATCTTTCCTTCGTCGAGCATCGGTCCCTTGCCGCTCGGGGTGTTCACGATCAGATCGATCTTCTTTCCCCGGATCAAATCGGAAATGTTCGGCGTTCCTTCCATGATCTTGAACACTTCCTCCGCAGGAATTCCCGCTTCCTTGAGAACCTTCGCCGTCCCCTTAGTCGAAACAATCTTGTACTTCAGTTCATGAAATCCCTTGGCGATATCCGCGATCCGGGACTTGTCCGATTCCTTGACGCTGATAAAGATGGTCCCCTTGCGCGGGATGTGGCTGAGCGCCGCGTCCTGCGACTTGTAAAAAGCGCGGCCGAAATCCTTGTCGATCCCCATGACTTCCCCCGTCGACTTCATTTCGGGAGACAGGATGATATCGACCCCCGGAAATTTCACGAATGGGAACACCGATTCCTTCACGGCGACATGCTTGGGCACGATCTCTTCGGTAAAGTGGAGGTCCTTCAAGGTCTTCCCCATCATACATTGCGCCGCGAGCTTCGCGAGAGGCACCCCGATCGTCTTACTGACGAACGGCACGGTGCGCGAGGCCCGGGGATTCACTTCGAGACAAAAGAGCTGCCCTTTCTGGATCGCGTATTGCATATTCATCAGACCGACCACATGCAGTTCCTTGGCGATCGCCTTCGTCTTGGCCATGATCTCTTCCACGAGGTCCCGTCCAAGCGAGAACGGCGGGATCACGGACGCGCTATCGCCGGAATGAATGCCCGCTTCTTCGATGTGCTCCATGACAGAACCGATCACCGACTGTTTGCCGTCCGAGATCAAGTCCACATCCACCTCGGTCGCGTCTTCCAGGAATTTGTCGATCAGGATCGGTTGATCGTCGCTCGCGTCGACCGCGTGCTTCATGTATTTTTTAAGCGAGGTCTGGTCGTAGACGATCTCCATCGCGCGCCCGCCGAGCACATAGGACGGACGGATCACGACCGGATAGCCGATCTCTTTGGCAATGCGGCAGGCCTCATCGAGATTCGTCGCGATCCCGTTCGCGGGCTGGCGCAAGTTGATCTTCTGCAGGAGTTTTTTGAACCGGTCGCGGTCTTCAGCGCGGTCGATCGCGTCCACCGAAGTCCCGAGGATCTTGACCCCGTTCGCCATGAGGGATTTCGCGAGATTGAGCGGCGTCTGTCCGCCCAGTTGCAGGATCACGCCCAGCGGCTTTTCGCTCTCATAGATATTGAGGACGTCTTCCAGCGTCAGCGGTTCAAAGAAAAGTTTGTCCGAGGTGTCGTAGTCGGTCGAAACCGTCTCGGGGTTGGAATTGACCATGATCGTTTCGTAACCCATTTTCTTGAGAGCTTGAACGGCATGAACGCAGCAATAATCAAATTCGATCCCCTGCCCGATCCGGTTCGGCCCGCCGCCCAGGATCATGACCTTCTTTTTCTTACTCGGATTCGATTCATCCTCATCTTCGTAAGTCGAATAGAAATAAGGCGTGTAAGCCTTGAACTCCGCGGCGCAGGTATCCACCAACTTATAGACCGGCTTGATGCCAAGCAGTTTCCGTTTCTTCCGCACGATCCTTTCCGAAAGTCCCCAGAAAAACGCCAACTGAACATCAGAAAATCCGTATTGCTTGGCCTTGCGCATGAGCGAGTCCTGCGCCTTCGGCTTCCCGTGTGCCGCGAGCAATTCTGTCTCAAGGTCGATCAGCTGCTTGAGTTGCGCCAGGAACCACGGGTCCACGCCGGTCTTTTTGTAGATCTCGTCCGTGGTGTAGCCCGCCCAGAAAGCATATTTCAGATAAAAGAGCCGGTCTTCCCGCGGCACTTTCGCGTAGGCGAATATTTTTTCACGAAGCTCTTTATCCCCCGGAAGGGTCTTGATGAACTGGACATATTCTTCGCGAGTCTTGAGCTTTTGATCAAAGATCTTATCCTTGCCGTCGCCACCGAAGCCGAAACGCTTGGTCTCAAGAGAACGCAGTCCCTTCTGGAGAGCTTCCTTGAACGTGCGGCCGATCGACATCACCTCACCCACGGATTTCATCTGGGTCGTCAGGCGGTCATCCACGCCCTCGAATTTCTCGAAGGCGAAGCGCGGGATCTTGACCACGCAATAATCGATCGAAGGCTCGAACGAGGCCGGCGTGTATTTGGTGATGTCGTTGGGGATCTCATCGAGCGTGAGTCCGACCGCAAGCTTCGCCGCGAACTTGGCGATGGGAAATCCCGTGGCCTTGGAGGCCAGCGCCGAGGAGCGGGAAACGCGGGGGTTCATTTCGATAATGACCATGCGACCCGTCTTGGGGCAAACCGCGAACTGGACATTGGACCCGCCGGTCTCGATCCCGATCTCGGACATGACTTTTCGGGCGGCGTCACGCATCCGCTGATACTCGCGGTCCGTCAGGGTCTGGGCCGGCGCGACCGTGATGGAATCCCCCGTGTGAACGCCCATCGGATCCAGATTCTCGATCGAACAAATCACCACGAAGTTGTCTTTCTTGTCGCGCATGACTTCAAGCTCGTACTCTTTCCAGCCGACGATCGACTCTTCGATCAGCACCTCATGCACCCGGCTGTAATCGAGCCCCGTGCGCGCGGTAGCCCGGAGTTCTTCAAGATTCTGGCAGATACCGCTTCCCGAACCGCCGAGCGTGAAGCTGGCCCGGACGATCACCGGATAACCGATTCTTTCCGCGACCTTCTCGGCTTCTTCAAGCGAATAAGCAAAATCACTTTTCGGAAGATCGAGCCCGATCTTTTGCATTGCGCGTTTGAACTCCTCGCGATTCTCCGCTTTCTTAATGGCCTCATATTTCGCGCCGATCATTTCCACGTTGTGCCGTTTGAAGACGCCCGCTTCATAAGCCTCGACGGCGAGATTGAGCCCGGTCTGACCGCCCATGGTCGGCAGGACCACGTCCGGCTTTTCCTTGGCGATCACTTTCTCCAGGAATTCCACCGTGAGAGGTTCGATGTAGGTCGCGTCGGCAAGTTCCGGATCGGTCATGATGGTCGCGGGATTGGAATTGATCAGGACGACTTTGTAGCCTTCGTCTTTCAGGGCCTTCACGGCCTGAGCTCCGGAATAATCGAATTCGCAGGCCTGACCGATAATGATCGGCCCGGACCCGATGATGAGGATTTTTTTGATGTCGGTTCTTTTGGGCATATTATTTCCGCTCTCTTTCGATCATTTCATAAAAACGGGTGAAGAGATAATCGCTGTCATGGGGACCCGGGGCATTCTCGGGGTGATGCTGGACGCTGAAAAGCGGATGCTTCTTGTGCTGCAACCCTTCGAGCGTTTTATCATTCAAATTCACGTGCGTGATCTCCACTTCCCCCTTGGGAAGCGTGTCGATATCCACCACAAAGTTGTGGTTCTGGGATGTGATCTCGATCTTCCGGGTCTTGAGGTCCATGACCGGCTGGTTATTCCCGTGATGCCCGAACTTGAGCTTGGACGTTTTGCCGCCGAGGGCCTGTCCGATCATCTGATGCCCGAGGCAGATCCCGAAGATCGGGAGTTTGCCGATGAGCTTCTTCACCGTTTCGACAAGATATTTCACCGCCGAAGGATCGCCGGGGCCATTCGAAAGGAAAACACCGTCCGGCTTATACGCCAGGATCTCTTCGGCTGTCGCCGTCGCGGGAACCACCTGAACATGAAAGCCGTGCTGGTTGAGCTTGCGCAGAATATTCCATTTGGTGCCACTGTCGACTGCAACGACCTTGAATGTTTTTTTCTTTTGATCGCCCCACGCGAATTCCGCGGGCATCACGTCCTCGAAGACATACGGCTTAGCGCACATAACTTCCTTGACCAGGTCGACGCCTTCGATCCCCGGGGAATCCTTGGCCTTTTTCACCAGCTTTTTCGGATCCAATTCAATCGTGGAAATGACCGCCTTCTTCGCGCCGACGGTCCGGAGGTGCTTGACGAGTTTGCGGGTATCGATCCCCTGAATGCCGAGAATGTTGTTCTTTTTAAGATACTCATCGAGTGTCATCTCGGAACGGTAATTGCTTACCACGGGACTGAGTTCCTTGATGATAAAGCCCTCGACCCAAGGGCGGGACGACTCGGAGTCGGCGCTGTTGATCCCGTAATTGCCGATCAGCGGGTAGGTCATGCACACCATCTGCCCTTTATACGATGGATCGGTTAGGATCTCCTGGTAGCCGGTGAGCCCCGTATTAAAGACCACCTCGCCGAAAGTCTCCCCCTCGGCGCCAAAGCCTATCCCTTCAAACCACAGTCCATCCTCGAGTGCCAGTATCGCTTTTTTCATGGATTCCATTCCTTTTAGAGGGCGTATTGATAACCCTTCACGAACGTATGCAGAACTTTACCTTTAAGCCTTTTCCCATAGAAGCAGGAGTTAAACGACCGGGAGTGCACGTGCTCTTCCGCGAACACCCAGTCTTTTTCCGTATCCACCAGAATAAAATTCGCCTGCTCCCCGGTTTTGAGCCGGCCAAAATTGGATTTCTTTATGATCTCCGCGGGCGTCAAACTCATTTTCCTCACGATATCTTCCAGCTTCCATTTACGGCCGTGAAAAAGCTCGGTCATGATCACTCCGAAAGCCGACTCCAGACCGATCGTACCGAAGGGCGCCACTTCAATATCCCGGTCCTTTTCTTCGAGGGCGTGCGGGGCATGATCTGTCGCAATCGCGTCGATGGTCCCGTCTTCAAGACCCCGGAGGATCGCCTCCCGGTCCTTCTCGTTACGAAGCGGCGGATTCATTTTATAGAAGGTGTCGTATTTGACGAATTCCACGTCGGTCAGCGCGATGTGATGCGGCGTCGCTTCCGCGGTGATCGGAAGCCCCTCGGCCTTTGCGCGCCGTATCATTTCGACCGCTCCGCGCGTTGAGACGTGAGAAAAGTGCAGATGACATTTAATGAGTCGCACGAGCTCGATATCCCGGGCCGTCGCGATATCTTCCGCGGCGTTCGGCGCTCCCCGAAGCCCCAGCTGGGAGGAGACAATCCCCTCGTTCATAACGCCGTTGACGCTGATCGAATGGTCTTCGGCATGAGACATGATCGGAAGTCCGTAGGTCGCGGCATATTCATAAGCGCGGCGCGCCACACCGGAATCCATCACCCAGCCCCCGTCATCGGTCACGGCCACGGCCCCGGCGTCCTTCATCTCGGCCATTTCAGAAATCTTCTTTCCTTCGCGGCCCTGCGTCAGCGTTCCGGAGGGAAAGATGTTGAAGTTGAGGACGTTCGCACGTTCCATCTGATACTTCACGACTTGCGCGTTATCACAGGCCGGCTTGGTGTTCGGCATGGTGACACAGGCCACAAACCCGCCCGCAATAGCGGCCTGAGCCCCGGATTCGATCGTTTCTTTGTGTTCATACCCTGGTTCGCGAAAATGGACGTGCAGGTCCACAAGGCCGGGCAAAAGGTGCAGCTTCTTGGCGTCCAGGATCTCGGCATCCTCCGCCGCGAGGTCTTTGCCCCATTTCACGATGCGGTGGCTTTTGACGTGCAGGTCCATCACTTCGTCGATCTTGTTCGCCGGATCCACGATATGGGCGTTGCGGATGATGAGGTTCTTGACCGATTGCCCGTTCAGTTTATTTTTCATTTTTCATCGCTCCGCTCAAGAGATAGAGGACCGCCATGCGGACCGCGATCCCGTTCGTGACCTGTTTGAGGATGTAGGACTGAGGACTGTCGGCGAGCGCGCTCTCGATTTCCACGCCGCGGTTCACCGGGCCCGGATGCATCAGGATCGCGTCGGGTTTCGCGTACTTGAAAAGTTCGGTGTTCATTCCGTAGGTGCTCGCGTATTCGCGGATGCTCGGGAACAAGGTCTCGTTCTGCCGTTCCATCTGGATCCTGAGCAGTGTCACGGCGTCCGCGCCATCGATCGCCTTCTTCACGTCATGGATCACCTTCACCCCGAGTTCCTCGATCCCCCACGGGATGAGCGTCTTCGGGCCACAGATCACGACCTCCGCGCCGAGTTTGGTGAGCCCCCAGATGTTTGAGCGCGCCACGCGGGAGTGCAGGATATCGCCGACAAAAACGACTTTGAGGCCTTTGATCTTTCCTTTGATCTCGCGCAGCGTAAACATGTCGAGCAGCGCCTGGGTGGGATGCTCATTGATGCCGTCCCCCGCGTTCACCACGCCGCATTTCGTGTAATTCGAGATCCGGTGCGGCGCTCCGGACGAGCCGTGCCGCATCACGATAATATCCACCTTAAGCGCTTCGATATTGGCGATCGTATCCCACAGGGATTCGCCCTTGGTCATGCTGGAGCCGCCGCTTGCCATCCCGATGGAGTCGGCGCTCAGGCGCTTTTCGGCCAGTTCAAAGGAAACGCGCGTCCGGGTGCTTGGCTCGAGGAAAAGATTCACCACGGTCTTGCCGCGCAGGACCGGGACTTTTTTGACTTCGCGCTGCGAGACTTCGCTGAAGGATTTCGCGGTATCGAGGATCAATTCGATCTCGGCCACGGAAAGGTCCCTCAAGCCCAGCAAGTCTTTTTGCGTCCACTGTGTTTTGGCGGTTTGCGTCATACCTTCGACCCTCCCGAAATGACGGCTTCGTCGACACCGTCGGTTTCTTTCAAGTGAATGGTCACCCGGTCTTGAAGCGAGGTGGGAATGTTCTTGCCGACATAATCGGCTTTGATGGGAAGCTCCCGGTGACCGCGGTCCACCAGCACCGCGAGTCGAATTACTTTGGGCCTCCCGAGGTCGATCACGGCATCCAGCGCGGCGCGAATGGTGCGCCCGGTGAAAAGCACATCGTCGACTAAGATCACGGCCTTGCCTTTGAGATCAAACGGGATATTCGTTTCGTGGACTTCGGGCTTCGGGCCGACCTCGCTCAGGTCATCGCGGTAAAGGGTAATGTCGAGAATCCCCACGGGGACTTCTTTATTCTCGATCTCGAAAAGTTTTTTCTGGAGGCGCTCGGCAAGAAAAACGCCGCGTGTGCGGATGCCGATCAGCGCGAGATTGGAAGTGCCCTGATTGCGTTCGAGGATCTCGTGGGCGATGCGGGCCAGCACCCGTTCGATCCCGCCCTCATCGAGGATCTGCTTTTCAGCGCCGGTCATAAGAGACCCTTCGTGAACACAAAAAAACCCCGGATCAAATTCCGGGGTTCGGAAAGCCGGCAACCCGCCTTCGCTTGCGCTGCGGCGAGGTTCGTCCCAGCCAGCGGGCTGGGCGAAAAAAATGCCCCGCACGTTTGTGCAGGGCTACAGTTATAAGTCCCGATTTTTTTATTCATTGGCGCACCTTTGTCGGCGTCTCAGCGCCGTCTTAAAAGGATGTGGAACCGAATCAACTGCCGAGAGAATATAGGTTCCCGACATTTTTGTCAAGGCACACGAAATAAAAAATGAGAAGGCCTTCTCTATAAGCCGAGTTCTGTCCCCTGCCACTTTCGCAGCAGGTCGATGACCATCTATCTAGGACCTGCATTGCTGCAGGCCTCGGTCGGCTTACCCGGCGAAGTCCCGGCATTGCTGCCAGGAAGGAACGGGCCGTTCCCGCCCGCCAAAATTCGGCGGGCTCTTCACCCTGTTTAGCCTTTCTTCACGTAGAGATTGCCGCGTTTCACCCCCTGTCACTTTCATGACAAGGACTCGTCTCTGTGGCTCTGATCCGTCCTAGGCTCCATCATCTTTTAAATGATCGAACCCAGAAGGTGGGCGTTACCCACTACGATACCCTGTGAAGCTCGGACTTTCCTCCCACAGCGGTTGGGCAGGGCGTTTCCCGCCTCTCGTTATCTGTGCGCGGTCATCCAAGAAGACCTTCTCAAAAAATCACTCCGTTCAAAGAACAATAAAACTAAGCCTTCGCATGCGCCTTCAAAAGATCCAACTGCTCCTTGGCGAAATCCGCCCAACTCGACTGAGGGTATTGCGCCACGACCTTCTGAAAACTCTCCCCCGCCTTCAAGGGATCCCCGGAGGCGGCATAGCTCTTCGCAATATAGTACTCCGCGATCGGCGCCAGACTCCCCTGAGGATTCGCGGCCAAGTACTCCTGATACTTCGCGATCGCCTTGGAATAGTTCCCCTTACCGTAATAAGTCTCCGCGGCCGAATAAGGCCCGAAAGAACTAACGGAACTGGACGCGCAAGAAATACTCAGACACGCCATGATCAAACCTACCGCGAAAACCTTCGCTCTCTTCATGAAAGACCCCTTCAAAATTGAAGTTCAATAGGATATGTTCAGTCTACTTTTTGCCCGAGACAAGTGTCAAGGATGAATGTGCGACTCGAGACATAGGTTACACCTTGTACCGGAGACATGGGTAACACTTTTTTGGAATAATGGCATAGCGGAGGTGACCTATGCCATGGAAAGAGAGTGTTCTTGTGGATGAACGGATGAAATTTGTCGGACGGCTA
>CAISGE010000005.1 GCA_903884815.1 Candidatus Omnitrophota bacterium | reverse complement strand
TATTGCAATAGGCCGTTTGAGACGGTTGAGGAAATGAACGAGACGATCATCAAGCGGCATAACGAACGGGTTAAGCCGGAGGATACCGTATTTTTCCTTGGCGACTTTATTTTCAAGGGCGGCAAGGAAGGCGGTGTTGAGAAATATCGCCAGTTCGAAAAGATGCTGAATGGCAAGTTCATTTTCATCAAGGGTAATCACGACCGGAACAACAGCCTTCGGACGATCATCACCAAGATGTATATCCGCTACGGTTCAAAGGATATTTGCATGACCCATAGGGCAGAAGACGCTGATCCGAACGTGCCCTGGAATTTGTGCGGGCATGTCCACGATAAATATAAGGTCAAGCGTCTTAACGATAAGTCTTTGGTTGTGAACCTCTGTGTTGAGGTGTGGAATTATTATCCCGTTTCTTTTGAGGAAATCGGCGCTGCTGTGTCCGCATTCTCGAAGGAAGAAAAGAATGCTCGGATCTCGAATGTTCACTAAAAGGCGAGATTGATTCTGCTGGTGAGAAACGGTTGATTGCAGGCGGCGGTCTGATCATGAGGATCATCATGAATATCAAGGATTGGATTGAATCTGGGCGGGCGTGGTTCTGGCGCATCCTGAGGAAAATCCTGAGGTTTTACGTTCGTTGCCGTTTCTATCGTTACCAGTATTGGCGGCGAATTGAAGTGGACCTTCTTGATGAGGTCATCGAGCAGATGCCGAAGAAATATTACGATCTCGCGGAAGAAGAATTGGCGAGGGTGAGGACCTGGAAGGAGATCGGAGACGAGGAGATAGAACGCTTTACGGATCATGCCATCTGGGACGTTCCGATCGAGGGCGAAAGCTGGATCGAGCGGTATGCTAGGGAGTCTGGCTCGTGTCACTCCCGGAAGGAACGGTATGTGATCGACAAGCTGAAGTGCGCGGGACTTTCGCTTTTCCGGGTCGAAAAGAGGGTTGATTGTTTTGGCGCTTTTGTCAGCGATTTGCTGTCCCTGAACAAAAGCTTTTTTCTTTGGGATCCCTCCATGGCGGACAATGCTTTGCCGGGAGATTTGATGCTCATGCGCGTGATTCGTATCGGAGGCGTCCGGATGGTCGCCAACAGTACGGCCTATGTTTTCGAAGATGCGTCCGCGACCAAAATAAGGGAGGTCTTTGACCGGGAGGTTCTTAAACCGGTATGGTCCGGAACGGCCTTGGCGCGGGAATCTGTGCGGAAACAGAAAGCGTTTTTCTTTCGGCGAATGATGGAAGAAGGAATCCCTTATGAGCTTTATCCGTTTCCTGGAGAAGATGAGGATGTGGAAGGGGAAGATGAAATAGGGGACACGGAAGAAGATGCGAGGGAAGAACCTCACTTCCATTCATCGAGAGAAGATATGTGCCCCGAAGACAAGCATACAGACCCATCATTTATCCGGGATTTTTTTAACAAGCCCCGGCCGTACGTGCGGGCCTCTTCCAAAACGGGACGAAACGATCCCTGTCCGTGCGGTAGCGGGAAGAAATATAAAAAGTGCTGTGAGGCCATGAATGTCTCGTAAAAAGAATTGGATCCTTGCAGAAGCAGGGAGAGCGGACTCCGCTCAAGACATCGTTTTTTTTGAAAATCCAGACGCAACGAATCACATCAACACTTTGCTTTTAATGAGGTTCTGGCCTGTCATTCATGATCATCTGAAAAAAAC
>CAISGE010000004.1 GCA_903884815.1 Candidatus Omnitrophota bacterium | reverse complement strand
GGCTAGGTCAGGCGAGACACTTGGGGGTCTTGACCTTGGCGCATCATTCACGAACGTTCCGGGCGGCACGGCTTACTGGGTTTTCAGAGATGTTACGGGCAACTATAACTATGCGCGCGGCAGAGTTCCAATCGATATAAAAAAGGCGAATCCCACGACAACCGGGATCAGCGGTTACACGGGAACTTATGACGGCGATGCACACGGCGCTTCGGGATTTGTGACGGGCGTCAAGGGCGAGACGCTTGGGGGACTTGATCTGGGCGCGTCATTCACGAACGTTCCGGGCGGCACGGCCAACTGGATCTTTACCGATGTTACCGGTAACTATAACAACGCAAGCGGGAGTGTGGGAATCGTTGTAAACAAGGCTACGGCCAATACGAGCGGAATAAGCGGTTACACGGGAACTTATGACGGCGATGCACACGGCGCTTCGGGATTTGTGACGGGCGTCAAGGGCGAGACACTTGGGGGTCTTGACCTTGGCGCATCATTCACGAACGTTCCGGGCGGCACGGCCAACTGGATCTTTACCGATGTTACCGGTAACTATAACAACGCAAGCGGGAGTGTTGGGATTGCCGTGGGTAAAGCGCCCCTGTCTGTGACTGCGAATAATCAGACGAAGACTTTTGGGGACGTATTTACGTTCTTGGGGACCGAATTCACTTCTGCGGGATTAGTAAACGTTGAGACGATCGGGACTGTGACGCTTGCGAGCGCCGGTGCTGCTGCTGACGCGCCTGTTGCCGGCTCGCCGTATAGCATCACCCCCTCGGCGGCAACGGGGGGCACCTTCGATGCTAGTAATTACACGATCACTTATAATCCTGGTTTGCTTACGGTAACGCCCGCACCTCCTGTTACAACTCCCGCTGCAGACACCACGGCGCAGATGTCCCTGCTCGAGTCTCCGCGTGCTCCGCTTCCCGACCAAACCGATATGGCAAATTACCAGGTGAATACGTTTACGCCTCCGATCGGCCCTGCGTATGTGTATTTCTATCAGCCGCCGACCCCTTACGATATGGCCGCCTTTGATGCGATGACGCTTAGCGCGGGGGATCTGCAGTTCCTCAATGGCGTGATCGGTCTGATGGGACATGAAGGTCTCATGCCTGGCGGGCTTGATGAAAGACGGCGTACCCCCGGCGTCTCTTAGTTCCTCCCTGAGCGAATTGCTTGCTCTGCTAATATTTTTGTGTAATGCTACTCTCAGTGCGCCATAATTCCCGTACGGTTTTATATTCAGAGCGATCATTTCTGACATTCAGGAGGTTCCTATGAAAGGTAGAAGATTCGCATCTTTAGGGTTGGCAATTTTGCTGTTCGCGAGTGGTTGCGGTCAGAAACCTGGCGCTTTTGCGGACAAAGATGCCGTTGTGACGATCAATAGTTACAGCGTCTCACGCGACGAGTTTGAGAGTGAGTTCAGGGCGTCGACTTATGGCGACAGCGATACGCCGGAATCCCGCGAGAATTTCCTGAATGCTCTTATCGACCGCAAGCTGATACTCCAATACGCTCAGGCCCAAGGCCTGGATAAGGGAAAAGTTTTTCTGAAATCCATCGAAAAATTCTGGGAACAGTCGCTTCTCAAAGTCGCTTTGGACCGGAAAACAAGGGAGATCGATTCACAGATCAACACGACCGACTGGGCGGCCCGGAGAGTTGAGGAGGCAAAGAGCATGAGCGATTGGATGAGCGATCTCCGGAAAAATGCGACGATCACCTTGCAGCGTAGTGTTCCGGCCAACCCCGCAGCCCAAGAGAGGAGCCGCTAACATGGAACAACGGAAGAACTTTTTTATCGATAAGAAATTTCAGACGGATTTTATCCTGAGGTTCTGTCTCCTGGTGGTGGTCACGGGCACTTTCTTTATGGCTCTGATCTACGTCCTGGCGGGTAAGGAGACGACCGTCTCTTTCGTGAATCTGCGCGTGGTCGTTCAGACAACCGCCGATTTTATTTATCCGCTGCTCTTGCAAACCCTGATCGTTTCAACCGTGGTCGTGGGTCTCGCGACTATCGCGATCACGCTTTTTGTTTCCCACGGGATCGCCGGGCCCAGCTATCGTTTCAAGAAGATCCTGAACGCGCTCGGGGAGGGGGACTTCTCGATGGGCTGCAAGGTGCGTCCCAAAGATTCGTTGAAGGATGTGGCGGGGGCGCTTGACGGAATGATCGATCAGGTTCGGAAGAAACTCAGCCACACGGACCTCAAGCTTAAAGAACTGAAGGGTGTTCTGGAGACGAAGGATCTGACTGAAATCAAAAGATCGGTCAGCGAAGTCGATAGGGCATTGCACAGTTTTAAATTCTAACAATGTCGAAAATAAGACTTTTACTCAGCTACCTCCTCGGCGTGGTTTTGATCTTGACCGCCTCCCGCGCGTTTGCCGCGGATGACGGGTTGGGTTTTCAAAAGAAGATCGAAGGCAAATATGTCAGCGTGTATGGCGCTTCAGAATTTGATGCCGCAAGTCTCGCTCAGCAGCTTAACATCCGGCCCTCAACGGAGATCCTTGCGGGGCGGCGGGGAAAGTCCCAAGATTCCGACGCGGATATGCTCGCCCGGATGCTGGACGCGCTCTTTCTCCAAGTCTCCAATATTCTGGATATGCATATTTACAGCATGAAAATGGATATTAAAATTTGTGCTACTGTCGCTGATTTGGAGGCGGCATATAATCGCCTTTTTGGAACGAGTCTCGGGGGGCGGCGATCCTTTTATGTGTATGATCTCAATTCGATCTATGTTTCAGCGGAAGCTTTTCAGGCCGGCATTATCGGTCACGAGATGAGTCACGCGATCATCGGTCGTTATTTCGGCATTCCGGCGCCTGTGAAGTTTCAGGAAGTGTTGTCCATGTACGTTGAATACAACCTCAAGAAATAGTCTGCGTTTCACAATCGCTTCGATGACGGTCCTTTCCTTCCAGCTTTCGTTTCCGTGCCTTTTTGACGTTGATTGACCCTGCCAGACATCTGGCATATAATCACGACCTAATCGTCTTAAATCATTCCACTTCAAGGAATAAGGATAAATTTAAATGGGCACATCGGATTACGGACACAGGTTTCTTCCAAAGGATTCTCTCGTGGAGATCCGCGCGAATTTTCAGGAAGGCCGCAAGGTTCGGGTGGCGGGTCGGCTGATGACGCGCCGGGACATGGGGAAGAGCGCGTTCGCGGACTTGAAAGATGAAGGCGCTCGGATGCAGATCTATGTCAAAAAGGACATTGTCGGGGAAGAGGGGTATAAGACTTTTACGAGCCTTGCTCTGGGGGATATCCTTGGTCTCGAGGGAGAGCTTTTTCACTCCAAGACCGGAGAGCCGACGATCAAAGTGGAAAAGTACGAGATACTTTCCAAGATCGTTCGCACGCTGCCGGAAAAATGGCATGGGCTTAAGGATGTGGAGACCCGCTACCGCCATCGCTATGTGGACTTGATCTCCAACGATGAGGTTCGGGCGACTTTTAAAGCGCGAAGCCGCATTATTCGCGAGATTCGCTCCTTTCTCGATCAGCGAGAATTCATGGAAGTGGAAACGCCGATGATGCAGCCTCTGGCCGGTGGGGCGCGGGCGAAGCCTTTTGTGACGCATCACCACACGCTTCACACCGATCTCTTTCTTCGCGTGGCGCCGGAACTGTATCTCAAGAGGCTTCTCGTGGGCGGCTTTGAAAAAGTCTATGAGATCAACCGCAATTTCCGCAACGAAGGGATCTCGGTTCGCCATAATCCGGAATTTACGATGATGGAGCTTTATCAGGCCTACGCGGATTACGAGGACATGATGAATATCACGGAAGAAATGACGCATCACCTCGTCATCATGCTTTACGGGAAAGACGAGATCCCTTATGGGGAGAGGATGCTTAACTTTAAGCGGCCCTGGAAACGCATTTCTTTTTACGGCGCCTTGCAGGAAGCGACCGGTATTGATTTCCGCAAGGCGAATATCCGGGAGGCTGCCAAGCAGCTGCATATTGATTTTGACAAAGATATGGAAGATATCGATATCCTAAACGAGATCTTCGGCGAGAAGGTCGAAAAAGATTTCTGGGATCCCGTGTTCGTGATCGATTATCCGACGGTGATGACGCCTTTGGCCAAGGCCAAGGTGGATGACCCGGAGCTGGTTTATCGCTTCGAGCTTTTCGTGGCGAAGATGGAGATCGCGAACGCTTTTTCGGAATTGAATGATCCTGTGATCCAGCGCCAGCGCTTGATGGAGCAAAAAGAGCTTATCGGAGAGGCGAAAGAGGTCGATGAAGACTTCCTGATGGCACTAGAGTACGGAATGCCGCCGGCCGGGGGACTCGGTATCGGGATCGACCGGCTCGTGATGCTTTTGACGAATCAGGCTTCGATCCGTGACGTGATCTTATTTCCTCAGCTGAAACCTGAAAAGAAAACTGAAGCTATCGAATGAACCCTGGACACACCGGGTGTGGCGCGCCACACCCGGTGTGTACGGAAGGTGAAAGGAGCTTATGGGATTCGAGACATTTATCGCAATGCGCCATTTGACGCGCCGTCGCAAGACGGGCTTCATTTCTCTTATTTCCATGATCTCGGTCAGCGGGGTGGCGATCGGGGTGATGGCGCTTATCGTCGTGCTTGCGGTGATGAGCGGTTTTGACCGGGAGCTCAAGGCGAAGATCGTTGGCGTGCAGCCCCACCTTCGGATCGAAAAAGTAGATGGGATCGAGAATGTGGACCGCGATATAGCGATGATCCGGCAGCATAATATACCTGGCATTGTCTCACTGGCACCCTTTGTTGAGGGGCAGGCGATTCTTCGGAGTACGAAGAATGCGAGCGGTGTTTTGGTGAAGGGGATCGATGCCGCGAGCGAGGACCTGAGTCTCTTTCAAAAGAGTCTTGTGTCCGGGACTTTGAACTTTTCAGATTCTGTGCAGGTCGAACGCAAAAGGTTTCTCTTGTTCTTCAAGAAAAAGATCGAGACGCGACAAGGCAGCATCATTATCGGTGAGAATTTGGCGGCGTCACTTAACGCCCAGGTGGGGGATGTGATCAACCTGATCACGCCGATCCCGGAACCGGAGAATCCGTTTGTTCCGCTCCCGATGCATGTGAGGACCTGGTCTTTTCTGGTTCGCGGCATTTATCGTGTGGGCATGAATGATTTTGATTCCACCCTCGCTCTTGTGAATATTGAACAGGCCCAGAAGGTCTATCAGATGGGGACCAAGGTGACGGGGATCAGTATGCGTTTTCAAAACGTAGATGACGCGGAGAAATGGAAGTGGGTCATCGCAGGCGATTTTTCGAGCCAGTATTTTTTCCGTTCCTGGTATGACATGAATCAGAATTTCTTTCAGGCGCTCAAAGTTGAAAAGAGCGTGATGACCATTCTCTTGGGGCTGATCATTCTCGTTGCGGCTTTCAACATCATTTCGACTTTGACCATGGTGGTGATGGAAAAGACAAAGGATATCGGCATACTCCGGGCGCTCGGCGCGACGCGCATGAGTATCCGCAAGATCTTTGTCATGGAGGGGTTCAGCATCGGCTCGCTCGGTATCATGCTTGGGGCGGTGATGGGGCTTTTGCTTGCTTACAATTTGAACCCCGTGGCGGATTTTCTCAAGAAAACCACGGGATTGGATGTTTTTCCAAGCGATATTTATCTTTTTGACAGGATCCCCTCTGAGGTGCATGTGCCGGATGTGGTGACGATCGTCGGATTCGCGTTGCTCGTCGCGATCGTTGCCGGGTTTTATCCTGCGCATCGCGCGGCTAACCTGAACCCCGTGGAGGCGCTCCGCTATGAGTAATATCGTGGAAGTGCCGCTCCTCAGCGCGTTCGATGTGCGCAAGGAATATGAAACGCCGGCCGGGACGCTTGAGATTCTGCGCTCCGTCCAATTGATCGTCCGTTCAGGGGAAATGGTTTTTATCACCGGAAAATCCGGCTGCGGGAAATCGACGTTGCTCCATATCCTCGGGGGTCTCGACCGTGCGACGGACGGGAAGATCTTCTTTGAAGGGAAGGACATGACGGAGATGTCCGAAAAGGAACTGGGCCGGTTGCGCAGTCATCAGGTCGGTTTTGTTTTTCAGTTCTATCACTTGCTGCCGGAGTTGACGGTCTATGAGAATGTGCTTTTGCCGACACTTATCGCGAAAAAGCCGAACAAGCCGTGGGTTAAGGAAGTGCTGAAGCGAGTGCGTCTCTGGAACCGGAGGACGCATTATCCTTCGGAACTTTCGGGCGGAGAGCAACAGCGCGTGGCGATTGCACGGGCCCTCGTGAACCGTCCCGCCGTGGTGCTTTGCGACGAACCCACCGGGAATCTGGACCCCGAGACGGCCGGGCAGGTGATGGCGCTTATGAATGAATTGAATCAGCAGGAAGGTCAGGCCTTTCTGATCGTAACGCATGACGAGGAAATGGCGGCGCGGTACCTTCGCTCGTACCGCCTTCAGGACGGGGTTCTTTTGCAGGGGCAGTCAAAGGTTCCGGCGCCTGACACGATCATTAATAATAAACCGGTCTTATAATCGCAAGTAACCAGGAGAGCAAAATGGAATTGCAAGTTTATATCGACGGCAAGTGGTACCCGAAAAGTGAAGCGAAGATCTCGATCTTTGATCACGGTCTTCTTTACGGGGACGGCGTGTTCGAAGGGATACGCGCCTACAGCGGGCTTGTTTTTAAGCTGGACGAACATTTGAAGCGACTTTGGGAATCCGCGCATACTTTGATGCTGACGATCCCTCTGGATGTCAGGGCTTTGAAGGCGGCTATCATCGAGACGCTCAAGAGAAATCAGCTGACGGATGCCTATATTCGAGTTGTGGTCACGCGCGGTGTGGGCGATCTGGGGCTCTCTCCTTGGCTTTGCAAAAAGGCCACAGTTTTTATCATCACGGACAAAATCACGCTGTACCCTAAGAGTCTCTACCAAAAGGGACTTGAGATCATCACGGTGCCGACGGTGCGGAATCTTCCGGAAGCTGTGAATCCTTCCATCAAGAGCCTGAACTATCTCAATAACATTATGGCGAAAATTGAGGCGAAGAACGGCGGATGCATGGAAGCGCTGATGCTCAATCATCAGGGGTATGTGGCGGAATGCACCGGCGATAATATCTTCATGATCAAGAAGATCGGTAAGGGCAGTCTTGTGAAAGATTATATTTTGCTGACACCGCCGACTTATCTGGGAGCCCTGAAGGGGATCACGCGACAGGCCATTATCGAGATCGCGGAGAAGATCAAGTTGCCCTTCGAGGAGCGGATCCTCACGCGCCATGATCTTTTTAACGCCAACGAAGTGTTTCTCACGGGAACTGCGGCCGAGGTTATTCCGGTCGTGAAGCTCGATGGACGCGGGATCGGCGAGGGAAAGCCCGGGAAGATCACCCATCTGCTCCTCAAGGAATTCCAGGTGCTCACCCGCAAAGACGGCGAACGTTACACGCTTTAACCGCTCGCGGAGCCGGAGTTTTCCACTATGATCTGTAATGTCTGCGGGACCAAGGATGCCAGTATTCACCTTACGGAGATCCTCAACGGCCAGATGGCCGAGGTGCATATTTGCGAAGCTTGTGCCGAGGAGAAGGGGACGGAGTTCAAGACTTATTTTAATTTCGGGGATCTTCTTGCGGGTGTCCCGGGTCTCGAGAAAGCCCTGGGAGGTTCGGGCAAAAAGACGCCGCTTCTCTGCAAGGAGTGCGGCATGAATTATGTGGATTTCGCCAAGAACGGCCGGCTTGGGTGCGCCGGTTGCTATAGTTCCTTTCAGAAACCCCTCGCGGCAGTGATCAAACAGGTCCAACGCTCCAACGAGCATGTCGGGAAAAAGCCCTCGCGAATCCCCAAGGAAACGCGGAGCGTTCACGACCTTCGCCAGCTCCAGGATAGGCTCAAGAAAAGCATTCAGTCCGAAGCGTTCGAGGAGGCGGCCCAGCTGAGGGATGAGATCCAGCAAGCTCTGGAAAAGATCAAAAAAAAGAAAAGGCCCTCCGAATGAGCGAAATTGACTGTTTTGTAGATCAACCGGTGAATTGGCTCAAGGCCACAGGGCCAGAGAGCGATGTCGTGGTCAGTTCCCGGTTGCGCCTGGCGCGTAATCTCTCGGCTTATCCTTTTCTGAACCGGCTCGCGCCTGAGCAGCGCGACGCGATCATTCAGGAGGTTCGTGAAGCGGTCAAGAACTCGAATTTCTTGAAGAGGGCCTGCTTTATTTCGTCGGCATCGCTTCCGGAGCTTGACCGACAATTCCTTCAGGAACGGCACCTCGTCAGTCGCGAACTTTATCTTGAAGAAGGAAAAAACGCCGTGGTGATCACGCCTGACGAGATGGTGAGCCTGATGGTGATCGAGGAAGACCATCTGCGGCTTCAAGTCTTTCAGTCAGGTCTTAATCTTGTCGAGACTTGGAGGATCGCTGATGAGATTGACACCGAACTTGAGAAGGAACTGGATTTCGCTTTTGATGGCACTCTGGGTTATCTGACCGCGTGTCCTACGAATGTGGGGAGCGGTCTCCGGGCCTCGTGTATGCTCCACCTCCCGAGTCTGGTTCTGACCAAGCAGGTCCATAAAGTCCTGCAGGCTCTCTCGAAATTGAATCTTGCGGTGCGCGGTCTTTACGGTGAAGGGACGGAGGCCAGCGGGAATTTTTTTCAGTTCTCGAATCAGATCACGCTCGGGCAACCGGAAGAAGAAATCATTTCAAATCTTGAGGGTGTGATCCGGCAGGTCATCACGCATGAACGCGAAGCCCGGGAATATCTCAAGAAAAAACGCAAATCCAAGATGGAAGACCAGATTTGGCGGGCGTTGGCGGTGCTGAAGGCCGCCCGCATGATATCCTCCTCCGAGGCGATCCAGCTTTTGTCGCTCGTGCAGGTAGGGATCGATGTGGGGGTTCTTGAAGGGCAGGTGAGCCACACGGACCTGAATCAGCTTTTTCTTTTGATCCAACCGGCGCATCTTCAGAAGATGACCGGTAAGGTGCTTGGCGCAACGGAACGTGATGCCCGTCGTGCTGCCCGTATTCGTGAATATTTCGCGAAAGTGATCCTTTAAGGATTCCAATAATTTTCCGTTACTTATAGTACCGTTGCTTCGTGATTGGACGGAAGAACGGTCCGATATTGCTACTCCACAGAATCCAACTCGATAATGCTTAGAATTTTTTCTAAAACGTCTTAATCCGGAGGTTGTCATGTTCGATCGTTTTACAGAAAGAGCCCGCAAAGTCATTATCCTCGCTAAAGAAGAAGCCAAAAGATTCAATCACGATTATATCGGTACGGAGCACATCTTGCTCGGCCTTATCAAAGAAGGTGAAAGTGTCGCGGCCGCGGTGCTTCAGAATCTCGGACTGTCCCTGGATACGATCCGTTTGGAAGTCGAGAAGCTTGTGCAGTTCGGGCCCAGCACGGTGGTTTCCGGAGATATTCCTTTCACGCCCAAGGCTAAGAAGGTGATCGAACTCGCGATGGATGAGGCGCGTCGGCTGGGGCACAACTATATCGGGACGGAGCATTTGCTCCTGGGGTTGATCAAAGAAGGGGAAGGTGTGGCAAGCCATGTTCTCATGAATGTGGGCTTGGATCTCAACAAGGTGCGCGCGGAAGTCATTAAACTTTTAGGTTCCACGACCCCCTCGAACGAGCCGGGAGCTCCGCCTCCGAATATGGGAAGCGGCATGGGGGCCGGACCCGCGGGGAAATCCAAGACCAAAACGCCGGCGCTTGACGCGTTCGGGCGTGACCTCTCACAGCTCGCGCGTGACGGAAAACTTGATCCCGTTGTGGGCCGCGCCGATGAGATCCAGCGTGTGATCCAGGTTCTCGCGCGCCGCACGAAAAATAACCCGGTTCTTTTGGGCGAAGCCGGCGTCGGAAAAACGGCGATCGTGGAAGGTCTTGCGCAGATGATCATCGCGGGTGATGTTCCGGAAATTCTTGCAGACAAACGCATTGTGGTGCTGGACCTCGCGCTCATGGTGGCCGGAACGAAATACCGCGGTCAATTCGAAGAGCGCATCAAGGCCGTGATGGATGAGATCAAGCGCACGGAGAATGTCATGATCTTTATCGATGAGTTGCATACCCTGGTCGGCGCGGGTGGCGCAGAAGGCGCGATTGATGCCTCCAATATCCTGAAGCCGTCTCTTTCCCGTGGAGAGATCCAGTGCATCGGAGCGACCACGCTCGATGAATATCGCAAATATATTGAAAAGGACGCGGCCCTGGCTCGCCGCTTCCAGACCGTGGTTGTGGAACCACCTTCGGTGGAAGATACGATCCAGATCCTCAAAGGTTTGCGTGATAAATACGAAGCTCATCACCGGGTGAAGATCCTGGATGAGGCGCTTGAGGCTGCGGCGAAGCTCTCTGACCGTTACATCTCCGGGCGTTTTCTCCCGGACAAAGCGATCGATATTATTGACGAAGCGGCTTCGCGTGCCCGGCTTTCCGTGACGACGATGCCGAAGGACCTGAAAAAGATCGAGATCGATATTGAGGCGCTTCGCCGGGAGAAAGAATCCTCCATCAAGGCGCAGGATTTCGAGAAGGCCGCGCGGATGCGTGATGACGAACGCAAGGCCAAGGAAGAACTGCAAAAGATGAAGAAGAGCTGGAAAGAATCCAAATCGGAAGTCGAAGTCCAGGTGACCGAGGAGGATATCGCGTTCGTGGTCTCCAAGTGGACCGGCGTTCCGCTCGCGCGCCTTGAGGAAAAGGAAACCGCGCGTCTCCTCAAAATGGGGGAGACGCTTCACAAGAGGATTGTCGGACAGGAGGAGGCGATCAACGCGATCTCTCACGCGGTGCGTCGTTCGCGTTCCGGCCTCCGCAACCCGCGTCGCCCGATCGGAACTTTTATCTTCTTGGGTCCGACCGGTGTCGGGAAAACCTTGTTGGCCCGCGCGCTCGCGGATTTTATGTTTGGCAATGAGGATTCCGTGATCGTGGTCGACTGTTCGGAATACAGCGAGAAATTCAACGTCTCGAGGCTTGTCGGCGCGCCTCCGGGGTATGTGGGCTATGAAGAGGGCGGACAGCTGACGGAAAAGGTGCGGCGCCGTCCCTATTCCGTGGTGCTTTTTGACGAGATCGAGAAGGCCCATCCGGATGTGTTCAATATCCTTCTCCAATTGATGGAAGAAGGGCGTCTGACGGATTCCTTTGGCCGTAAAGTGGATTTCCGGAACACGGTCGTGATCATGACCTCGAACGTCGGGGCGGACCTTGTGCGTAAACAAGGGGAATTGGGATTCGCGCCGAAAAAGGACGAGATGAATTTTGACAATCTCAAGCAGAAGCTCTTGGACGAGACTAAAAAAGTCTTCCGCCCGGAATTCCTCAATCGCGTTGATGAGATCATTGTTTTTCATCCGCTGACACGTCAGGACTTGGAGCAGATCATTCATATCGAACTTAAGGAAGTGATGGACCGGCTTAGGGATAAAAAGATCGAGCTCGTTCTTACGGAAGAGGTTC
The DNA here is from genome assembly GCA_903884815.1 of Candidatus Omnitrophota bacterium. Taxonomy (GTDB): domain Bacteria; phylum Omnitrophota; class Omnitrophia; order Omnitrophales; family Aquincolibacteriaceae; genus Aquincolibacterium; species Aquincolibacterium aerophilum. The sequence continues at coordinate 102,521 of CAISGE010000004.1, read as the reverse complement.
TTAAGTTCCTGATCGACCAGGGCTATGACCCCGTGTTTGGCGCAAGACCGCTCAAACGGACGATCCAGCGCTTGATTGAAAATGTTCTGGCGGAGGAAATCCTGGGTGGGAAGTTCGAAGAAGGGGATAAGATCCATGCGGAGCTTCGGGGCGAGAGAATCTCTTTTGAGAAAGCCACATAGCGCTGCGTCATTAGGGAAATGTCGGGTTCGCGGTGCCAGTCCTTGCAACGGGTATGACCTTTGGGATAATGGCGAAGGCGCAAAAGGCTCGCGTTTATGCTTTCCTTCCTAAGGAAGCTGTTGCTTCTGTCCTTAGTCGTGTGCGTGCTGGGAGCGCTTTTTTTTAATTTTCTGCTGGGACGTATTGCCCGCTCCGAGGATTTTAAACGGTTTGCCGAGCAAAAAGTTGGTGAATATCTTAAGGCCCGGGTCCATATTGGGGAGATCCGTCCTTCCGGTTTTAACCAGCTTTCCCTGGAAAAGATCCTCATTGAAACCACCTCTCCTGACGGTGGCTCCCAGTTGATCCGTGCCGACCGTCTTCTTTTCCGCTACCAATTGAACCAGCTCTGGAGCCGGAAGTTTGACACCCCTACCGCCGTGGTTCTGAATAATCCCGCGATCCTGATCGAACAGGACCAGTTCCCGTACCGCTATTTCGAAGGTGCCGCGGCAGGCGGAGGCGGTTTTTCGATGCCGTCCCTTGACTTCAAGGGCGGTGAGATCCGCTATTTACTTTCGTCTCTCGGCAAAGAGATCCTTTTGAAGGACGTGCAGGGGAGGCTACAACCCTCTTCGGACCGGAGGGTCCAGGTCGACGTCAAGGCCCGCATGAGCGGCATGTTGGAAGGCCGGGTGCGCATTCGTGGGGTCGTCGACCCCGTGAAAAGCACCCATGATCTTTGGCTGGAACTTGAGGACGTGGATCTTGCGCAGGATATTCCTCTTCCACTCAAGGCGTTCAATGGAAGAGTTCATTGGGTGGGAAAGGATCTTTTCTTTGAGGGGTTACGGGGGGCGGTGTATGGGTGGGAGGCGGTGCTTTCGGGTTCCTTTCTTAACCAAGAAGGACAACCCGAGGTTAATGTGCATCTCCGGGTCGGCCAGAAGGATCCCTGGGTTAAATTGGATTTTAGTCTGAGTCTTACGCGGGAGACCCTCGCAGGGACATGGCAGACTTTTTCGGAAAAACCCGTCAATTTTCGTGGAAAGGTTCATCAGCAGGGAAAGCGTTTTATGATCGATTCCATGGAGGTGGATCCCGGTTATGAAGGGACCGGGGAACTGGATTTCGCGAGCGGGAACTATGAGCTCAATTGTAAAAAAGGGGCGAAGCGGATGGCCGTTCACTCCAATCTCCTGGGGCTGGATTTCGCGCTGAACTTTCATCTGGACCATGTCAGAGCTTTCGGGTTGGACCTTGTGACGCAAGGGAAGCTTTTCGTTCATGCCGCCACGCTGCGATGGAAAGGCCGGGATTTTCTGTTCAAGGGGGATTTCGAAACAGATTATTTTATTCTGGACCAACAGCCGTTTCAGGATCTCAAGGGGAGCTTTGACCTGAGCCCCTTGGGGATTACGGGCATTCGCAGCACCTGGGGCGACCATTTCAAACTGTCGGGACAAGCGACGGGGACGGTCAAGAACCCGCAGCTGAAATGCCTGCTTCGCGTGGCGGATTTTGATCTTGCTAGTGTCCAGTCTTTTGCAGCGAAACCCTTACCAAGGGCGATGGGGGGCCGGCTTGATGGGAATCTGACGGTGGAGGGAGATTTTTCAAAGCCGGAGGTGAATGGGATTTTCAATGTTTATGACGGAAAATGGGGGCAACTTTATTACGACCGTGGTATCATTCAACTTCGCGGATTCCTTCCCTATCTGCCGCTCAGGGATTCGAAAATATGGAAGGGCCGGACAACGCTCTTTTTGACCGGGGCTCTTGACTTTAATCTTGATAATATTTTTGCAGGAGTCAAGATACAGACGCCGGACAAACTCGTTATTTGGAAGGGCGTCGAAGCAGTTTTGCATTCGCAGGATAAGAGTCTGGAGCTGAACACGGCCAAGGTGGGGGAATGGGGCGCGCTGCCGCTCTTGGAGGCGCGATCCTCGAAGGATCAAGTCGTTGTAGGCGGGGGCGGGGTTAAAGAGGACGAAAACGATGAGTCATCGGTTCGTTTCGGTACCAAATTGAAATTTTAAGATCTTATTGAGCGAGGGACTATGACGCAGTGGAAGGATCTGAAAAGGACGGTTTCGATTCGGTCGTGGCTGTTTGATTTTGGGACCGGGTGCCTGGATATTTTTCGTGGTGCCGGCGGGATCGCGCTTCTGTTCCAAGAGGCCTGTGTCCTGCTGAGCGGCAAGAAGATCCGCTGGAAGGCGACACTTGATCAGATGAATAAGATCGGGGTTCAGTCGCTGCCTCTGGTCTTTCTGACGGCATTCTTCACCGGGATGGTTCTTGCCTTGCAGTCGGCCTATCAGCTGAGACTTTTTTCGGCAGAACAGTTTACCTCGGATCTTATTTCGGTGTCCCTCTGTCGCGAACTCGGGCCGGTGCTGACGTCAATGGTCGTGGCAGGGCGTGTGGGGGCCTCGATCGCCGCGGAGCTTGGCACGATGAAAGTGACAGAGCAGATCGACGCGCTTAAAGCTCTTGCTATGAATCCCGTTCAGTATCTTGTCGTTCCCCGGTTTATCGCGGCCCTTTTTATGCTCTTTATCCTGACAATTTATGCGGATGTGATCGGCATGTTTGGCGGCTACCTGATCGCGGTCTTCAAACTTGGTATGGGGTCGCATGTATACATTCAACGCGGGTTCAAGGCCTTGGTGATCAAGGACGTTGTTACCGGACTCGTCAAAGCTTTCTTCTTTGGCGGGATCATTTCGATCGTCGGCTGCTATTTTGGCTTCACGGCTCGGGGTGGTGCCGAAGGCGTCGGACGCGCGACGACGCTTGCCGTCGTTGTTTCATTGATCATGGTGATCGCCTCGGACGCCCTGTTTTCCGCAATCTTCTATTTCTTTTAGACTTGAGGACACGAACGTGATCGAGATCAAGGGGATCCATAAATGGTTCGGCGCTCTGCACGTGCTTCGCGGCGTTGACCTGACCATTCAGGATGGAGAGACTCTGGTGATTATCGGGCGTTCCGGATGCGGGAAAAGCGTGCTGCTTAAGCATATCATGGCGATCCTGGAGCCGGATGAAGGCGATATCCTGATTGATGGTCAATCCATCTTCGCCATGGCTCCGGAAGATCAAGACCTGTGTCGTCTACAACTCGGCATGCTGTTCCAGGGGGCTGCGCTTTTTGACTCGCTTACGGTTCGAGAGAATGTGGGGTTTTCGCTGCTTGAACATACGAAGCTTTCTGAAGAGTCGGTGGCGCAAAAGGTTCGCGAGAAATTGCGTTTAGTGGGGCTTTCGGGGATCGAGGAACTGATGCCGGCCAGCTTGTCAGGCGGTATGAAAAAGAGGGTGGGTTTGGCGCGGGCCATCTGTAATGAACCCAAGAGTATCCTTTACGATGAGCCGACGACGGGACTGGATCCGATCAACGCGGACGTGATCAATGATCTTATCTTAAGGATGCAGAAACAGTTGAAAGTGCTTTCCGTTGTGGTGACCCACGATATGACGAGCGCTTATAAAGTAGCGGATCGGATCGCCATGCTCTACCAAGGAAAGATCATCGCGATCGGGACTCCGGAGGAGATCAAACATTCTAAGGATCCGATCGTTCAGCAATTCATAACAGGGTCGGCGCACGGCCCGATTACAGATCATTTGGAAAAAGAAACGGAGCCATTATGAAGAAGAAAAGCAATGAAGTTTCGGTGGGCGTTTTTGTGATCGTGGGGTTTGTTTTTTTGACATTAGTGCTTTTCTTTGTCAGTGGGGTTTATCTCTTCAGGTCGGGATATAGCGTGGAAGTGATGTTTAACTATGTCAGCATCCTGAATAAGGGGGCGCCGGTGCGCATGGCCGGTGTCCGGATCGGGGAAGTAAGTCAAGTCGACATCGTTTATGATGAGGCCAAGCAGAACAATCGCGTGAAGGTCAAACTTTTTATTGAAAAGGGCGTGCAAATCAGAGAAAATTACAAGTTCACGATCCGTGGCACGCACGTCTTGAGTGAACCACATGTGGAGATTACTCCCGTGGCGGGGAATTTCCCCCAGATCCAAAAGGGAGTCGTGAGGGAAGGTGTTCCTCTTGTCGCAGTTGAAGAGTTGATTGACCGTGCCCATGGGATTCTGAGCGATCTCTCTTCCGTCACAGGGAAGTTCAAGACGAGTCTTGATCGTGAAGGGACGCTGGATGAGAGTTTAAAGAACATCAGGGCTTCGACGGAGTCCTTAAACAATGTTCTCGGAAAGATCGAAAAAGGCGAAGGGACGCTCGGGAAGCTCTTAATGGAAGATGGGCTTTACCAGGAGATGGACGCCTTTGCGAAGGATGTGCGGGCGCACCCTTGGAAGTTGGTCCGGAAGACCACGGAAGATTCGAGGAAGTGGTACTTCCTCTATTTGGCGTAAAATGTTGGCTTCATACCAAGCAAGGTCTCGTCTTGCGAGCTGGAAGACGGGAAGTCGTTTTTAAATCAGTTTTCCCCGATTGCCCGGTAAAGTGCCTCGAAGTCGGGGTCTTAAGGAACCAATGAATATTCACATTTCATATTCGCAACATCAAAGGAGCAGTGATCATGATTATCGCCATAAGGTTTATTTTTATTCTAGGGTGTGCCCTATTTTCGTACATTTCACAATTCCCTTGGATCGCGAATCTTCCTGTGCGGCACACCGAATGGATCTCGGCGGGTCTCGGAGCGATGTTCGGCATTCTGATCGTTTCGATCGATGTGTTCTTCAAGAAGTTCACGGTTCGCAACATCCTTTCAGTGCTCGTGGGCTTGGCGCTCGGTCTCCTGACGCACCGCCTGTTTATGACGGTGGTGGTTTACGTGCATTTCACCCCGGAAGTCTTTCGTAATTTCGGGATCCTGAGCGCGATCATTTTTTCCTATCTTGGTGTCGTCACGGTCCTGCGCGGGCAGGATGAATTCAGTCTGATGATTCCTTTCGTTCACTTGGATAGCAAAGGTCCTGGGGAAGAAATGATCCTTCTGGACACAAGCGTCATTATCGACGGCCGCATTGCCGACATCGCCAACACACATTTCCTTTCAAGCAAATTGATTCTGCCTCGTTTTGTTCTCAAAGAGCTGCAGCTTATCGCGGATTCCTCGGACCCTCTGAAGCGTAATCGCGGCCGCCGGGGCCTGGATGTCCTGAATGCCATTCAGTCGAATCCGAATGTCCATGTGAAGATCCATGAAATGGATTTCCCGGAATTCAACACCGTAGACGCGAAGCTTGTCAAAATGGGGCAAGTGCTTCAAGCCAAAGTTTTCACCAATGATTACAACCTGAACAAAGTGGCCGAACTCCAGGGCGTGAAGGTCCTGAACATCAACGACCTCGCGAATGCCCTCAAGCCCGTTGTCATGCCGGGAGAGGAGATGGAGATCAAGATCCTTAAAGAGGGGAAAGAACAAGAGCAGGGTGTTGCGTATCTCGATGACGGAACGATGGTGGTGGTTGATAACGGCAAGCGACGTCTGGGATACACCGTGAAGGTGACGATCACGAGCGTTCTTCAGACCCAGGCCGGACGCATGATCTTCGCAAAGCTTTCCGATGATAACGGTCATCATCCCGAACGAGGCGCAGAGCGCGCACACGATAGCAGGGAACGCCACGTCAATGACACGCGCCGTCCGAGGAACGGTCACGACCGTCCGGGTCGCCCGCCCCAAACTTATCAGACTCCCCCGGCCCCCCAGGCTTTTCAGAGCCGTGAGGGAGGAAGGTAGCGTGGATGCGGTTTTCCCTGATTATTCCCGCGGCGGGGCTTAGCAGCCGTTTTCATCAAAGCCTTTTGAGTTCTGACAAGAAGGTCGCTCCGCAAAGCTCCAAGCTGTTTTACCGCCTGGACGGAGAGCCGGTACTTCTTCGAACGCTTCGCGCTTTCCGCGCAATCCCCGGGATCCATGAAACGATCGTTGCCATAAGTCCGGAGATGCGTCCTGAAGTGCAAAGTTGGGCTCGCGTCTTGAAAGGGGCCAAGGTCCGTTGGATCTTGGGTGGCAAGACTCGCGCAGAATCGGTATATCGGGCGCTTCGGAAAACTTCCTCGCACTCTGAATGGATCATGATTCATGACGGCGCGCGGCCGATGATCAAGCCTGTCGCGATCAAACAGGTTCTGAAGGCCGCTCCCGGTTGGGGAGGGGTGATCCTTGCGCGGAAAGTGGTGCCCACGATCAAAAAAGTTTTGGCGGAAGATGGCCACATTCGGGAGACGGTGGATCGCGATACTCTTTATGAGGCCGAGACCCCCCAACTGGCGCGTCGTGAGTTGCTTCTGAAAGCCTATAAAGAAAATCCAAATGCTTTTCAGGCGACCGATGAAGCAGGTCTCCTGGAAGCGATCGGTGCCCGCGTGCGCGTTGTACCGCACGGAGACTGGAACCCGAAACTGACCACTTTGCCGGATCTCATGATCGCCCAAGCAATGACAGAAAAAAACGGTTCTAAGGAGGTTCGCGTCGGGATAGGTTTTGATACCCACCGGCTCGTGGCAGGCCGTAAGCTTTATCTCGGCGGACTCGTCATTCCATCGCCGAAAGGGTCCCTCGGCCATTCGGATGGGGATGCCCTTTTGCACGCGATCGCAGACGCGATCTTGGGAGCGATCGGCGCAGGGGATATCGGGGAATGGTTCTCGGACCGCGATCCGAAACACAAGAACATCCGCAGCACTAAAATTCTCTCTGCTATTCTCGCTGAGGCGAAACGTCTTGGCTGGGAGCCTTACCATGTGGACACCAATGTCATTCTCGAATCTCCCAAGCTGTATTGTCATAAACCGTTCATTCGCAAGAGCGTGGCGAAATGCCTCGGACTTTCCGAGAAGGATGTTTCCATTAAGGCGCGAACCATGGAAGGCCTGGGACCTGTCGGCGAAGGTCTTGCCGTGACCTGCCAAGCCGTGGTCAGTATGCGAAAAGTGTCCTCATGATCCAATTATTTAACACCCTTTCCGGAAAGTTGGAGGAGTTCAAGCCAATCAAGGAAGGCGAAGTGACTTTCTACGCCTGCGGTCCCACGGTTTATCACTACGCGCATATCGGGAATTTCAGGACTTTTGTCTTTGAGGACCTGCTCCGGCGATTTCTTGAATTTAAGGGTTATAAGGTCCGCCACGTCATGAACATTACGGACGTGGATGACAAGACCATTGCCGGTGCAAATCGTGAAAAGAAAACCCTCTCCGCTTATACAGATTATTACACGGAGGCGTTTCATCAAGACATGAGGTCCCTCAATCTTTTCCCTCCTAATTGTCCGCACGACCAACCCCGAGCGACGACCGAGATCCCGGGCATGATCGAGATCGTTCAGACTCTCATCGCCAAAGGCGTGGCCTACGAGGCGGAGGGCTCTGTTTATTATCGCGTGGCCGCGTTCCCCGAGTACGGCAAGCTTTCCAAAAAAAAGCTCTCTGGAAATATCGAAGGCGCGCGCGTGGATGTGGACGAGTACGACAAGGAACAGGGCGCCGATTTCGTGTTGTGGAAGAGGGCTAAAGAAGACGAGCCCTCCTGGGATTCTCCGTGGGGCAAAGGCCGTCCGGGATGGCATATCGAATGCTCGGCTATGAGCATGCGCTATTTGGGCGAGACCATCGATATCCACGCCGGGGGCGAGGACTTGATCTTCCCGCATCATGAGAACGAGATCGCGCAGTCGGAGGCCGCGACCGGAAAACCGTTCGTAAGGGTCTGGCTTCACGCCAAACATCTTCTGGTGAACGGGGAGAAGATGTCAAAATCCAAGGGGAACTTTTTCACGCTTCGGGACCTTCTTGAGAAGGGGTACGATCCCTTGGCCATCCGTTACGCGCTCCTTTCCGTTCACTACCGGAACCAGCTGAACTTCACCTTTGAGAGTTTGAAGGAAGCCCGCGATGTCGTCGAGAAACTGGATAATTGTTATTTTCAGTGTCTGAGCCGTCTACAGCTCTCCATGGATAAATGGGAGGGTGGTTTTGACCGCGCGTTTCTGGATGAAGCTCTGGATAAGATGGAAAAAGCGCTCGAAGACGATCTTAATGTTGCCTCAACCCTTGCGAGTCTCTTGGAGGCGGTGACGCAGATCAACGCGCTTTTGCAGAAGATCTCCGTTAAGGGTCTGGAAGCCTGCGCTGCATTTTTTGAGAAAGTGGATCGTCTTTTGGGGCTGGACATCGCTTCCGTGAATTTAATCCCGGAGAATGTCAAGGCGGCCTTGGAGCAATATTCGGAGGCGCGCAAGGCCAGAGATTTTGCGAAGTCGGATCTTATGCGCCAGAAGATCGTTCAGCTCGGTTGGCTTGTTAAAGACGGTCGACCGGGGGAGCCTTCCACTATCAAAAAGATCCGCAGGGCCTGGGAGATTAAAAAGTGAAAAAGGGAATGTTTATTACGTTTGAAGGCACGGAGGGAAGCGGGAAGAGCACGCAAATCCGGGCTGCGGCCGCGTTCCTCCGGAAAAAAGGCCGGTCTGTGGTGATGCTCCGCGAGCCCGGCGGGACGCGTATCAGCGAGGCGATACGGGAGATCCTGCTGAATAAAAAATTAAAAGAGATGGATCCTGTGACGGAACTGCTTCTTTATCTCGCGGCGCGCGCGCAAATCGTCCGGGAAAAGATCCTGCCAGCGCTTCGGAAAGGCAAAGTCGTGATCTGTGACCGGTTCGAGGATTCCACGCGCGCCTACCAGGGCTTCGGCCGCGGGATATCGCTTGCGGCGATCGATCAGGCGAGCTTGCTCGTTCGGGGTCACCTGAAGCCGGATATGACTTTTGTGCTCGATATTGATATCACAAAAGGGCTTGCGCGAGGCGGCCGGCATGATCGTATTGAGCGCGAGGCTCTGAGTTTTCATCAGCGTGTTCGTAGGGGATTCCTGACGCTGGCTCAGAAAGACTCTCGACGCATTACGGTGTTGGACACCAGCAAGCCGGTTGATTGGGTCAGTCAAAAGATCCAAGAAAGGCTCGAACGTGTTTTTGGCAAATAACACCCAAAAGCTCGCGGTGCGTATCCTTGAATCCCATATTCGCGAAGGTCGCGTCGCGTCGGCCTACATCTTCAGCGGATCCGGGGCCGGAGTGGATGTGGCGGAGATGTCCGGAGAGCGTCACAGCGAGGACATTAAAGAGGAGTTTGCAACGGCGTTCGCGATCGCTCTTCTCAGCGGCAGCTCCCGATTGTTCGATGCGGAGGAAACGTCGATTACGAAACGGGTTTGGGACCACGCCCACCCGGATGTGAAGTGGGTGGGAGAAGACGAGGAAAAGAACACGATCGGCATCGGTTCGGTGCGTGCGATCAGTCAGTGGTCGTCCATGAAGCCGTTTGAAACCTCCTGGAAGATCTGTGTCGTGCTTGTGGCGGAGAAGCTTACCGAAGATGCGGCGAACGCTTTTTTGAAAACTTTGGAGGAGCCTCCTAAAAATACTGTTTTTTTGATGCTCGTCGAAAACAAGCATAACCTTCTCGATACGATCCAGTCCCGTGCCTTTGAAATCAGACTGATGCCGATGGCGATACCGTCTATCCCCCTGGGTGCGGGTTCTCTTGAGGCCTTGCCGGTCCGGGAGATCTTTGAGACTTATCCGGGGCCGGGACTTTCCCGCGAGGAGGTCAAACACAAATTGGACGGTCTGATGCAAGTGTGCCGCGAGAAGATCTATCGCCTGGTTTCTGGGATTGATGCGGATTCCCCGACGGTCAATCTTTGGATCGAAGCCATGGACTTGCTTTACGACTCAAAAGCCGCGCTTGATATGAATGCCAACCAGAAACTGATGGCGACGAGGCTTGCGATACGACTCTCGCGTCTATTCCCGACACAGAAAGTCGTGACCTTATGACGAAAGCCTTTTACCTGACTACGCCGATCTATTACGTGAATGCCAAGCCGCATGTCGGTCATGCCTACACGAATGTTCTTTGTGACACGATCGCACGCTATCACCGCATGTTGGGGGAGCCTGTCTGTTTTTTGACCGGGACTGATGAGCACGGGACCAAGGTGGAGAAGGCGGCGGTCGCGGCCGGGAAGACGCCGCAAGCATATGTCGATGAACTCGTGCCGCATTTCGAGGAGCTCTGGAACGCGCTGGGGATTACCCGCGATTTTTTTATTCGCACCACCGATGACCGCCACAAGAAATATGTTCAAGGCGTTCTGGCGGACCTCGAAGCTAAGGGCGAGATCTACAAGGCCGGTTATAAGGGCTGGTACTGCACGCCGTGCGAATCTTTCTGGACAGAACTTCAGCTGAAAGAAGGGAAATGCCCGGATTGCAGCCGCGGCGTGGACCGCCTCGAAGAAGAGAACTATTTCTTCAAGCTCGCGCATCACCAGGCATGGCTCACGGATTACATCGAAACTCATGAGGACTTTATTCGTCCCGCGCATCGCCGCAATGAAGTGCTCGGCTTCCTCAAACATGAAACGCTGGAAGATCTCTGCATTACTCGTCCCAAGGCCCGCCTTCGTTGGGGGATCGAGTACCCGAATTCTCCGGACCATGTGGTGTACGTCTGGTTTGACGCACTTCTCAACTATGTGAGTGCGCCGCAGTTCGCGATCCCAGGAAAGAAAGAGGCGGACTTTTGGCCGGCGGATGTCCAACTGCTCGGAAAGGACATTGTTCGCCAGCATGCCATTTACTGGCCGATCATGCTTCATGCCATGGGACTTGCGATGCCCAAGATGCTTCTGGTCCACGGTTGGTGGAAGATCGGCGAAGCCAAGATGTCCAAGTCGCTCGGGAATGCTGTGGATCCGACCGCTCTGGCCGGAAAATACGGCGTGGACGCCCTCCGTTATTTTCTGCTTAAGGAAGTAACGGTCGGTATGGACGGGACTTTCTCTGAAGACTTGTTGGCCGAGCGCTACAATAGCGACCTCGCCAATGATCTGGGGAATCTCTGGCATCGAGTCGCGTCCATGATCGAGAAGTATTTCGAAGGGAAGATCCCTAAGGGTTCAGCGGATGCTTTGAGGCCTCCTCTCGCGCTGAGTACCCTGAAGCTTTGGGACGAAGTTCACTCGCTCATGCTCGGCTTTGACATGCGGGAGTCGCTCGCGAAGATGTGGGCGGTCATTGCCGCGGCCAATCAATTCGTGGAAGAGAAAAAGCCGTGGGCCTTAGCCAAGGATACCGCCAAGCGGCAGGAGCTTGCCGATACGCTTTATGTGCTGGCGGAATGCTTGGCGCATTTGGGAGTATTGCTTCAGGTGTTCATGCCGGACACCGCGAAGAAGATCCTTGAGCGTCTCAAGGTTCAGACCTATCAGAATATCCGGACAGCGCAGGATTATACGAAGCCGCTTCTCGCGGCAGGGACCGCGATCGAAAAAGGAGATCCGCTTTTTCCGCGTTTTGAAGAGAAGGTTCCATGATTCTCTCGGACACGCACATCCATCTGCATTTTCCCCAGTACGACGCTGATAGAGCCAAAGTGATCGAGCGCGCCATCAAGGGGGGTGTTGGTTATTTCCTCAATATCGGCACCGACCTTGAGAACTCCCGGCAGGCGATCGAGATCGCGGAACAATATCCCGAGGTCTACGCCTCCATCGGGTTTCACCCGCATGAGACAAAGCACGCCGGTGATTCGGAGCTTGCGGAACTCGCGAAACTCATCCGCCATCCCAAAGTCGTGGCGATCGGAGAGGTGGGGCTTGATTATTATCACGAGCATTCGCCTCGCGAGGTGCAGGAGAAGATCTTGAAGACCTTTCTCGGGTGGTATGAGCAGTTCGGCAAGCCGCTCATCATCCATTGTCGCGATGCCTATGAGGATCTGATGAACATTCTTCAGTCTTTTCAGAAAATGCCCTATCGGGGGACGCTTCACTGCTATTCCTCGGATGCCGCGACCATGAAACGGTATCTGGAGTTGGGCTTTCATATCGCGTTCGGTGGAGCGTTGACTTATAAGAAAAATGACGCGCTGCGTGAAGCCTGCGCGCAATGTCCGAAGGACCGTCTGCTTCTTGAGACCGACGCGCCTTATCTTCCGCCGCAATCGAAGCGTGGACAGCGCAATGAGCCTTCATACATGATCGAGACCGCAGAATGCGCGGCGAAGTTGCATGGGCTGAGTCTCGAAGGCCTCGCGGAGATCACCACGGCGAATGCCAAAAAACTTTTTGGATTTCTCTAAATCACAGGACCCCGAAACCGCATTTTAGGAGCATTTATGAAAAACTTGAAAGTTCCTTTCTCTCCGATCCGTTTCTCAAATAACACGCTTTATCTGTTGGATCAGCGCAAACTGCCCGTGCATGAGATCTGGATCCCTTGTCGCTCTTCCGCGGCGGTCTGGAAGGCGATCAAAACCATGGTGGTTCGTGGCGCACCTGCCATCGGGATCACGGCAGGATACGGTCTGTATCTTGGGATTCATTCTTTCCGTGGAACGCCGAAAGAATTCCAGACGAAGCTTTTTAAGGAGGCTCGTTATCTTGATTCCTCGCGACCGACCGCTCGCAATCTTGCCTACGCGCTTGAAAGGATCTTGAGCAAGGTTGCTTTGCATCGGGATAAACATATCGATCATTTGAAAAAACTTATTCTTGATGAAGCCCGTCAGATTCATGTGGATGACATTCTGATCTGCCGAAGCATCGGGGAGTATGGCTCAAAACTTTTTCAGGCGGGTTCCCGCATTCTCACCCATTGCAACGCCGGGGGATTGGCCACATCAGGATACGGAACGGCGCTCGCCGTCTTTTATGCAATGAAGGAGAAAAGGATCCCGTTCTTTGTGTACGCGGATGAGACCCGGCCGCTTCTTCAGGGAGCGCGCCTTACGGCTTGGGAGCTCCACAAGAGCAAGATTCCATCGACTTTGATCTGCGACAATATGGCCGCGAGTCTCATGCGTGCCGGCAAGATCGACGGCGTGGTGGTGGGCGCCGACCGCATCGCTATGAACGGCGACACGGCCAACAAGATCGGGACTTACGGCGTCGCGGTGCTTGCGCATCATCACAAGATCCCGTTCTATATTGCCGCGCCGAGTACCACCTTCGACCTGAAGGCGAAGACAGGGAAAGATATCCCGATCGAGGAGCGTGAGTCGTCAGAGGTTTCACATATCCAAGGTCGGCAGCTCGCGCCCACAGGCATGAAAATCTATAATCCGGCATTTGACGTGACTCCGGCAAAGTATATCTCAGGCATTATCACCGAAGCCGGTGTTCTGAGGGCGCCTTTTCAGCGCTCGATACAAAAAATCAAGGAATGTCTCGGGAGCAAGTGATGGATGAATTTTCGTTTATTGAATATCTGAGAATGAAAACGAATTCATATCCGAGGGTCTGTTTCGGGATCGGGGATGACGCGGCGGTGCTGGATGTCGCCAAGGACAAGCGGTTGGTCGTTTCCACGGATGTCATCGTGGAAAATGTCGATTTTAGGATGAATGAGCTGAGCCCCGAGCAGATCGGCCGCAAGGTCCTTGCCATCAATCTGAGTGATATTGCGGCTATGGGGGCGACGCCCACGGCATTTGTCATTAGCGTGGGAAAGCCTGCTTCGGTCACCACGGCTTGGCTGAAGCGTTTCTATAAGGGTCTTCTCAAGCTAGCCGATCAATATGGCGTCGCGTGCGTGGGGGGAGATTTTTCTAGCTCGAAGGAGTTTTTCGCGAGTGTTACGATCTTCGGGGAGGTCCTCCCGTTCCAGCTCACGAAGCGTTCCGGCGCAAAGGCGGGGGATTTGATCGGGGTGACGGGCGCGCTCGGTGGGTCGATACGCTGTCATCACCATGATTTTATACCGCGTATCAAGGAGTCGCGATTTCTCGCGGAAGAATTCACGCCGACGTCTATGATCGATATTTCGGACGGGCTTGTTCAGGACCTGTCCCATATTCTGAAAGCCTCGAGGGTTGGGGCGGTTCTTGACCTGGATAGGATTCCTGTTTCGTCTGATGCCTTGAAGCTTAGCTCCGGGAATAAGCCAGATGCGCTTCGGCGGGCTTTGAGTGATGGAGAGGATTTTGAGCTTTTGTTCACTGTCTCGCCTTGGCGAAAGCCGATCCTCGAAAAGAGCTGGAAGAAGGCATTTCCTAAAGTACCACTCTCCTGGATCGGGAAGGTTCAACAAGCGGCACCCAGCATCACGTGGGTTTGCAAGGGAAGACCTGCCTCAGCTCCAAAACTCGTCCGGAAAGGTTTCTCGCACTTCTGATATGAAGAAATCAACTGTTACAAATTCACCTCAGGAAACGATCGATTTCGCGAAAGGGCTTGCCGCCGGGCTCAAGCCCGGGACCGTCTTTTGTCTGGAAGGGCAACTCGGTAGCGGGAAGACAACCTTTATCAAGGGGCTCGCGGAGGGGTTAGGTCTAAAGCATCCGGAGCAGGTCAAAAGCCCTACGTTTGTGTTGATGCATATCTATAAGGCGAAGGTTCCGCTGTATCATTTCGACTGCTATCGCTTGAATACTCTGGAAGAGCTGGAGAATATCGGTTTCCAGGATTTTGTAAACGACTCCCAGGCCATCTCCTGCGTTGAATGGGCTGAGAAAGCCGGAGATCTTATTCCGAAAACCGCCCGCCATATCCGCTTTGCGATCCTTGGTGATTCCGCACGCAGCATCTCCATTTCTTAGCACCGCCGATCGTCCTCGAGCAAAGCGAATATTTAAAAAAAATATATTATAATTGACTAAGCTGCAATTGCGTTGTATTTTTAGTCATGATTAAAAGTATTCGGGAATGGCCGCTTGGGGAAAGACCAAGGGAAAAGCTGTTGGAACGGGGACCCGAATCCCTTTCGGACGCCGAACTTCTTGCCGTGCTTTTCGGGCGGGGGGTTCGAGGTCAGGACGCGGTTAGTTTTTCGAGGAGTCTTTTGCTCCAGTTCGGAGGCCTGCGAGGGATTCTGTCGCAGCCACCTGCCGCATTTCAGTGTGTGAAGGGGCTGGGCTCCGCCAGAACGGCCATGCTCTCGGCTGTCCGCGAGATCGGGCTCAGGCAGCTTCGTGAGAAAATGATCGGTCAAAATTTTGTTCGGAGCCCGCAGGCTGTGACGGATTATCTTATGGCCTCACTCCGCGATCAAAAGCGCGAGATCTTTAAAGTCCTCTTCCTGGACAAAGGTCTCAGAATTCTCGGCGAGCGGGATCTGTTTCACGGGACCATCGATGAGGCCGCGGTGCATCCCCGTGAGATCGTCAAGGCCGCTCTGGAGTTTCATGCCTCAAGCCTCGTTCTCGTGCATAATCATCCATCCGGGAAGGTCGAGCCGAGTCGGGAGGATTATGAGATCACGCAAAAGATTAAAGCGGCCTGCCAGACTGTTTCTATCCGGATATTGGACCATATCATCATCGGCGAGAACCAATACTTCAGTTTTTCCGAACGCAACTCACTCTAGCGAGGTGTTGAGGCAAGCCATGAAGGTAGGAATATCACTGAGGTCGTCAAGGATGTGATCGGGCGGATCTTTTTCAAAATCTTTACGGGTCCTGCCGTTCGTAAGAACGGCAATGCTCCGGAGCCCGGCTTTCTTGGCAGCGGCGATATCGTATTCCGTATCACCGATCACGAAAGTGCGGTCCTTGGGGAAAGGTTTTCGGGCGTGTTCCTCTGAAAAGGCAACGGCTGCCTGGAGGATCTTGTCGCGCTCCCGTGCGTCGTTCCCGAAACCGCCTGTTATGAAATAGTGCTCCACCGCACCGCGTTTAAGTTTCATGCGGCCGGCCCTTTCAAAATTGCCGGTGCCAAGCGCAAGGAAGATATTCTTATCCTGGGACAGATGCTCCAGGAGTTGTGGGACGCCCGGCATGAGTTCAAACTTAGGGGATATTTGAATAAGCTCCTCGAAGATCTCCTCGTAGCGCTCCATAAGAAGATCAAATTCCCCCGGAGTCAGCAAGCGACCCAGCTCACGCGTTGCCACTTCGTCAAAGATCGCCGGATCGGTCTTGCCGTGAGGGTCGAGGTTTTTCCAGGCGTTGGGGACTTCGAAGATCTCTTCAAAAGCCTGTTCGAACGCGATCTTCCCTGCGCCGCCTGTCAGGAGTAGCGTTCCATCGATATCAAAAAGGAGAAGTGTCTTCATGACGCGGATTTTAGCATGGAGACAAATGCACGGACAGATTTTTGTTCGCTAAAAAAGCAATCGGGGGTCTTGGGGCTGTGATATATTATTCGCTCAACAAAGGAACGGCCCTTGAATATTAAACGTTTTGCTTTAGTTGTTCTTTTTCTTATGTGTGCCCCCATCGCTTCCTTCGCCGCTCAAAGCGATTTCTTTGACGGGACGCTTGTCCTTCCGATCGCTACCGAGCCCAAAACCTTCAACGTCCTGGTCGCTCAAGAGACCTCCAGCACGGAGGTAGCCCAGTATCTTTTTGAAGGTCTCACCGAGTTTAATCCCAAAACGGGGGCGGTTCTTCCGGACCTTGCGGCCAGTTGGCATCATTCTCCGGATGGTCTTGTCTGGACGTTCCGTCTGCGGAAAGGCGTCCGTTGGTCCGACGGTAGCCCCTTTACAGCGCAGGACGTGGCGTTTACATTTGAACAAGTTATTTTTAATCCCGCCATTCCCAATGGCGCACGCGATATCTTTACGATTCAAGGGAAGCCCGTTACTTTGAATGTTTTGGACGATGATACCGTCGAATTTCATCTCCCTGCTCCGTTCGCGCCGTTTCTTTTCTCCCTCACCCAGCCCATTATTCCGAAGCATATTCTGGAGAAGGCGGTGCATGACGGCACCTTCTCAAGCGCATGGGGCCTGGGCGAGGATCCCGCGCGTATCGTTGGAACGGGTCCGTTCCGGCTCGCCAAAGTTCTTCCTGGGGAAAGGGTCGAGCTTGTCCGAAATCCCTATTATTGGAGAATGGGGCATGACAGAAGGCCGCTGCCTAGGCTGGACCGTATCATCCTGATGATCATCCCGAGCCAGGAGAATCAGCTGCTGCGGTTTTTGGATGGTGAAACTGATCTTTTCGTCATGCGTGGTTCCGATTATCCTGTTCTGAAGCCGCTAGAAAAGGAAAGGAATTTCAAGATCCATCGGACGGGTGCATCCCTGGGATCATCTTTTGTCGCTCTCAATCAACAAGCGAAAGAGCCGTGGAAGAAAAAGTGGTTCCAGAATCGCGACTTCCGCCGGGCATTGTCGCATGGTCTGGATCGCGCCTCCATGGCCGATATCGTATTCAACCGGTTTGCCGTAAAGCAGTGTTCGCCTCTCAGCCCCTCGGTCCCTTTTTTCTATAACGATGAAACGCCCTGCTATGACCATGACCCCGGAACCGCAAAGATGATCCTGACGGAGGTCGTGGGATTCCAGGACAAGGACAAAGACGGGATCCTGGAGGACGAAGAAGGCCATCCTCTCGAGATCGTTCTTATGACGAATACGGAGGACCCGGCGCGGCTTCAGCTCGCGCAAATGATCCGCGAAGACTGGCGGCGCATCGGGATCCGGGTGCATCTCCAGCCGCTGGAGTTTAACGCGCTCGTCTCCAAGCTCACTGTGACCCATGATTGGGATGCCGTGGTGATGGGGCTTACCGGGTCCGTGGACCCACATTTCGGGGCGAATGTTTGGCTGTCCTCGGGTAATCTCCACTTTTGGAATCCCGGGGGCGGGAACGCGACTTATATTGAAACTAAGGTCGACGATCTTTTTGGAAAAGCCGCCGTGACTTTAGACCGCAATAAGCGGAAAGAATATTATGACGAATGGCAGAGGATCGAGGGGGAGGAGCTTCCGCTGATCCCGACGGTCCTGCCTGAGGTTCTTTACGCCGTTCGGGACCGGTTCGCTCCTCTGACGCCCACCGCCCTGGGCGGTCCTTTTTATCCCATCGAAGAAGTTGAGACGAAACGCTCATGAGCCCACGGCATTCATTTTTCAACCGGTGTCTGATGGCCATTCCGCTTTTACTGTTGCTGCCGCTTCTCACGTTCTGGCTTATGCATCTCATGCCGGGGAATTATTTTGATCAGCTGCGGCTGAACCCTCAGATCTCGCGCGCGACCGTGGAGCAATATGAAAAGCTCTATCACCTGAACGAACCCGTCCTGATCCAATACGTTTATTGGTTGAAGCAGCTCGCCCGGCTTGATTTCGGCTATTCGTTTGCCTACAAGCAGCCCGTCTTGGACATTCTCGTTTCCCGGCTCGGAAATACCGTCCTCCTCACCGGATTCTCATTTGCCTGGGCCTGGATACTCGCGGTGTTTTTGGGGTTGCTTGCGGCGCGTTATCCGCGTTCTATCTTTAACCGTCTCTTGGATGGGATCGCCTATGCCGCGCTTTCCATGCCTAACTTTTTCCTCTGTCTCATTCTCTTGCATCTCGCGGCGGCCTGGGGTGGCCTGCCCCTGGGAGGGATGCGCTCTGTGGATTATGAAGCTCTTTCCGCTTCCGGAAAAGTCTTGGATATTCTGAGTCATCTCGCGATCCCGTCCTTTGTCCTTGGAATCGGGATCTTCTCATTCCTCTTCCGGCTGATGCGGGCCCAAGCTCAGGAAGTCTACGAAAGGGATTTTGTTCTTTATCTTCGTGCGTGGCGAATACCGGGCTACAAGATCCTTTTTAAACACGTGGCGCGGAACGCGATCAATCCGCTGATCACGCTGCTCGGGATGCAACTGCCTGCCCTTGTGAGCGGCGCGGCGCTCGTGGAGATCTTCACGGGGTGGCCGGGGCTTGGACAGGTCATGCTTCAAGCCGTACGAGCTCAGGATCTTTTTCTCGTCATGGGGAACATGGTGATGGTCTCCGCCCTTCTTGTCCTTGGAAATTTTCTGTCTGACATCCTTCTCGTGATAGTAGATCCGCGCATCCGCTCCGGGAAGGGGGGGGCGTCATGAAACGAGGATTCCTTTTTGGGGTTGCCATTCTGTTCCTTGGCGGACTGACGCTCGCAACGGCTTTTGCGGATCGTGTGGCGCCTTATGATCCGAATCTTGAAAATCGTGCCCAGGCGCTTCATCCGCCGACACCGCTTCATTTTTGGGACGAAAAGGGGGAGTTCCATAAGAGGCCCTTCGTTTACGCGACGCAGATGGGGTATGAAGCCAACATGCTGCGCACTTACTCTCAGGTTCTCAAGAAGAAATGCTTCCTGAGGCGTGGCCGGCATGCGCCCCTTGGTGTCCAGGCGCCTGGCAAACTGTATATTCTTGGAACGGACTCGCGCGGGCGAGATATTTTCTCCCGGATCCTTTATGGAGCGCGAACTTCGCTTTCGATCGGAATCCTGGGGGCTTTCGTTTCCGTGGCGTTCGGATTTCTGGTCGGGGCTCTCGCGGGATATTTCGGGGGCTGGATCGACCATCTTTTGATGCGAGTCGCGGAATTCTTCATCATGATGCCGGCGCTTTATCTGTTGCTCGCGTTGCGGGGCGCTTTGCCTCCGACTCTTGACTCGTTCCAGGTGTATCTCTTGATCGTTCTGATCCTGAGCGCGATCGGTTGGGGCGGCGTCGCGCGCGTGATCCGCGGGATGGTGCTTTCTCTGAGGGAAAGAGATTTTGTTCTCGCGGCCCGGGTCCTTGGCCGGAGGACGCCGGAGATCCTTTTCCGCCATATCCTGCCGCACACGTACGGTTATTTGGCGGTGATCGTGAGCATTTCCATTCCGGGGTATATCTTTGGAGAATCATTCCTAAGCGTTTTGGGCCTCGGGATCCAGGAGCCCGCGATCAGTTGGGGCAATTTGCTCACCGAATCCCTTTCTTACTCCGTGGTGCGTTTTCATCCTTGGGTGCTCTTTCCCGGGCTCTTCATTTTCCTGACGGCCTTCTGCTTGAATATCATCGGGGACGCTCTCAAGGCGTCGCAATCACCCGAAGATAAATTGAAGGAGAATGTTTGATGAATACTCTGATCGATGTTAAGGATCTTGTGCTGGACTATCCCAAAGGCCCGCGCTTTGGTCCCATGAGCTTCTCGATCGCTGAGAAAGAGGCGTTCGGGCTTGTCGGGGAGTCGGGGGCGGGGAAGAGCACTGTCGCGTTGGCGCTCATGAATGTTCTAAAGTTTAAAGGCGGCAGGAAATTAAAAGGGAAGATCGAGCGGCATTGTTCCGCAAAAGAGATCGCTTATGTCCCTCAGGATCCTGCCGCGGCGCTCGACCCGCTTTTCACTGTGGGGAGTCAGATCCGTGAACTGGGGTGCTCGGAGGTCGCGATTCTTGAGGCGTTGGAAAAGGTGAAGCTGCCCCTTACCGGAATGAGTCTCAAGAGCTATCCTCATGAGCTGAGTGGGGGCATGCTTCAGCGGCTTTTGATCGCGATGGCGCTTGTCCGCCGTCCCAAACTACTGATCGCGGACGAACCCACTTCCTCTCTCGATGTAATCCATCAGGCGGAGATCATGAAGCTCTTTCACGCCGTGCGCGCGGAAGGTATCTCGGTGCTTTTCATTACGCATCATCTTCCTCTCGCTATGGATCTGTGTTCCCGGATGGCGGTGCTTTATGAAGGTAAGATCGTGGAAACGGGTATACCCCGCGAGATTTACGAAGCGCCCCGGCATGAGTTCACTCGCCGCCTTCTTGAGGCGGTCCCTGTCCTGGAGGTCGCGTGAGCAGCGATTCTGTTTTTCAACTTAAGCAAGTTTTTAAGGCCTACCCCTCAAAGGGCGGTAAAAAATTCCATGCAGTGGACGGTGTTGATCTGGAGTTGAAATGGGGTGTCGCATACGCTCTCGTGGGTGAAAGCGGTTCCGGGAAAACGACATTCGGACGCCTTTTGAGCGGAATGATCCCCCCCACGGAGGGAGAGATCTTTTTTGAGGGGAAGAAAATGCGGGATTGGATGCGAAGGGACCGAAGGAAGTTTTGCAAGAAGGTGCAGGTTATCTTCCAGAATCCCTATCTGTCCCTTGATCCGAAATGGAATATCCGGGAGATCCTGGAAGAAGGAACCCTAGGGGCGTGGGGGCGCGGTCGGAAACGGAAAATCGAGGTAATCCTCGAACGGGTATGCCTCCCGAAGGACTGTCTTCCTAAGAAGCCGCACGCTTTGAGCGGGGGAGAAAGGCAACGCGTTGCGATCGCCCGAGCGCTTCTCATGGAGCCCGAGTTCCTGATCCTGGATGAGCCGACCTCTCAATTGGACGTTTCGACTCAGGCTGATATCATGAATCTCCTCAGGGATCTGAGGCCCACTCTTACCGGAGGACTTCTTTTTATCACTCACGATATTGCCCTCGCCAGCCAACTGGCAGAGGTTTTCATTGTTATGCGCCATGGTAAGATCGTCGAGAAGGGCCTCAAGAAAGAGATACTCTTTTCCGCTCAAGCGCCTTACACCCAACAACTTGTCTCCGCTAGTCCCGCATGGCCGCCTGTTTTTTAGAAGAGCTTTTCTGTCCCGAGGCCTGGATTATTCAATCCTTCTGATCGGGTTAAAACCGCTTTAAGGATGGGGGGGATTTGGGTATACTAAACCCTTAAATTTATCCAGGAGCAGACCTTGACCCAGACGGATCCGACAAGCCTCGACGCTCAGGTAAAACTCACGCCGATGATGGAGCAGTACCGCTCTATCAAAAAGTCCCTTCCTTCCGATACCATTCTTTTCTTTCGTCTCGGGGATTTCTATGAAATGTTCTTTGAGGATGCTGTTCGGTCCTCGGATATCCTGAATATCACACTCACGGGTCGCGAAGGCGGGGAAGCGGGCCGTGTTCCCATGTGTGGTTTTCCCTATCATGCATTTCAAGGCTATGTCCGGACGCTTCTGGATAGCAATCTCAAGGTTGCGATCTGCGAGCAGATGGGGGATCCGGCGCTGGCGAAAGGTCTCGTGGATCGGAAGGTCACGCGCATTATCACGCCCGCCACTTACCTTGATGACGAAACCCCCGAAAAGAACCTCCAATACATGGCCGCGGTGCTTGAAGGGAAAGACTCCGCGGTCTTGGCTTATCTGGAGCTTAGCACCGGCGAATTCTATGTCCGCGAGATCACAAAAGACAGGCTTCTTGATGAGCTGACGCTTCTATGGCCGCGCGAAGTGGTGATCCCCAAAGCGCTTGCCACCCGCGAAGACCTCACGGTTTTTATCCGGGAAAATCTGAAGGCGACTCTCACGGTCTATGAGGATTGGATCTTTGAGCCGGAGGATTCCATGCGGCTTCTGCTCGAGATCTTCAAGCTGGGTTCGGACCAGGGGATTCCGTTCCATGATCATCCGCTCGCCGTCGGCGCTTGCGGGGCGATTTTGTATTATCTTAAAGACCATTTTCATAGCGCTCTGGATCATGTGCAGAAGCCGCGGCTTTTTAATGCCAGTCAATTTATGGTGCTCGACCGACAGGCCCAGAGGAGCCTCGAGATCGTCACTTCCCAGAGCGGCCGCAAGGACTGCGGGACGCTTCTTTCGGTGGTGGACCGGACACTCACCGCGATGGGCGCACGCCACCTTTATCATTGGCTCACGCACCCCCTCCTTGATATCGCCTTGATTCAGAAGCGCCAGGAATCGGTCACCGAACTCATTCAGGAACTTCATCATACCGAAAATATGGGCCGGCTTCTCCGAGGAGTAAAGGATATGGAGCGGACCCTGAGCCGTCTTAATTATGGCGTGGCGAATGCCCGGGATCTTGTGAATCTTAAAGCGTTTTTGGACCGGGTGCCGGAGATTCGCAATATCCTCGGAGCGTTTGACGCGGACCTTCTTCGCGATCTTCAAAAGCAGGTGCAGCCGTTCCCGGCGCTGAGCGAACTTGTCGCGCGGTCGATCGTGGAAGAACCGCCTCTTGTCGTTAAGGACGGAGGGTTGATCCGGCCTGGCTATTCCCCGGAACTTGATGATCTTCAGAATATCGCTCACAAGGGAAAGCAGTGGATCCTGGAATTCCAACAGCGTGAGATCGAGCGTACGGGGATCAAATCGCTTAAGGTGAAATACTCGGGCGTTTTCGGCTATACGCTGGAGATCAGCCGCGCCTATCTTGGCCAGGTGCCGGAGAATTACATTCGTCGTCAGACGCTTGCCAATGCCGAGCGCTTCATTGTCCCGGAGCTTAAGGAGTGGGATGAGAAGATCTCGGGAGCTCAGGATAAGATCAAGGCGCTTGAATATCAGATCTTTTTGGAGATCCGCGCGAAGGTGCTGGAGGATCTCGCGCCCCTTCAGGCTATGGCCAAAGCGATCGGGTCGCTTGATGCCCTGATGTCCCTTGCCCGCATCGCCCTTGAACGGAAGTGGGTGAAACCGGAGGTGAGTGACGACAAGACTCTCTCGATCCACGGAGGTCGACATCCTGTCGTGGAGAGTATGTTGCCCGCCGGAAAATTCGTTGAAAATGACGGCCTTCTGGATAGTGACAAGAATCAACTGGTCGTGCTCACGGGGCCCAACATGGCCGGCAAGTCGACTTACATTCGCCAGACGGCGCATATCGTTCTTTTGGCGCAGATGGGGTCGTTTGTGCCGGCCAAGGTGGCGCATGTCGGAATGGTGGACCGGATCTTTACCCGGATCGGTGCTTCGGATGACCTGGCGCGAGGCGAAAGCACCTTTATGGTGGAAATGCTTGAGACAGCCCATATCCTTCAGGAGGCGACGGACCGGAGCCTTCTGATCCTGGATGAGGTGGGCCGGGGGACCTCCACCTTTGACGGAGTGAGTATTGCCTGGGCGATCTGTGAGTTCCTTGCGCAGGGGAAGGTGCGGCCGCGCACTCTTTTCGCGACGCACTATCATGAGCTGACGCAGCTTGAAGAACATTTCTCGGGAATTAAGAATTACAAGATGACGGTCAAAGAGACTTCCGACGGGATCGTTTTCCTGCGAAAAGTCGCGCGCGGCGCGTCGGAACGCAGCTACGGGATCCATGTGGCGGAACTGGCGGGGATCCCTCGGGATGTCACCCAGCGCGCGAAGGAGATCCTGGCGATACTGGAGAGCGAGAACACCGAAGCGACGCAGATCATCGAATGCAAAAAGACAAAGGGTTCCAAGAAGGTTGCGGAATCAGGCCCCACGCTTTTTGATGTGGCTCATCGGGAGCCGAGTTCCGTGGAAGCGGAATTGAAAAAGCTTGATACTGATCGGCTTACGCCAATCGAAGCACTTCAGAAAATCGCGGAGTGGAAGAGAAAACTCTCAGAGAATGGAAACGCTCATGGGTAAGATTCACATTTTGTCAGAACTTGTTGCCAACAAGATTGCGGCGGGGGAAGTGGTTGAACGACCGGCTTCCATCGTCAAGGAACTGGTCGAGAATTCTCTTGATGCGGGAGCGGATCAGATCGAGATTACCATCAAACATGGCGGCAAGAGCCTGATCCGCGTGGCGGACAATGGATCCGGGATGACCGCCGAAGACGCTCAGCTTGCGATTCAACGCCATGCGACAAGCAAGATCGAAAAGGCCGAGGATCTGGACCATATCATGAGCTTTGGCTTTCGAGGAGAGGCCCTGCCGAGTATTGCCGCGGTTTCGCGGTTCAGTCTTCAGACGCGGACGATGGAGGCTTCGGCGGGCACAGAGCTCGTCGTTGAGGGAGGCCATCTGGTGAAGGCGAAGGAATGTCCCGCGGCCGCCGGGACCGTCATCGAGGTGCGTGACCTTTTTTTTAATACGCCTGCCCGTCGGAAATTCCTGAAACAGGACACGACGGAGTTCGGGCATATCCTCGACACCGTTACTTGTGTTGCTCTCGCGAATCTTCACGTGCGTTTCGTTTTGAATTGCGATGGCAAGAAGGCACTTGATGTTTTGCCGACCCAGGATCTTTCGGTCAGAGCGGCGGCTGTTTTGGGGGAGGCTTGGGCAGGGCAATCGCTTGCGATCAAAAGCGAGATCCCCCACGCGAAACTTTCGGGACTCATCGGCAAACCGTCGCTTGCCTCCGGCAACCGGGCGCGCCAGTTTATTTTTATCAATCGAAGGTGGGTCAAGGCCTACAGCCTTAGCTACGGTCTTCAGGCGGGCTTTCACGGACATTTGATGCAGCATCAATTCCCTGCGGGGATCCTCTTCCTCGAGCTCAATCCGCATTATGTGGATGTGAATGTGCACCCGACGAAACAGCAGGTGCGTCTCTCTCACGAAGCTATCATCAAATCGATGATCGAAAAGACTGTCGCCGGGGCGCTGCGTGCGAGCGGGGATCTGGTGCCTTCTTTCCGTGAGAGAGAGGAGCGGCCGGCCCCTTCTTTCACCGGAGAAAGATTCCAGGAGCCAAGCTTCGGGTTTGAAGAACGTATGGCCGAGCGCGACACCCCGCTCAAAGTCGCGGAAGCCGCGGTGGGGGATGTTGTGGCGCAAAAAGTCGATGCGGCCCAGCCGCTGGAGATCGGCAAGGGCCTCAAGATCCTCCGGATCCTCGGACAGGTCCAGCGTACTTATATCTTGGCGGAGACCGAAGAGGGGTATGTCGTTGTGGACCAGCACGCGGCCCATGAGAGGGTGATGTTCGAAGCTCTGATGAAGAATTTCGAGATGGAGCGGCCTTCTAGTCAGGGGTTGCTGATGGAGGAAGTGTTGGAGCTTCACCCTCGCCAGGTCGAGATCCTGAAAAACAGCCTCCCGTTTCTCACCAGGATCGGGTTTGAAGTCGAGGCGTTTGGCGAGAAGTCTTTTGTGGTGCGCGCACTTCCGTCGATCTTGAGGGACGAGAATCCATTAACGATTCTGAGACAATTTGTCGATGAAAGAGAGGCCGGTAAGTCTCAAACCCGGCTTAAGGGGGCTCAGGAAGACATTGCTGCCATGATCGCTTGCAAACGCAAGTCGGTGAAGGCGTCGGATCTTTTAACGCATCAGGCCATGCAGGGCCTTTTGGAACAGCTCGCACGATGCAAGAATCCGTTCAATTGTCCGCATGGACGTCCCAGTATTATGAAGTATTCTCTCAGGGATCTTGAAAAACAGTTTAAAAGGAAGCTCTGAATTATGGCCAAGATATTGGTGGCGGATGACGAAATGGATGTGGGTTTGATCGTGACGGAAAGGTTGCGCCGGAATGGTTACGAGGTCGAATATGTTTCTGACGGTAAGCAGGCGACGCGAAAGATCCAGGAGAATGTTTACGATCTTTTAATTCTCGATGTCCATATGCCTGCTCATACGGGCTACGAAGTTTGTGAGTATTCCAAGAAGAGCGCGAAGAATGCTAAGACCCCTGTTCTGATGATGAGCGCTTATCCGGAAGAGCAGTCGATTTGGAGCCGTCACCATGCGGACGCCTTTATTGCCAAGCCTTTTGAAACGGGGCAGTTGGCGATGGAAGTCGACCGTCTGCTTAAGGGGCGTGCGGCATAACGCGACAGCGAGTCCGATGGGGCGTTTGGCTTTTCACTAAGAGGAACTATCAATGACGAAGGAGGGGATGGAGCAATACCTGAAGCAGGCCCGGCAGGCTATTATTCTGTCCGTGGGCGTAGCGCTTCTTTTGACCCTTGTAAAGTTCTCCGCCGGACTTATGACTCATTCGATGGCGATCATGGCTTCCGCCTTGGATTCGACGCTTGACATGATGATGTCCGCATTAAATTTCTTCGCTTTCCGTGTTGCTTCCAAGCCGCCCGATGAAGAGCATGCCTATGGACACGGGAAAGTTGAGAGCCTGGCTTCCCTTTTTCAAAGTCTTTTTATCGGAGCCAGCGGATCTTTTGTGATTGTGGAGGCCGTTAAGAGGTTGATCCGCGGGAGTTTTGTTTCCGATATCGGCTTGGGGATCGGGGTGATCGTTTTCTCCGGGATCGTGACACTTCTTCTTTCGTGGCGCCTTCAGGTTCTTTCCAAAAAGAACCAGTCGCTTATCCTGAGGACGGAAAAAGCCCACTACGCGATGGATTTTGTTTCTTATGTCGGTGTTGTCCTGGCACTTGCACTCGTCGGGTGGACGGGCAATGCCGCGTGGGACCTGGTCGTTTCCATATTGGTGGCCTCTTATATTTTTAAAGAGGCGATCCATATTTTGAAACGGTCCGTTTCGGAGCTGTTGGACCGCGGCCTTTCTTTTACCGAACTCAAGACCGTGAAGATGCTTATTCTCCGGCATCATGCCTCGGTCGTTGGCGTGCATAATCTGCGCAGCCGGGTGGTCGGGAACCAGGTATTCCTGGATTTTCATATTGAGATCCGCGGGGAAGATGATTTTAAACGGGCTCATGACATGACAGAATCGCTGATCGACAAGATCAAAACGCTTCATCCAAACGCAGACGTTACGGTGCATTTTGACCCTGAAGGGGAATAGGAGAGCTTATGAAGATCCTGATCGTTGAAGATGAGAAAAAAATGGCAAGCTTCTTGGAACGCGGGCTTAAGGAAGAGCATTATGCCGTGGACATTGCCTACGACGGTGAGAAGGGCTGGGAGTATGCCATGACCAATGAGTACGATCTGCTGATCCTGGATTGGATGCTCCCCAAAATGAGCGGCGTGGATCTTTGTCAGAAGATCCGCAAGGAAGGCAAGACCGTGCCAGTGTTGATCCTCACCGCGAAGGATTCTGTTGATGACAAGATCCAAGGATTGGACCACGGTGCGGATGATTATCTGACCAAGCCCTTCAGCTTTGAGGAGCTGCTTGCGCGCATTCGGGCCCTTCTTCGCCGGCCAGCGCATCTAACGGACAAGACCGTTCTTCAGTGCTCGAATCTCAAGATGGACCTGATCAAACGGCAGGTTTGGGTCGGGGATCAGGAAATCTCGCTTTCTCAGAAAGAGTTTTCACTTTTAGAGTTCCTTATGCGCCACTCAGGAGAAGTCGTGTCGCGGACAGCGATCGCGGAGCATGTTTGGGACCTTCACTTTGATCCCATGAGTAACACGATCGATGTTTTCATCAATTTCCTCCGAAAAAAGATCGGCGAAACTCCCACCAAAAGCAAGATCGAGACCATTCGCGGGACCGGTTACCGCCTCGCTTGTCCATGATGCAATTCCGTTCGTTCAAGTTCCGTTTGACGTTTGGCTACGCGTTCATGATGACGGTATTTCTCGCCGGGTTTTCTTTTCTGATGTACACGGAGCTTGCCAGGGCTCTTTATCGGGACGTTGAGCGGAGCATGTTCACGGAGGCCCAGAGCATTGAGCAGGGTATCGTTGCTTCATTTGAGGAACACCAAGATGGCAGATTCGAGGCGCCGCCCACGAGTGAGAAGGGGGTGCTGGCTTTTCCCCCGGAGTTCCAGCAGCAAGTCTCCAAAGCGATCCGTGAATGGGAGCGAAAGCAAAGGCGGATCACGAGAAGTCTTTTTTTGGTTCGTATTGTTGGACTCGATAGATCCCTCGTCGGGTCCAATCTCGGAGGGTGGGAGCGGGACATCCTTTTTCCTGACTACGAGCGTGATTCGGCGTTGATGGAAAAAGGGGATTCTTACCAGACGATCCATTTTCAGAAGAATCCAATCCGTTTGTATTATCATCTGGTCCGATTTCGAAATCGGCCCTTTTTTACTATTCAGATCGCCAAGCCGCTCTATGAGATTAAAAAAACGCTGACTCGGCTTGGACTTATTATTGCGGTAATCATTCCTCTCGGGGTTGCTTTGGCATGTGTTGCCGGTTGGTTCCTGGCCAAAAGGTTCCTGAGACCTGTCGATCAGATGATCCAACAGGCTCGGAAGATCACGGCTGCCTATCTCAAGAGCCGCTTGCCGCGAACCTCGACGCAAGATGAATTGGACCGGTTGGCTGAGACCCTGAATGAAATGATCGATCGTCTTGAGGCTTCCACGCGTGCTGTTCAGGAATTCAGTTCCAACGTTTCCCACGAATTCAAAACGCCTCTCGCCATTATACGCGGAGAGATCGATCTCGCCCTTCGCCGTTCGCGTTCACAGGAGGATCTCTTGCGTGCGATCGGGGTGATCAGTGAAGAGGTAAACGGGCTTATCCGATTAGTGGACGATCTTATGTTCCTCGTCCGCAATGACGCGAAGCAGCTGGTGCTGCAAAAGAAGAGTCTTTCTTTGTCTCTGGTGCTGGAGCAGGTCTATAAGCTTTGCTTTGAGAGGGCTCGTCAGTCTGGGATTGCGCTTGAGTTGGAGCTTCCTTCTAATGCACAGGTATTCGGTGACGAACTCTATTTGAAGCGTCTTTTTACGAACCTTCTTGATAATGCCATTAAATTCACAGAGTCTGGTGGTCGGGTAATCGCCCGTGTTACCCTCTCGGGGCGTGAAAAAGTGACGGTGAATATCGAAGATACGGGTGCGGGGATCGATCCCAAAACTTTGCAAAATCTTGGCACTCGCTTTTTTCGAGCGGATCAGGCCCGATCCAAGGATGGCGCTGGATTGGGCCTCAGTATCGTCAAGGCTATTTCTGACGCTCATGGCGCCAAGCTCAGGTTTGAGAGCTCTCTTGGGAAGGGCACGCAAGTCTTCGTTGATTTTACTTCGCTATAGAGCCAATCAAAGTTTTCATGCGCTTGAGTAAGCGACGTCCTCTTCTATAATTAAAAACGTTTAATCCTGGTTTAATGATTGTTTAATGCCATTCCTGCTAGCTTTCGTAATAGTAATAGATAGAAAAGTTGAATAAATTCTAAGAGTTGCCAAATCAGACCTCTTGAAAAGGATTTAAAAATGGAAATCAGTGGTCAGTTAATCAAACCGTTTATTAACAAAATTGAATCCGAATGGCAGGATTTTTACCGCGAGATTTCTGTGAATGAGAGCGCTGAAGCGATAGAGCTGCTTCCCTCCGTGGAGCAGCGCATGCGGCAACTCGAAAAATTCCGCCTTTCGGCTCTTTATTATGAGCATGACGAATCGGGTCTTAAGGATTTTCCGAATTTACGCGAAGCTCTCCGGTTCCTGAAATTGGATTTACGGACCACGCGCCGGAAGTGGCGCAGGCACCTCGTCTCCAAGATCCGCACACAAAAACGACAGGATCGAGCCGCCCATGAAGCATCCCTTGTTGCGTGAAGAAAATATTATTCCAGGGCTCGATGCCTCAGATCATGAGGACGCTCTAAGAAAGATCGTTGTCGCGTTGCCCGAGAGGGGTTTCTCGGGTGGCATAAAGCGCAAGATTCTGGACTTGCTTCTTTTGCGCGAACAGATCGGGACTACAGCTATTGGACAGGGCATTGCTCTTCCTCATTGCTTTTCTCCTCTTGTTCAGCAACCGGTTGTGGCGTTCGCGGTAAGCCCTCGAGGTATTCCTTATGCTTCGCTGGACGGGCAACCCGTGCATTTCGTCTTCTTGCTGATTCTTCCCTCGGGTGAGGCCTCCGAGCGGCTGAAGCGGCAGATCCTTCAGAACATCAAGTGGGTGCTTTGTGACCGCTATATGCAGGAGCGGCTCAAAGCGGCTGCTACCTCAGCGGAAATCCATCAGTTGATCATGCCTGCTGCGCAGCCCTTTGCGACGGTGGGAGTCTGAAGTTCTTTGCCTTGTTTCTTGTATAACAAATTGCCCTGGCATGTGAACGGTTGGAGGCGGGGGGCTGACAACTGGTCTGGTCAGGGCATTTGTTATTTTGGGGTTCGTTTACGCCTGCATGCGTTTGTTCGATTGTGAGAGTCTGTAGCGTCTTTGGGTGTATGTCTTTGTCGAGCCTGGCTAGTTTTTTTTGAGAGCTTTTTTACGGAAAGAGATATGGTTCGAGTGATAGAAAAAGGATTTTCGTCCTTGCTTTCTCTCTCGAAAATCGTAAGATAAGGTTCGTCCGATTTTGACGATCTTGATACAGAAAATAATGTCGGGTTTCATGGGTTAGTTGCCGTTTCAAGGAGCGAAACAAGTTGTCTTAATTCTATATTCATGGCACTCCTGAAGCGCTAGTCTTCCCTGTGTTCCTAATCCGATCGCCTCAGTGACGGGAATTTTAAAATGCCTTTTTTCCAGCGAGAAGCTATTCAGGCGCGTTTTAAAAAACGCGTCGATGATATCGAGAAAGGCTACCGCCAGAACGTCGGCATCCTTGGCCCCGCAGGTGTCGGAAAAACACAGCTGCTCTGCGAGTTTTTTCAGTCAATCTCCCGCAATCCCAAACTACTCCCCGTTTATGTGAAGGCCGAAACGATTGATGGCCGTCAGCTTCTCCAGCAATGGATGGGCGCGGTGTTGAGTGCGACTTTACTCGATCGCACTTTGAATATCCCCAAGACCCTGAACGGTCTCATTCGGGAAGCTGAGCCCATTATTCCAAAAACCGTGATCGCGGTGAAGCATCTTCTGAAACTCCTTCGGCAAGACAAGAATTCCTTGGCGGTCAAGGAGATGTTAATGCTCTGCGGCACTTTGGCGCGCGAAACGGAGAAAAAGGTGGTCCTCATGATCGATGAGTTCCAGGCTATCGAAAAGCTTCCGGCCTCGGATCCATTTCTTTTGCTTGGAAAACAGATGATGATCGACAAGGACGTTCTTTATGTGGTCACGAGTTCTTCGGTCGATCGTGCCCGGGAGATTTTTCTTGAAAAGCTATCGTTGCTCTTTGGAAATTTTGAAGTGCTTGAGCTAGCGCCGTTCGGTTTTATGGAGATGGAACAGTATCTTGCGACCCGGATGCCCGCACATCGATGGCCGGATGAATTGATGAAATTCCTTTTCCGAATGACGGACGGTGAGCCGCTTTATCTAGATCTCCTTCTCCAGAAGATCGAGCAGATGGAGATCCTGGAATTTCCACAGACCGTCGGCAGTCCGGCTCTTCTGGATGCTTTTTGCCAGGAGCTTTTCGACCGGAGGGGACGCATCTCGCTGCTTTTCGAGAAGCGTCTCGAGCAATGCTCTCAACTTGCGAAACTTCGCGGACCCTATGTCCGGGCTGTGCTTGCGCTCAGCCAAGGGCGGCACAAAATCATACCGATCGCGGCTTTTATCGAGGAGACCGTTGCCGAAACCCGGAAAGTTCTCAAACGCCTCGTGGAAGATGGGCTGGTTGCCAAAAGCGGTACTCTTTATCACATCCCGGACTTTCTTTTCCGGTTCTGGTTGCGCGAAGTTTATCAGAAACGGCACGCCTCATTCCTTCCAGAAGAGAGGATACTCAGGAAGCATTTGTTTGATGAGTTGAACCGGGAATTGGATCTTTGTTCGAGAATGGCCGAGGAGGACTTGGGACTGCGCGTTGAAGCTCTGCTCAGGGAATTCCGTAATGATGGTGTCGAGATCGATCAGAAGAAACAACCCTGCCCGCAGTTCGCCGAAGTTATTTTGCTGAGACATTTACCCCATTCGATCTCTTCGCTACTGGGACGCGGGTCCCGAGGTCGTTGGCTTTTTTATCTCGGTCAGGAATGGATCGGGGAACCGGAGATCGAGAAGATCGTGGCCGATCTCAAGCATCTTCGTAAGATCCAGGGTAAGGTCCTTATCGTTCTTGACGGGATCGACCAGAACGCGAAGTTGATCGCTCAGGAAGCCAAACTGCAACTATGGGACCTGAGAATTCTTAACGGATTGTTGGACCTTTATGATCTTCCCAAGATTATTTTGCCGTCATCTCAAGGAATCCATGAATCTCACGAGATCGAAAAATCTTATGTGGGCTCCGTGGCGCAAGACGTACCTGCGCTCGAGCTCCGTTAAACGTTCCGGCTGCCTTTTTTGCTCGCTTTTGCGGGACAAGAAAGACAAACGCAACCTTGTTCTCCTGAGGGCCGTTCACCACGCCGTCATCCTTAACCGCTATCCTTACAACAACGGGCATCTCATGATTGTCCCCAAACGCCATATCGGCTGCCTCTCGGAGATGAATGTGGCGGAGAAAACAGAATTTTTTGATGTCCTGGAGCAGGTGCGCGCGGCGCTCGTGAGGGCCATGCGTCCGCAGGGGTTTAATGTGGGAATGAATGTCGGCGATGTGGCGGGGGCGGGGATCCCCGATCATCTGCATTGGCATATTGTTCCCCGGTGGAAGGGTGATGTGAATTTTATGCCGGTCGTGGCGGGGATCAAGGTGATCTCGGAGTCGCTGGAGTCAGCCTATGACGTTCTCAAATTTGCGCTCGCCGGAGAATCGTCGTTGAAACGAAGGTCTCTCAAAAGGAAGTCCAAATGCCGGGGCTGAATTTCACTGAAAGAAAATCTTCGAAGACACCCAAGAGAATCTTGACGCCTCTTGAGAAGTTTCTGCTCCCGAACCCGCAATGGCAGGAGGGGTACGAATCCTTTTCGGAGATATTTGGGAAGCCTGTCGGCTGGTTTGTTCTTTGTGAGGAGCACGGCAAAAATCGTTTGGTCCGTCTCGACCGGAAGCAAAATTGTCCTTTTTTCTCGAAGTCGGCGGAGCATCAGCGTGAATGCGAAGCTTTTGTGACTAAGTTCACGGACCAGTTGGCGCACAATGCTTCGAACCTTGAAAAACTCCCCCTATTTTATCGCTGCGCTTTCGGGAAGAATTGTCTTGTCTTCCCGCTCCGCTACCTGGGGGCGGTGAAGGGATTCCTCGTTTTAGATTGCGTGAAACGTCCGGAACGGGAAGTGCGCCCGATCATTCTCCCTTTTTACTATTTTCTCGCGAGTCAGGTAGAGTTAGCGTTCAAAAACTTTGAATTGAATAATTTTTACGAGACCGTTCATCCGCGCGCGTTGGCACTTTCGACCATGCACTCGGTCCACCGGGTGATTAATTCATCGCTTCGACTTCGGGAACTGTTGCCTCGTATCGGCCGGTTAAGTGCCCAGATCCTTAAGGCTTCGGGATGTTCGATCCTTTTGACGGATACCGAGAGGCAATATCTGGTGCCGTTTTTTTCTTTTGGAACGCATCCCAAGTTCGTCCACAAGCAGCGCGTGCGGTTCGGCCGTGGCCTGGAAGGCCATATCGCGGATACCGGAGAATTCTGTTTGCAGAATCGTTATATCGCAGTCCCGTTCATCGAAGATGACGTGGTGGGGGTGATGACGTTATGGGGGAAGGTGGACCGGCAGTCATTCACGAAAACGGACCTTGAGATCCTAAAATCACTTTCGGAGCAGGCGGTTGTGGCGATCAAGAACGCCCAGCTTTTTGAACGTACGGAGGAGCTGACGCTCGGTAGCATCAAGACGATCAACGAGCTTATGAAGCGACATTTCGGGGACGAGCGGGGGAGCATTGAGATCATCGGGGAAATGGTGATCGCTGTCGGGAAGCAGATGGAACTCCCCGGGTCGGAACTTGTTCATCTTGAGCGGGCGATCCTGCTTCTGGATACGGGGCAATTGGCGTTTCCGGAAAAGGCTTGGCAGAAGAAAGAAAAACTCACACAGCGGGAACTGGAGGAGATTCGCAGCATTCCGATCCGCGGAGCGAATCTGCTCCGGTCGATCAGCTCTCTCAAACCGGTGCTCCCGATCGTGATGCATCGTCACGAGCGCTATGACGGGAAAGGGTACCCCCAGGGCATGAAGGGCGAAGAGATCCCTTTGGGCGCGCGCATTGTAGCGGTGGTGGATTCTTTTATGGCGATGGTTTCCAAGCGCCATTATCGGAAACAATTGACGGTCAAGGAGGCCATGGAGGAGATCGTCAAGTATCAAGGGACTCAGTTCGATCCGGTGGTTGTCGAGGCCTTTCTGAAAGTGTTGAAGGATAAGACGCTTTTGGAAAAGGTGGACACTTGTATCCGGAGTGATAGAAACGCAGAGAAAACTTCGTTGGAGGGATAAGTGTGTCAATTATGAAGATCGAGATCCGCAAGCCGCAGTATCTTGTTGCTAAAGAATCGGGAGCGAGTGGTCCTAAACCTGTCGAAAAGAAAAAGACGCCGTTCTTTTTCCATCTTCTTTTGTTCGCGACCTATGTCCTTTCGGGGTTGGCGATCTGGTATGTCTACCAGAAGTTCAGCGCACATTCCTGAAAAAAGAAGAGGGCTCCTGGGGCTATGATTTTCAAAAGATGTTCCTGCTTACTGGCGTTTTCCTTGCTCGCCATGATCGGTTGCGCAACGGCGAGTGACACCGCGTCGAAATCATTGACTCTCCAGCAAAGCGCAACGATCGAAAGCTTGAAGGCCGAGGTCGTTCGTCTGAATCAGGAGTTGGACGGAACCGTGGATTCACGTGTGGACCTTCGGGTGGCCATACCGGAACTTGAAAAGAAGCTTGACCCGCAGATCGCACGGGGGGATGTCCGGATCGCATTGGATCCGAGGGGCTTGGTCGTGAGCGTTTTGGACCATGCTCTTTTTGACCCGGATGAGTCGCAGTTTACTTCTGCCGGGGAAGGGATCCTGAATGAGATCTCAGTTGTTTTGTCAAAAGATCTTCCCCTGAACCGAGTCAGCGTGGAAGGCCACACGGACAATCAGCCGATCGAAGGCGCTGATGGGATCACCAACTGGGAATATTCCATCGGTCGGGCGAGTGCTGTGCTGCACTATTTTGTGGACAATCGGGATCTTGCACCGCGGAGGTTCGGTGTGGCGGGATATTCTGAATATAGGCCGATAGTTTCCAATACCACCGAAGAAGGCCGGGACAGGAATAGACGCGTCGAGATCGTTATCCACCCTCAGAAGGTTTCTGATCCATCCGGAACATGATCGAGGCGATTTGTGAAAACCCTGAAGCAATTAGCGGCGATGTTAGGAGTTTTTCTGATATTGACCGCCGTATCTCTTGGGCTCAATTTCTGGGTCTATCAGGAACTCCAGGCGAGGCTCAAGATAAGGATGGGCGGAAAATATATTCCCGCTGTTTTTTTTCCTTCGTTTGAAGTGAGGCAGGGGACTTTCACCTGGGACGATCGGGTCCAGCTTTTAGACGGGAATTTTAAGGTTACATTTGACCCGCTGACGCTGGTTTCTCAGCGCGGTATTCGGATCATTCTCACGAGTAATGCGAGCAAGATAAGGCTTCTCGGGAGTTGGGCCCAACAGCAGGGGGTCGAGCATGCGGCGGTCGATTCGATGGTCGTGGATATTGTCCTGGGCCGCCACGGTTTGGCCGGGATCAATGAGGTCGAAGTCCGGTCACAAAGTTTTCAATTTTCGTTAAAAAACGCCGATAAAATCGTAACTCCAAAACCGTAGAGGTTTTCAGGATCTATGCGTAAACATCTTGATGAGCTATTTAAGGGCATCCCAATCCTCGAGAAGTATCACTGGGACCCCAAACGCATCTTTAATAAAATCACCTCTGATTCCCGAGCCGTTGAGTCCGGCGATATCTTTGTCGCATGTCCCGGGGACCGAATGGACGGGCATGATTTTCTCGGGCAGGCGATCTACGCGAAAGCCTCGGTCATCGTTTTTGAGAAAGATCCCGAGGTGACGATCCCTCCCCATGTGACAGGCGTGCGCGTTCGGGATTCCCGGTCGGCCTTGTCGATGCTTCTAAACCGATTTTACGACTTTCCCGACCATAAGATTAAACTGATCGGCGTGACGGGAACGAACGGAAAGACCACCACGACTTATCTTCTTCACCGGCTACTGCGTGAAAAAAATCCGGCGGCTTATCTAGGAACACTCTGGTATGAGCTTCCCTCCGGGAAAGTTCCCGCGGTCAACACGACTCCGGGACCTGAAGTGTTGATCCCCATGTTCCATCAAATGGACCAGGAGGGTGTGAAGCACTGTGTGATGGAAGTTTCTTCTCACGCGATCAGCCAGAAGCGCATTTATGGTCTGGAGTACGAGCTCGGCGTTTTTACCCAGCTGACCCAGGACCATTTGGATTTCCATCACAACATGGAAGAATATTTCCAGGTGAAGCGCGATTTTTTTACCGGAGCGCAGGCGCCCAGGAGAATGCTTTTTAATAAGGATTGTCCGTACGGGCGCCGCCTCATCGAGGAACTGCCTAAGGCGAAAACTTTCAGCGTGCTTGGAGAAGCGGATTACTACGCGAAAGACCTTCAGATGAGTTTTCAGGGGAGCCGCTTTGTCTTGTGTTATCGCGGTCAGGAGATGTCGTTCCAGGTACGTCTGCCTATGCGCTACAACGTTTCCAATGCCGTGGCTGTGCTCAGTTCTCTGGATCAGCTTGGGTTCGATCTTAACGATTTTCGCGGCGCGCTTGAAGAGATCCCGGCGATACCGGGGCGCATGGAAAGGATCGGCACCGGGACGGACTATACGGTATTTGTCGATTACGCCCATACGCCCGATGCTTTTGAGCAGGTGCTCCATGACGCGAAGGAAATGAAGCCCAAGCGCATCTTGACGGTTTTTGGCTGCGGGGGTGATCGCGACAGGGGGAAACGCCCACTCATGACGCAAGCCGCTTGTCGATACTCCGATGTCATCATTATGACTTCGGACAATCCGCGGTCCGAAGAGCCCGAGGAAATTTTTCACGACATGCGCGCAGGCCTTCCGCGACCCTTGACAGTGCCCGGCAGCATCTTTGAGATCCCGGACCGGCAGGAGGCGATCGAAAAAGCGATCACCCTCGCGAAACCCGGGGATGTGGTCTTTGTCCTCGGAAAGGGGCATGAAGATTATCAGATCCTCGCGGATGGAAAAATCCCCTTTAGCGACCGCGACGTTGTTGAGTCCGCTTTAAAAAGACGAAGCCGTGTTTTCCTATCTTGAAGCAAGCCGCCTGCTTGGCGACGCCCCGGTTTTTCCGGAGCTCTCACTGACGATCCGAAGTCTGTCGATCGATACCCGTTCACTTCAGCCGGGGGATTTCTTTGTCGCTTTTAAGGGGGATCACAGTGATGGACACGCGTTTCTTGCTACGGCTTTTGAAAAAGGAGCTTCGGGCGCTTTAGTCGCAGCTCATCAAAAAGATGCGGTTCTTGCTTTGCTCCGAGACGCAAAAGTGAATGTGCGGAATCTGATCCCTGTTATGGACCCGCAGTTAGCCATGACGACCCTTGCGGCGGCATATCGTAAAACCCTTCCGGTCCGTGTAATCGGAATTACCGGGAGCGTGGGGAAGACCACGACCAAGGAGTTTCTGGCCTATTTATTGCGTCAGAAATTTTCGGTCCTCGCGACGCAGGGAAATTTGAATAATCATTTAGGCGTGCCCATCATGCTGTCAAGGCTTGACGCCTCTCACCAGTTTGGCGTTATGGAAATGGGCGCTAGCGCCTCCGGCGAAATCCGTCATCTCTCCGAGTTGGCCGCACCTTCAGGGGGGATCCTCACCCCCATCGGACCTGCACATCTGGCCGGGTTTGGCAATCTTGAGAATGTGTATCGCACGAAGCTGGAGCTCGCGGATTCCCTGAAATCCGGCGAGCCATTGGTCGTCTTGGGGGATGATGCGAAGCTGCTTGAGATGATCCGTCAGAAGGGTCGGAAGGCCGTGACTGTTGGCTATGCCGAGAATTCAGATTACCAAATCTCGGATGTAAAGACGGTGAGTGGGGAGGTCTCGTTTCTGTTGAATCGCCGGGGACCATTCTCGTTTCCGGGACAGGCGGCTTTTTTGGCGCTGAATGCAGGACTTGCAATGGCTATGGCGAGGAATCTGGGCCTTGCTTGGGAAGAGATCCCTTTAAAATGGGATGATGTGAGCTTTGCATCGGGCAGATTTCGTGAGACAATGTTGGCCTGCGGCGTTCGTGTGATCGATGACAGCTACAATGCGAACCCCGTCTCCTTCGCGAATGCCCTTGAGGCCTTTCAGTCCCTTTCCGTCAGCGGAAAAAAGGTCGTTGTTTTTGCCGACATGCTCGAATTGGGAGCTGATGAGGAGCGGTTCCATCTTGACCTGGGGCGGAAGATCGCCGCGTCAGGAATTGACCTGGTGTTCGCTTACGGAAAACTCGCGCGTTTCAGTGTTGATGCTGTGGCGGCTTCGGGTTCCCTTTGTATAGCCCGGCATTTTGAGGATCGTGATAAAACTCGCGAAGCTCTTGAGGAAGTTCTGAATGTGGGCGATGCCGTGCTTTTTAAGGGGTCGCGCAGCATGCACGTTGAGAAAATTTTGGATGGAATACGGCACACTACTTTTTTAGCGCACCCTTAATTATCGAGTTATAACATCCTTGTCCTTGTTTTATTTCTTTAGGGCCGACAAGGATTGCCCCAATTTCAACTTTGTTGAAATTGAATAGAATTGGGACCAGATCATGTTTTATTTCCTTCATCATCTCGCGGATCATTCGATCGTCTTTAATTTGTTCCGCTACATCACCTTCCGTTCGGCGGGTGCCAGCGTGACGGCGTTCCTCCTGTCTCTGTGGCTGGGACCCCGTTGTATTGCCTGGCTCAAATCGTTGCGCGCCGTCACGAATCAAGAGAGGGCCTACGCCGAAGCCATCCATGAGCATTTCAAGCACAAGAAGGATGTGCCTATGATGGGCGGCATCCTTATCGTCGCGAGCGTGGTCGTTTCGACGCTCCTGTGGGGGAATTTGACGAATCGTTTTGTGTGGATGATGGTGATCGTGATGCTTTGGTTCGGTTTCGTCGGATTCCTGGACGACTGGTTGAAACTGCGTTCGAAAAGCTCGGATGGCCTGAGTTCGCTGACGAAGCTCCTGGGGCAGGTGTTGATGGGACTTGCGATCGGTATCTACCTTTACTGCGATCCTTCCTTTGATAAATGGCTCTATATTCCACTCCTCAAAAAAGGTGTGTTTTATTTCGGGTTCCTTTTCATCCCTTGGGTGGTGCTCGTTCTTACGGGAACCTCGAACGCTTTGAATTTGACAGATGGGCTCGACGGGCTTGCCATCGGATGCACGATGTTTACGACCACCGCCTTTGCCCTGATCATCTACGTGACGGGCCATTACGATATCGCGAGGTATCTCGCCATCCCGAATATCCCGGAAGCCGGGGAAGTGACTGTTTTTTGCGCGGCACTGGC
Source organism: Candidatus Omnitrophota bacterium (assembly GCA_903884815.1). Taxonomy (GTDB): domain Bacteria; phylum Omnitrophota; class Omnitrophia; order Omnitrophales; family Aquincolibacteriaceae; genus Aquincolibacterium; species Aquincolibacterium aerophilum. The sequence continues at coordinate 62,718 of CAISGE010000004.1, read as the reverse complement.
TGGCGCGAGCGCGGGCTTTCTTTGGTTTAACTCTTACCCGGCCGAAGTCTTTATGGGTGATACCGGATCCCTTTCCCTGGGCGGTGCTTTAGGAGCCATTGCAGTGCTTACGAAAAAGGAGTTGGTGCTGGTAATCGTCGGAGGGATCTTTGTTTGGGAAGCTCTTTCCGTGATCCTCCAGGTCACGAGCTTCAAGCTGCGAAAGAAAAGAATTTTCCTAATGTCGCCTTTTCATCATCATCTCCAGCGCAAAGGTTGGCCGGAATCCAAGATCACGATCCGGCTTTGGATCATCGCGTTTATTCTGGCCATCGTGGGTCTTAGCACCCTGAAGGTTCGTTGATATGAAGCCGCCTCCGGGAACCAGGGTCGCCATTCTGGGATTACGCGATACCGGATACCTGAGCGCACTTTGTCTCCATGAAAAGGGCTATCATGTTTTCGCCTCGGATCTTGCCGACACTTCCGAAGTTCGGAGAAATATGGCACGGCTTGAGGAGCAGGGGATCCAGGCGGAATGCGGTACGCACTCTTTCGAGAGGATACTCAATGCGGATTGGATTCTGATCTCTCCCGGCATTCCTCCCGGAGCCAAGATCTGTCAGGCTTTGCGATCTTCAGGCAAGCCGATCTTTAGTGAGATCGAGGTCGCGAGTTGGTTTTCCGTCGCGCGTACAGTTGTTGCGGTGACGGGTTCCTGCGGCAAGACGACCACCGCGACACTTCTTGCGCGTATCGTGGAAGCGAGCGGGCGGAAGTGCGTGCTTTGCGGCAATATCGGAAATCCCTGGATCGGCGAGCTTCCCCGTATCACTCCGGAGACGGTGGTGGTCCTTGAAGTCAGTTCATTCCAACTGATGCATTGCGCGAGCTTTGCCCCAACGGTGGGGTTGCTCCTGAATCTTCATCCGAACCATATGGATTGGCATGCAGATGCGGCAGAATATGCGGCGGCGAAGCTGAACCTTTTTCGCTGGATGAAAGAGCCAAATGTGATGATTTGTCAGAGAAGGGACGAGCATGATTTTTTCCCTCATTTTAAGACGGCCGCGCGGCGTGTTTACTCTGACGAGCGCTCCGCGTCGAATCCGAATGAAGCCGCGCTTCTTTGCGCCGTTGACGCTTTGGGATATCCCGTGTCTCTTGTCGGACAGGCGATCGCGGATTTTCGTGGTATTGAACACCGGCTGGAGACATTCGCGGAGCAGGACGGTATCTCCTTCGTGAACGATTCCAAGGCAACGACCACGGCGTCGCTTGCGTGGGCCCTCGAGAAATCCCACGACGGAACCGTGGTGCTTGTCTGCGGGGGAAAAAACAAGACTGGCGTAGAGGATTTCCGCACACTGAGGGCTGTGATCACGAGGAAGGTCCGTTGTGCGATTTTGATAGGGTGCGCGCGGCCGATCATAAAAGAGGCGTGGCAAGGGGCGGTTGAAATGCTGGAGGCGGAGAGCCTTGAGGCGGCCTGTTGTATGAGCCTCGAAAAGGCGCGAAAGGGAGACACGGTTCTTTTGTCACCCGCCTGTGCAAGTTTTGATATGTTCAAGAATTATCAAGAACGCGGACGCTCCTTCAAAGAACTGATGCGGAAAAAACTTCAAGCCGCAAACGTGGGGAAATAATATGTCAAAAGAAGCGCGTTTGATGTTTGTTGTGATGTATCTTCTGGTCGCTATCGGCATCGTGATGATCTACAGCGCCAGTGGCGTGCTGGCGCACGATTGGCATGGGAATGAGGCCTTTTTTCTTATCCGGCAGGTCCTGTATGTTGTCTTGGGGACCATCGGGTTTTTTATTGCCGCCACTCTTCCCGTTAATTTTTACAAACAAAATGCCCGAGCCTTCATGCTGCTTGCGATCATGCTTCTCATGACCGTTTATCTTCCCGTGATCGGGCATGCCGCCGGCGGTGCCCGGCGGTGGATCCATCTCGGAGGCTTTCAGTTTCAGCCTGTGGAGTTCGCGAAGTTGGCGGTCTGTGTTTATTTGGCGGATTATCTCGGCAGGAAGCTCGCTTTGGTACAAAAAGGGGGAGTGAAAGTGTTCCTTCCTCCGCTTATTATGGTCGGTGCAGCTTGCGCCCTGACGATCTTGGAGCCGGACTTGGGTTCCGTGGCGTTCATGGTAATGGCCACTTGCATCATCTTTTTTCTGGCGGGTCTTCAGCTTCGTTACGTTTTTGGTGCGTTTGCCGTGCTTCTCCCAGCGCTTTATTTTTTAATCATTCGCGTGCCCTATCGTCTGAGCCGTCTTGAAGCTTATCTGAATCCTTGGGAGGATCCTCTGGGGTCCGGTTTTCAGATCATTCAGTCTTTCTTGGCGTTCGCATCCGGCGGGGTGCATGGGGTTGGCCTTGGACAGAGCACGCAAAAGCTTTTTTATCTTCCGTCCAGCCATAATGACTTTATTTTGGCGGTGATCGGTGAAGAGATGGGGCTTATCGGTGTTCTGTTCATCCTGGGGCTTTACTTGATCTTCTTTTTTTGCTGCATCCGTATGGCGCGCAAGGCCGATCAGCCATTCGAGAAGCTGCTCATAACTTCGATCACACTCCTTATCATCCTTCAGACGGTGTTTCACATGATGGTGGCGACCGGACTTGTTCCGACCAAAGGCCTGCCGCTGCCATTTGTCAGCTATGGAGGAAGTTCGATCGTGATGAATCTGGTCGCCGTCGGGATCCTTATGTCCGTGGATCGCCGGAAGACCCGTCCTGCCTGATATGGACGACACCCCTGATCTGAGTCGGACGAATGGCTGCAAAAATACGGCGAAGGCCATGGGTCTTGTGGTCTATGCCGGTCCTACCGGAGGGCATGTTTTCCCCGCGCAGTCGTTTAGTGAGGGATTTCGAAAACGATTCCCGGATTCCCGAGTCGATCTTGTGACGTGTCTTCGGGCTAAAGTTCTCGTCGAAAAAATGCCGAAGGGGATCTTCGGTTCGGTCACCTACCTCCCGGAATTTGGTTTTCCCTCGGGGTTCTCATGGAAGACATTAAAGCCTTTCTTTCTTTTTCCTTATCTTGTGGTGAGGACCTTCTTTTTTTTGAAAGGGCTCAAGCCGGACCTTTGTGTGGGCTTCGGCAGTTTTGTGTCGTATCCGGGGATGATGACCGCGCATTGGATGAAGATTCCGACGCTCATTCATGAGCAGAATAAAGTTCCAGGGAAAGCGACGCATTGGCTTTTACCGCACATGGATGTCGTGGCCGAAAGTTTCGAGGGGACCCGATTTCTTCAAAAGCCCAAAGTGCTCCACACGGTCGGTCTACCTTTGCGATCTTTTATGCTGCAACCGTTGAAAGCGTCTCGGGAAGAAAAGCATAGCCGCTTATTTACGATCTTAGTCGTTGGCGGGTCGCAAGGGGCTCAGGGTTTGAATTCAATCGTGGTGGACGCGATCAGTGCATTGTCGGATGAAGAAAGATCCAAAATTGCCGTAATACATATTGCGGGGCAGCGGGATGAAATTTGGGTGTCTAAGCGGTATCAGAAGTTCTCGTTCCGCAATGCGGTTTATCCTTTTTGTAACGCCATGGATGAGCTTTTCCGGAACACCGATCTTGCCATTACCCGGGCGGGGGCGAACACCCTTTTTGAGTTGGCCGCGTTCGGAGTTCCGGCGCTGGTGATTCCTTATCCGCACGCGGGCGGGCATCAAAAATTCAACGCGGAAAGCTTTGCGGAGAAGGGCGGGTTGCACTTTCATGACGAAAACGCTGCGGCGAAGGATTGGCTCGTCGAGCACTTGCGGGAATATATGCGGAATACGGATTCCTTGAAGGGGGTTGCGCGGACGATCAAGACTCTCGCGAGACCCAAGGCCACGGATGAACTGGTTGAAATAGCTAGAAAGTTGGTCGAGACCTATGAAAATCATAAGCGATAATTTGATACGGGGTTGCCGCTCGGCCTATCTGATCGGGATCGGCGGTTCCGGCATGAGCGGTTTGGCCAGGATCTTGAAGCATCTGGGCCTTTCTGTCTCAGGCTCGGATCATAAAGAGACTGCTATCACGGTGACTCTGCGCCGTTCGGGGATTCCCGTTCATATTGGACAAAAAAACGTCGCTTTTGGGGATGCGGATCTCATTATCTATTCCACGGCGATCAGCAAAGAGCATCTGGAGCTCAAGGAAGCACGGAAGCTTGGCCGCAAGGTCCATCATCGCGCGGAGGTGCTGGCTTCGCTTTTAAATCATGCGGAAACATCCATCGGCGTGTTGGGAACCCATGGCAAGACCACGACCTCGGCGATGGTTTCTCACGTGCTCTCGCAGCTCGGGGCCAATCCCACTTGCTTTGTGGGAAGTGACATGCTCAATTACAATACGAATATCGTGGCCGGCAGCAGCGATTATTGGGTCAGCGAGGTTGATGAAAGCGACAGCTCACACGAACTTTACGCGCCTAACTATTCGATTATCACCAATCTCGAGGCCGAGCATCTCGATCATTACGGAACTTGGGAGAATTTGACGGATTCTTTTCGACGGTTTCTCGAGCAAGTCGAGGATCCAGGGCTTGTTGCCTATTACGGCGATGATCCCGCGCTAAGTCTTCTCGTGCGTGAGAGCGGTCGCCCCAGCGTCAATTTTGGATTCTCCGAAGAATGCTTTTACTCGGCTCAGAATATCCGCCTTGAGGCTTTTGGCACGGAGTTCGATCTTTATGAATCGGGCTTCTACAGCGCTCACATGAAACTCGCGGTGCCTGGACGTCATAATATCGCAAACGCCCTCGCAACCTTATCCATCTTGCTCCATATGGGGTTCGATCTGGATCTGGTTCGCGAAGCGCTCGCCACGTTCAGGGGGACGCGTCGCCGCATGGAGCTCAAGGGGAAGACCCCGCAATTTTTGGTTTTGGATGATTACGCGCATCATCCCACCGAAGTGAAGGCGGTCTTGGCAGCGCTTCATGAAGCCGGAAAATACGTTCGTGTGATATTTCAGCCCCATCGCTACAGCCGCACCAAGAATCTTTACCGGGATTTCGCCCATGCCTTTGATGATGCCGAGGAAGTCGTGTTGACGGATATTTACAGTGCTGGGGAAGCCAATCCCGAAGGTGTCAATGTCGACCTGGTCTATCAGGAAATTCTAAAAACGGGTCATCCGCATGTTTCGGTCGTGCATAAGGATCAGATTCTCCCATATCTTTCGGAGCATCCGTTGAAGGATGGCGTCATGATCTTCATGGGTGCGGGGGATATCAGCGACATCGCAGGCGAATTTGTCCATCATCTTGAGGCCTGTCCTCAGGCTTAGCATCTTTTATTAATCCGGGCAGCGGTCTTACGACGTTGTCTTATTCAATGAGAAACTTTTGAAACGTTGCTTATGTCATTATCTCTTTTGAAGAAGAAGGAATTTGCCTTTCTCGAGAGGCTCAAGGTCGGAGTTGTTCGTGGCGGCCTCTCTGCGGAACGGCGGATTTCCCTTCGTTCAGGTCGTGCCGTGACGCGTGCTTTAAAACGCGTCGGCGTTCGGGCTTTCCCGATCGATCCCGCAGATCGTAGGACTTTTTCTAAGAAGTGCCGCGCTGCGGACATTCTTTTTATCGCGCTCCATGGGAATGGCGGAGAAGACGGTTCAATCCAGCAAATTCTGGAACGCCAGAGGATACGGTTTACGGGGTCTCCGGCGGTGGCTTGCCGGAAAAGTTTTGATAAATCGATTAGCAAGCACTACTTTGAAAAACTGGGGATTCCGACGCCTGAGTATGCGGTGATCGATAAGAAGAATTGGCGCAAAGCCGGCGCGGCATTTCCAACGCCCTATTTTGCCAAGCCACTTGACGGTGGTTCGAGCCAGGGCGTTTTCTTAGTTGAAGATTTTCAAGGATCGGCCGAAAAACTAAGGCGCTCGATTCAGCGGTTCGGGCGTCTTTTGATCGAAAGACGTATCGTCGGGCGGGAACTTACCGCAGGCTTGCTCGGGGATCTCAAACTTCCCGTCGTGGAAGTGAAACCGTCACGGCCTTTTTACGATTATAAAGCGAAATATACTAAGGGCATGACGACCTATGAAGTGCCGGCCAAGATCCCGGCCAAGGTTGCCAAGAATATCCAGGCCATCGCCTACCGGGTTTATCGGGGGTTGGGCCTTAAGGGATTTTCCCGGGTCGATGTGATGCTGGATTCAAAGAATCAGCCGTATGTCTTGGAAGTAAACAGCATTCCCGGGCTTACAGAATTTAGTTTGTTACCCAAAGCGGCACGAGCCAGGGGTATTGGTTTCGAGGAGCTCTGTCTTCGCGTGCTCAAGGAAGCTTTTGAACGAAAGGGAATGTAATAATACATTATGGGTAAAAAGAAGATCAAAAAAGGAAGAAAGGGCGGGATTTTTTCTTGGGTCGGATCTTTATATCGCGGGATCCTTTGGTTCCTCTGGAGACTTCTTCCGGTCGTGATCGTGCTGGGCCTTTTGGGCTATGGCGCGATAGTCGTTAAGAAAACGTTGTGCGAGGATCGCTGGCTGAAGGTCCAGGAGATCCGGGTGATCCCTCCTGACGTCCTTTCACCCCAGAGCATACGGATGCTTGAGGAAAAGATCCTTGGGAAAAACATTCTGACGCTTGATCTGAATCGGATCGCTTCTACCATCGAATTGGGTCCAGGAGCGCAAAGTGTTCGTGTTGTCCGCGAGATGCCCGGGACGGTGCGTGTTGAGATACGAAAACGGAAACCCATCGCCAATGTTCAATTACGCCCGGGGGGTGCTTACGCCATCACGGCGGATGACGGATTTATTATTGAAGGCCGTCCCGCGAGTGATCCCGCGTGGATCCTAATCGAGGATTTTAGCGAGCCTTTCAAGGAGCCCCGGATCGGGAGCCGGCTTCAAAACAAAGGTTTCGAGGAGGCGCTTCGTTTTATGAAGGCGTTCCGCCGGCACGAACTCGCTCGCCACGAAACCGTGACGCGCATCAGCCTGGATCCGTATGGAAACGTGACGGTTCGCTTGGGGGAGGGGCCCGATTTTCAATTAGGACGCAAGGCCTCGGAGCGTATTTCTTTTTTGACCAAGGCGGTCTATCTTTTTAAGACCGAACCCCGTGAGAATATCGAATATATGGATCTTCAATACGACCGCGTTGCGGTCAAAAGGAAATCATGAGCCTTCCGTTGGATCTGAAAAATAAATGCGTAGTGGTTTATCTTGGAACTCGGAAACTGATGGTGATCTTGGGGGATACGGGGAGCAGTAATCCCAAGGTGCTTCGTCATGAAGAAGTTCTTTTCCCCGAAGGCTTTGAAAGAGGTCTGGTTTGTAATCTTCAGAACGCGAGCTCTTCTCTGGAGAAATTACTCAAAGAAATTCTTCCTCCGGAAGCCTGGGAACAGGTGCCGGTCTATGTCGTGCTCGGGAATAGCCGTTTCAAGATGTACCGGTTCTCCAGTTGCGAATATTATACGCCGGAGCGGCGGACGATCACCTCGCATGAGGTACAGTCCGTGGTCCAGCAGACGCGCAATGTGGCGACCCTCCCGCTGACTGAATCCATCCTCCAGGCCATTCCGGAATCGTTCCTCGTGAATGACATGCCAGCTGTGCGCAATCCCGTGGGTTTGGAAGCGGAACGCCTCGGAGTCACGCTCCAAATTTACACGATGGAGTTCCAGTCCTTCCGTAATATTGCCAAGGTTTTTGAAACTCTGGATCTGGAAGTGGAAGGATACTTCCCGAAGGTCCTTCCTTTGTCGGAGGCAGTGCTCGGTGATGCGGAGAAGCAGGAAGGGGTCATGATCCTTGATATTGCCGACGACGCGACGCAACTTGTTCTCTGGAAGAATGGTCTTTTGGCTGGGGTGCGGACGCTTCCGATGGGGGGGCACTACCTGACACAATGCTTGGCGAAGGACTGGAATATCGAAGAACGGGATGCCGAGAAAGTGAAGGAATCCTTCGCGACGCTTGATGTGCGGGAACAACAGAGCGAGGAATTGGTGCCGCTCGTGACCCGCAATGACAAGGTCCAGCAGTCGATCCCCCGCAAGGAATTTCTTGAGAAGTTCTTCAAACATTCGCATGTCTGGATGACGAAGATTCTCGAATCCGCGGACTCTTTTATGCAGGACGAGAAGGTCCGGTACCCGCATGTGCTTTTCACTGGAGGAGCGGTCACGACGGACGGTTTTTTAGAGTGGGTTCAGAAGGAATTTTCGCGTGATGGAAAACTTGGCACCTCGCGTCAGGTTGAAGCTCCGCAGGAGCTGGTCCGCGATCCCGCCATGGCGCCCGCGCTCGGGATGTTCCGCTGGATCATGACCTACAAGCGGGCCCAGGAGGCTCTCTTCACCCCACGTGGCCTTGTGGCTAAGTCCATGGCTTCTCTCCGCGCCTGGTTTACGAATTACTTCTAGGCGTCGGGGGACGGGAAACGGGTGGAGTCTACTCCCGAGCCTAATCGTCGAAGAATTTTCGCTTCCCGTTTGGCGTTTTTTAGGCCATAAATAAGTAGCGCGCCAATTTTTTTGCGGTATAATCCACCCTCCTTTTCAACAATCCGAACTTCAAGCCATGACCATGACCTTAGAGACCGAACCTTCTAAACTTCCTCTTCATGAAGAGCATCTTCTGAAAGGCGCCCGCATGGGTGATTTCGGGGGATGGCTCGTCCCTCTTTTCTACACGAGCATCATGGAAGAACATACCGCGGTCCGCACCAAGGCCGGCCTCTTCGACATCTCCCATATGGGCGAGTTTCTTGTTGAAGGCCCCGGAGCATTGAGCTATCTGGAGAAGAATCTTCCCCGCAGGATCACCCCCGTGAAGTTCAGCCAGGCCATCTATATGCCCCTTGTGAACGATCAGGGTGGAATGGTGGATGACATCATTGTCTATCGCATGGCTGAGCAGAAATTTCTGATCATCGTGAATGCCGGGAATATTGCCAAAGACTTTGCTTGGTTTAACGCCCGCGTTCCAAGGGATGTCACCGTAACGGATATGAGTGAGGATATGGGGCTTCTCGCGCTTCAAGGTCCGCTCAGTCAGACGATCCTGCTGGAATGCTTCGGGGCGTTTTATAAGGACCTCCGGCGTTTCCATTACAAGGATTTTGAGGGCGGTGTCATTGCGCGGACAGGTTATACCGGCGAAGACGGCTATGAGATCATGATCCCCAAGACCAAGCTGAAACAAGTTTGGGATATCCTTTTTCGGGTAGGGGAGAAGCATGGACTTCTTCCGATCGGATTTGGGGCACGGGATACCTTGAGACTTGAAGCGGCGATGCCTCTGTACGGTCACGAATTGAATGATGAGATCACGCCCCTTGAGGCGGCTCTCGAATGGGCGATCGACCTTACCAAGCATGAATTTCCGGGAAGCACGATCCTGAAAAACCAGAAGTTGAAGGGTGTTCAAAAAAAACGGATCGGCCTGGAAATGACCGAGCGCGGTATTCCTCGCCAGAGTTTCGAGATACAGAAGAACGGAAAGACGATCGGGTCAGTCACAAGCGGAAGTTTTATTCCGACTACGGGCAAAAATATTGGTATGGCTTATGTCAAAACGGCTGAGGCAATTGCAGGGAACACGATCGATGTTATGATACGTGAAAAACCCGTGAAAGCCATCGTGGTTTCGCTCCCTTTTTATAAACGATCCCAATCTTGATCTGTTGTCACAAAGCGGTTATTGGGACCTCCCAAATTGCCATTATGAAAAAGAATGAAAAGTTTGGGCGGAAAGAGTAAAATGCCCGCCACTCTTCCTTGAATTTAAGACATTCTCAACGGAGGCAATCATGAATTTTCCTGAAAATTTGCGTTACACTAAAACCCACGAATGGATCTCTGTCCAGGGGGCCAAGGCCAAGGTTGGCGTGACAGAATATGCTCAAAAGGAGATCTCGGATGTTGTGTTCGTGGAGCTGCCGAAACTCGGCACCGCGGTCCAGCAGGCCAAGACCGCCGCAGTCGTCGAATCCGTGAAGGCGGCATTTGATATCTATGCTCCGGTTTCGGGGAAGATCACGGATGCGAACAAAGCCCTTGAATCCAATCCCGGGCTGATCAATCAAAGCCCTTACGCGGACGGCTGGCTTTTTGAGCTGGAAGTTTCCAATGCCTCTGAGTTGAATAGTCTTTTGACGGCCGCCCAGTATCTCGAGGCTGTTGAGCAAGCCCCGAAACACTAAGCGAAATAACTCATGCCTTACCTCTCGCTCACGGAAGAAGAAAGAAAAGCCATACTCGGGGAGATCGGTGTCCGTTCCTTCGACGATCTTATCAAGGATATCCCTCTTTCGTTGCGTGATCCCAAGATAGTGCTACCGGCAGCGTTAAGCGAACCCGAAGTCCAAGACCTCATCACAAAGTTGGGCCGCAAGAATACCACCACGCAGGACGCCCTTTCTTTTCTGGGCGCCGGAAGCTATGAGCATTTTATCCCCGCCGCCGCGATGGAGATCGTCGGTCGTCAGGAATTTATGACCGCTTACACGCCTTATCAGCCCGAGGCTTCTCAGGGGACCCTGCAGGCGATCTATGAGTACCAGAGTCTTATGACCGAGCTTACAGGCCTTGATGTTTCCAACGCCTCGCATTATGACGGTGCTACCGCTTTGGCGGAGGCCGCGCTGGTCGCCTTGAAACAGACGGATCGCCCGACGATCCTTATCAGCCGTTCTGTGCATCCTCATTATTTGGAGACGATCCGCACGTATCTCGCGGGGACACCTTACAAGGTGGAGGAACTCGGCTTTGACGTGAAGGGGAATTTTGACCGGAGTGCGCTGGCCGCGAAGCTTGACGCAACTGTCGCAGGTGTGATCTTTCAGACGCCTAACTTCTTTGGCAATGTGGAAGACCTCGAGGGTGTCAGCGAGCAGATCCACGCGAATGGTTCGCTTATGATCCTGACAGCCAATCCCTTGTCGCTTGGACTTTTTAAGTCTCCCGGGGAGTGGGGCGCGGATATCGCCGCGGGGGAAGGACAGCCCTTGGGCCTTGCAATGCAGTTTGGCGGGCCGTATCTCGGTTATTTTGTAGCCTCCAAGGCTCTGATGCGGCGTATTCCGGGACGTTTAGCCGGGCTTACCACTGATGCCGATGGGAAACGTGCTTTTTGTCTGACGCTTCAGGCTCGTGAGCAGCATATCCGCCGCGAACGCGCGGGCTCGAATATTTGCAGCAATCAGGCGCTCTGCGCATTGGCCGCGTGCGCCTACATGACATTGTTAGGGAAGGCCGGTATCCGCGAGATCGCTGAGATCAACTGGGACAGGGCGACGTATCTCCGATCTCAAATCTCAAAAATTAAAAATTTCGAAGTCGATACGGCCCAGACGGTCTTTAACGAATTTAGGGTGAAGTCGAAGAAGTCTTTTCAGAAAATCGAAGAGAAGTGCATGAAGCAGGGAATTTTTCCCGGCGTTTCTCTTGAGAAATTCTATCCCGAGATGAAGGACCAATTCCTCGTCTGCGCTACTGAAACGAAGTCTAAAGAGGACCTGGACCGGTTCGTGGAGGTTCTTTCCCAATGCTGATCTCTCTCGATGACCGTCTCAGTTTTGAAAAGAGTAAACGCGGTCGCAGAGCGGTCCGTCTGCCCGCGTCCCGTTTTTCTGAGGCAAAGCCGCTTGAAACGATTCCTCAATGCCTATTGCGGCAAACATCGATTGGATTTCCCGAGCTGAGTGAGCCGGACATTGTGCGCCACTTTATCAATCTTTCACGGAAGAATTTTTCAGTTGATACCCATTTCTATCCGCTCGGCAGTTGCACCATGAAATACAATCCCAAGATCAATGAGTGGGCGGCGCGTCAGGCGAAGTTTGCCGCTTTACATCCGCTTCAAGTGGAATCCACCGCCCAGGGGACGATGGAGGTTCTCTCCGAACTTGAGGAAGGACTCAAGGAGATCTCGGGGATGGATGCCTTTACATTGCAACCCGCTGCTGGAGCACACGGTGAACTCACCGGGATGATGTTGGTGCGCGCCTATCATGCGTCGCGCAGGGAAACCCACCGTACGAAGGTGTTAGTACCGGATTCCAGCCATGGGACCAATCCCGCGAGCGCGGCTCTTTTTGGTTATCATGTTGTGGAGATCAAGTCCAACAGCCTCGGCTGCGTGGACATGGAAGATCTTAAATCTCATCTGGATGAGCATGTGGCCTGTCTCATGCTCACGAACCCGAACACACTCGGTCTTTTTGAAAAGAATATTCTTGAGATCACGAGGCTGGTTCATGAGAAGGGCGGACTGCTTTATTATGACGGCGCCAATTTAAATCCGCTGCTCGGGATCGCCCGCCCAGGGGACATGGGCTTTGATATCATTCACATTAATTTGCACAAGACTTTCTCAACGCCTCACGGCGGCGGCGGTCCCGGGGCCGGACCCGTGGGCGTCAAAAAACATCTCATGCCGTTCCTTCCTGGCCCGCTTGTATCGAAAACGAAGGAGGGGTACCGGTGGGTGTCTCCCGGCCCGCGATCGATCGGCAGGGTGAAGCTGTTCCACGGAAATATCGGCGTGATCCTCCGGGCTTATGCTTATCTGAAGACGCTTGGGAAAGAGGGGCTCCGCAAAGTAAGCGAGGCAGCGATCCTGAACGCCAATTACATGAAAGAAAAACTCAAAGACACATTTACTGTCGCGACCGTCGGACCTTGCATGCACGAGTTTGTTCTCTCACTCAAATCCTTTGGGGCCTACGGCGTCCATGCCGGGGATGTGGGCAAACGTCTTCTGGATTTCGGATTCCACGCGCCGACGGTCCATTTTCCGCTTGTCGTCTCCGAAGCGCTCATGATCGAGCCTACCGAAACCGAGGCGATTGAGACGCTCGACCGGTTTATCGACACCATGAAGCTTATCGCCAAGGAGATCGTCGCCGATCCTGAGATGATCAAAACCGCGCCGCACACGCTTCCCGTTCGCCGCCCGGATGATGTTCTTGCCGCCCGGAAACCTATTTTGTCCTACCGTGATCAAGTCCGGGAAAAAGTACTGTTGGCTGAAGCCGTAGCATGATCTGGAGTTTGCTCCCTACGATCGCAGCGCCGATGCCTTTTCAGATGGCGCTTGATGAAGTCCTCTTTGAATCTCAGAAGGGGAAGGGCCATGACCCTCTTCTCCGTTTCTATGTATCCTCCGAAACATGGATCAGTGTGGGATATTCGTTCCGTGATGAGGCCGCGCTCGGAAAGTCCTCCATGATTCTTCAAAATCCACGGGTGCCGGTTTGCCGCCGCATTACGGGCGGCGGTTGCGTGCTCCATGGAAAGGATTTGATTTTTTCATTGATTGCCCCTTTTGCGAATTCGGAGTCGGCCTTGGGGTCGGTCCGGACAAGCTACAAAATGCTTCACGATGCGGTTCAGGCTGGGCTTCAATCCCTCGGGCTTGATGCGAAGTTCTACGCTTGCAATACGTCCTTGCCGAAAGGGAGCGACTGCTTCGATTTCCCGGTCGAAAGCGATCTGTCCTGGAATGGGAAGAAGATCGCGGGCGGTGCCCAGAAGCGTTCGGATGGAGTCCTCCTGCATCATGAGTCGATTAGCATTCCTGCGGGCATCGGGCGCGATGCGATTATTTGTGCGATCCGGGCGGGTCTTGAGAAGGTCTTTAATGTTACGATACAAAACGTCGACATGAATCCGGACATTTATTTTCAGGTTCCGCGCTAGATACTACAAACCACCTTCTACATACTAAGGTCTACTTTCATGGAAGAAGCCCTGACTTATTTAAAAAAGATCGAAGAGATCCTCGAGAAGAACCCGCGCTATAAGCTGGAAGGCTACACCTTCGTTCTGGCCGCTTTGCACGATACGGTCGTGAATCTCAAGAAGCCTCGCCATATTACGGGTCAGGAACTCGCGGCCGGGATACGCGATTACGCCATTGAGCAGTTCGGGCCCATGGCGCAGACGGTCCTGAAGCATTGGGGCATTCAGGAGACGCTGGATTTTGGCAAGATCGTTTTCGCCCTAATCGATGTGGAGCTCCTTAGCAAACAACCCGAGGATAAACTCTCGGATTTTGACAATGTTTACGATTTTCAGGAAGCATTTGGGAAGTATAAGATTCATGATGAGTGATTTTTGGATTGTCGCGCGTACGGCGTACGGAGTACGGCGACTAACAAAACGCGGTACGCAGTACGCCTTACCCCTTACCAGGATTAAATAATGAAAGATCTTCTAGCCGGTTTAAATCCTTCTCAAAAAGAAGCCGTGACCTGGCCGCCCGTCCGTCCGCTTTTGATCCTGGCCGGGGCGGGGAGCGGGAAGACGCGCATTCTCACGCATCGCATCGCCTATTTGATCGAGCATGGGGTGCCGGCGTTCACTATTCTTGGTGTCACGTTCACCAATAAAGCCGCGCAGGAGATGCGCAGCCGCATCGAAAGACTCGTGGCTCAGCGAGTCTGGATAAGTACTTTCCATTCGACGTGCCTGCGCATCCTACGCCAGGACGGCCCCGCCATGGAGCTCGACCGGAATTTCATCATCTATGATGAGTATGATCAGCTCCAGGTGATCAAGGAGTGCGTGGCTGAGCTCAAACTCGATGAGAAAAAGGTCAATCCCAAGGCCGTGCGCGAGGAGATTTCGCGGGCGAAGGATTTTCTCATCTCCCCTGAGCAATATCTGGCGAAGGCGATGGATCTCTTCCAGGATTCCGTGGGCAAGGTCTATAAACTTTATGAGACGCGGATGATGCGCCTCAAGGCCTGCGATTTTGGTGATTTGATCTTGAAAACCGTGGTGCTTTTTGACAGGCATCCGGAGGTGCTCAAGGCCTGGCAGGACCGCTTCCAGCATATCCTGATCGACGAATATCAGGATACCAACCACGCCCAGTACCGTCTCGTGAAGCTCCTGGCCTCGGCGCGACACCAGATCACCGTGGTGGGGGATCCCGACCAGTCGATCTACGCGTGGCGCGGGGCGGATATCAAGAATATCCTGAATTTCGAGAAAGATTACCCTGACGCCGGAGCGATTCGCATGGAGCAGAATTACCGCTCAACCCCCGTGATCCTTGAAGCGGCGAATCATTTGATCCGCAACAACCAGATGCGCCGCCCGAAGGCGCTGTGGACAGAGCAGAAGGGCGGGGCGAAGATCGATCTTTATAATGCCGAGGATGAGTCGGCCGAGGCCAAGTATGTGGTTGGCAATGTCATGAAATACAAAGGGCAGGGACGGACCTTCGCGGATCAGGTGATCTTTTATCGTGTTCATGCCCAGTCGCGCGTGATGGAAGAAGAACTGATGCGCGCCAATATTCCCTACAAGATCGTCGGAGGAACCCGCTTTTACGACCGCAAGGAGATCAAGGATGTGATCGCGTATCTCCGTGTCGTGGCCTACCCGCATGATGAGGTGAGTCTCAAACGCGTGATCAATGTTCCGACGCGGGGGATTGGCAAAAAAGCGCTGGAGACACTGCAGGCTGCCGCTCAAGGGAGGACCTGGGACGAGGTGCTTCAAGGTCTTTCAACTGTGGAGGGACTCACCCCCAAGGTTCAGAAATCCCTCTCATCGTTCTACGCGTGGATCACCAAGCTTCGCAATAAGCAGTGCGAGATGACCGTTCATGAGATCCTCGAGAGAGTGCTGGAGGATACGGGGTATGTGACGGCTCTTGAGGCGGAGCGCACACCCGAAGCTCAGGCTCGTCTGGAGAATATCGAGGAATTTTATAGCGTGATCGAGGATTTCAACGAGACTGCCGACCAGAGACTGGAGATCGTGGAAGATGGGGCTGAGTCGGCACCCGCGGAAATGGCTCAGTCGCCTTTGGCGGCCTTCCTCGATTCTATCGAGCTTGTGACCAACCTCGATGCGTGGGACCAGGGAACGAATGTGCTGACGCTTATGACGCTTCATACGGCAAAAGGCCTCGAATTCCCGATCGTTTACATGGTGGGCCTTGAAGAGGGGATTTTCCCCCATGTGAATTCCTTCGCGGGTCCTTCCGAGGAGATTGAAGAGGAGCGGCGTCTTTGTTATGTCGGTATGACCCGGGCGAGAGAGAAAATTCATCTCTCGTACGCGACCACGCGTCGCATGTACGGAGCCACTCATCAAAATCTCCCGTCTCGGTTCCTGACCGAGATCCCGGCCGGCCTTTGCGATGCCCGGGCCACGTTTTCCCGTGGCAGCTACCGTGACGAAGACGATGACCAGGACTCTGTGAGCCGCTCTGTTTGCGATGCCGATCCTGACCCCGATCCTATCATCGAATTCGACGACGATCCTCCTGCTCCTGACCGCTCCCGCGACCGCTATTCCCGCTAACCCAAGAAGAGTTCGTAGGTAGATTAAAAGCGTCTCCTTGGGCTTATTCCTCGAAATATCTGAAATTTATTCCTGACTTTCCATAACCATTTTGTTTATAACATGATAGGTTTGCTATATATTGCTATACAAAATTGACTTTATTAATAACATGTAGTAACTTTATAGTAGATGTAGATAAGAAACAAATTAATAAACTAAAGCGTATAGCAATCTATGACAAAAACGACGCAGAAGATAATCAGTCTGGTGACACTGGCTTGCTTCGTGATGACGCAAAGTATTAGCGCCAATCCTGGAGCTGGCATCCAGATCGCTCCGAAATTCGAAACCCCCTCGTTTCTCCAGATCGATATTCCGTCGGAGCTTGCCACGCTGGATGGACTTTACGAAGCTCCGCCACGGCCGGATCCCCGGTTGATCCTCCACATTCAGAACGCTCACGCAAATTACGACGCTCAGATGAAGATCAAACAGCTGATCGGGTATCTCCACAAGACCTATGATTTTAAAACCATCTTCGTGGAAGGCGCCGTGGAGGAACTGGATCCCACGGCCCTCCAGATGTTTCCCGACGCGGAGCGCAATCAAAAGCTCGCGGATCTCATGGCGCGGGAAGGGGAACTGAATGGTGTCGAGCTCTTTCTGCTATCGCAGGACGGCGCAACGCACAACGCGCAACGCACAACGCAGGATGGCAAAACAGAATCGTTGAGCGTTGAGCGTAGCACGTTGAGCGCGCCAAGGGCGTACGGCATTGAGAAAGCCGATCTTTACCGCGAGAACTATGAAGCCTTGAAAAAGGTGTTTGGCGCGGAGGTTCCGGTGGCGAAGTACTTGAACGGTTTTGAAGCGCGGCTGGATACGCTCGCGTCGAAGGTGTTTCCCCCGGACCTTCGCCGGAATTTGGCGGAGTGGAAGAAATTCGAAAAAGGGCACCGGGAGTTCATGCCGTTTATCCACAGCCTCGCGGTGGAAGCCAAGCAGGTGCTGAAGATTGATCTGGAAAGTGTCCTCGCTCAGGTGGAGTGGCCGCAGATCACGCGCCTCATGGTGCTCCAGACGCTTGAGAAGGATCTGAATACCGACAAGGCGCTAGCCGAGAAGGACGCGCTGCTTGCGTTCCTGCAGGGGAAGCAAGTCAGCCCGCAGCTTTTCGCGGCGATCAAGGATTTCCAGGGACAGCGCGTGAGCGTGCTTCGCAGCCAGTCAGATGCGACGCCGGCCGGCCTTCAGCCGCGTGATCTGATGGAAAAACTCGTGATGGAAGCCGGTCCGCAAGGTTTTAAATTCAGCGACTATCCGCAGTTCAGCACTTATGCCGGTTATCTCATCTTAAAAAACGAACTTGATCCGAAAGGCCTATTTGAGGAGATCAAGGCCGTTTTCACGCGCATTCTCGACACCCAGGCTGTGTCGCCGCGGCAGAAGGAACTCGTGCAGCTGTTCCGTGATGAAGAGCTCATTCGCAAGCTCCTCAACCTCGAGCTTCCGCGCAAGGAATGGCAGGAGGTGGAGCAGAAACGAGGATTAGTCAAAACCCCTGCCACCCTGAACGAAGCGAAGGATCTTGGCGGAGATTCTTCGGCCGCAGGCTTCAGAATGACGGAAAATGCAGACTCACTGTCCATGGACGCGATGGTGGCGCGACTTAAAGTGATCGGCACGGCGCTCAGCAAAGAGTACGGGCTGCCGCTTTCGAATTTCGAGACCAAGAAAGTGAATGACAAATTCCGCTCGGAAGTGACAGGCGCCCAAGCGGCGGCCTACAGTTTTTACGAAGCCGCGCATAAACGTGAAAATGTGTTTTACGAAAAGATCAACGACGTCATGACCAAGGGAGCGGTGTCCAAAGCCATTCTCGTCACCGGCGGTTTTCACACGGACGGGATCACGGACCTCCTCCGGGAACATCAGACCAGTTACGGTATTCTCACCCCGCGTCTTACCGAGAAAAGCAACGACAAGATGTACCGGCAGAATATGCTCCAGACGCAGTCCAGCTTGTTCGACCTCGCGACCCTGGAATTACCAAGCGTGCTGCAGCGGTCAGGAGTCTTGTCTGATCAAGGGGTCGATATCGAGGCGCTGGAAAGACATCTCGAGAGCTGGTTTTTAAAGCTACTAGGAGGCGATCCCAAAAATCTTGAAGCAACGATAAAATTCTATAACGATTTTGTCGCCAAGGAATTCGAACACCCGTTGAATGTCGAACCCGAAGGTGAGAACGGGTATGTTATGACAAGCGATGCCTTCACGAAGAACGGAAAGTTCTATGCCGTTCATTTCACGCCCATCGGAGACGGATCCAAATATTCCGTCACCGTCTCACTCGCCCGCTCCGAAGGCCGCCAAAAACCACGCTCCAAAGTCCGGCCGACTGAAGAGCCCATTGCTACTACGGAGCCTGTAAGTACCAAAGATCTCGCGTCAGGGCAGAAGGGTGAGAAGCTGACGAAAGGTGGATTGATTTTTGAGTGGAGCGCGGCCGGAAATCAAGCTGGATTTCAGGATGGTCATCAGCTGTTCGAACAAAGGCTATTTCCTTTCCTTCATGAGCATGAATCCGAATTAAATCATTATTTGGCCGATGTGGGTATTCCTGTGAACGAGGTGATCCATATATCAGTTCACGCAGGCGTTCTTTCAGGCTCCGGTCGACACGTTCATCGTATGACCTTTCAAGCCGGCGGGGTATCCCGGGATCTTGCGATAAAATTTTCTGATGAGCGTCATTTGAATTTGCAGTCCGCTAAGCGGGATAAGGCATTGAACCTGAAGATCGTCTCCAATCCGAGAGTTGCCCGCAAAGTTGCCCGCGAGATATCGGTCGATTCCCAAGTGCATTTTGTAGACACCGATCTAGTTTATATGCAGCTTTCAGAATGGGAGAGCGGCGTCACTCTAGAATCGTTCATTAAATCGAATAAGGATCCCGGGATCCGGAAGAGGATCTTTGAACAGTTGCTTTCGGATGCTCACCTGTTATGGTCTCAGGTTCAGTTTGAATTCCAGTCCGGATTTCCGGTAGGCGTCGTTTATGATTACGGCATCGACGATGTATTACTTCGGAATCCAGAAGAGGTGGCCAAAGGGGCCACACCTGATCTTGTGTTTATCGATCCGGTTAAAGCGTTCGACCTGCCGACCGACTCTAACGAAGTCTTGATTTCAGCTTTCACAACGGTTTTGGGGCAGCTGCAACTCGTACGGAGGTTCTTTAAAGATGCTGCGGAATTACTGGGATTTCTGGGCGGTGTTCTTGGGGAGAGTTCTAAGCCTGTTTTTCAGCATTTGAGAGGAATGGATGCAACGGATAAAATCAAAAGGGATTTTGTCCGGAATGTCGTGCGTTTTCTGGAAGCCGAACCTGCTGATTTTGATCTAGCGATTGAGAATTATTTGAATGGCCGTGCTGAGACACGGACCTTGCCTGTTAAAGGGCGGATTCCAATCGACGCGGCGATCGAGGGAGAAAATAACGCGGCAATGCGCGCGATTTTAGCGAAAGATGGGTTGATCGGAAGAAATTCGGGAGAGTTTTCAGGGATTTATAATGAAGTCGAGACTGTTTTCAGGGACATCCTCGGGTCTCAAAAAGTGGGACTTGTTCCGGATCAATTTGAACTTCATCTCATGGACAAGAATGAACCCGACGCGTTTGTTTATCCCGGTGATCATCGCGTTTATATTTCGCTTGGGTTTTTGAAGCTGATCGAAGCTTATGTTGCTCAGTTGCCGCCTGATCAAAAACTTGCAGGGTCGCGGGCGATGATTGCCTATATCCTTTCGCATGAGACCGGGCATATCAAACAGGGCTGGGCGGACTATGAGGAAGAGCAACGGTTGGGGGTGAATCCTCCGCTGAATTCGATCCTCAAGCGTCGTGCCGTACGGTTTACAGACGAAGAGGATGCGGACAATAACGCGCTGGATTTTATGGAATCGGCTGGTTATTCAATGCAGGGCGCGATCATGGCGATGAGGTGTATCCGGGAATATATGAAAGCGAATAATCTTAAAGACTCGTGGCTTGGGGAACACAATACGGTGGAGAGACGCCTCAAGAATATGGAGAATCAGAAAAAGAGATATTGGCGTCATTTTAATGACACCCGAGGTGATATTTCGACGCTGGCTACCAAGGAGTTAGGTGGTCAATCACGGAGGAGAACGCGCGAAAGCGGTCTTAAAGAGGAAGCTGTGTCGAAGCGCATAACTGGGAGCTTTGTCAACTACGGGGATAAGGCATCGCTCAAAATGATTCTCGATTTGATGAGCAGTGCCGAAACCATGGAAGAACTTCAAACACTCTATGCTCTCGCCTACATTCTGAAGAGGAAAAACGGGGTGGATGATAGCGAAGCCGTCTACAAAAGTCGCGCGAGCACTTTATGTTCCAAGCTATCACCCGATGAAGTTTCTGCGTATGAGGTTCAACGCAAATTCGTCTTGGAAGATGCCGTCGATAAATTTTTATCTTCGAATTCCTCCGCAGAAGAGTTCGCTTCGAGAATCACTGAATTTTTGACAAAGTCCGGGAGTGCTGTCAATGGCGAATCATTGCTCGGGCTGCTAGAAGCGCAGCCTCCGGACATATTGAATTTTGAAAGCCAATCTGTTCCTTCTTTGTCCAGAGCTGCGCGGCAGAAGACCGCCCAGGATCATGGACGGGAGGATATGGAGAAGAGTTTTCTGGAATTGAAAAGTGTGATTTTTGATTCCCACATAAGATTCATCGAATCAGTTGTCCGGGAATATCTGGCACGCAATCAGGACAGTCTCACTCCCGAACAGTTGATGGATCTTTACAGACGGATCGATCAGAGAAAACGGGAACTTGAGGTTCGTGCCCAGTATGAGGCGAAGCCTCTGGGCGGGGAGCTCTTATTCAGGGATATTTTGAGATTGGTTGAGAGCGCCATGGTAAAGAAGCTTAGCGCTGGCGCAACGCTGAACGATGCTGACCGTAAACAGTTCCTGAGGCTTTTAACCGATCACCCCATTGACTCCGTTGAGGATCTATTAGCTCTTCTTGCCACGGGCCTGTTAAGCGCGGAAGAACAAAGAAATCTGCCTATTCATGCTACTTGCTTTAATGGGGGGGCGAACCCCGTCATTGAAAATAGAGAATTTGTGCTGAGGTGGCTCAAGGCGATCAATGCGCCGACCGCCGTGGAAGCGGTTCAGCTTGCTCTCGAGATGTTTAAAGGTAAATACGGGGATTACATTTCTACGATCATGGAATATTACCACCTTGGGCCGGAGGGCGAAATAGACCTTTTACGCTATGCCCTTACAACCCACGCCGCTGACTTGAATGAGCGTTGGAAGCTTGAAGATGAACAGGATCCAGACAGGAATTATGACGTCCGGGCCTTTGATAGGGGGCTCTACGCGAGAAGCCTCCAACAGGAGGACCTTTTGCTCATGAATAGCCGTCTCTATGAAATGATCCTTGGCGAGAATGGTCTGAGCGAGGAATTATTATCCGATCGGATAGATTCCGCTCTAGCCGCCGCGGGTGTGGAAAATGCCGGAGAGTTGGCCTTACCGATCAGAAAAATTATCTTCTTCTACGAAATGGGCGGCGTCTTCGGCGCGAATGACTATGAGGGGATCATCGAGTATTTCAAGAAGATAAAACTGATCGACGACGGAGATCCCGCGGCTTCCGGCTCATTTAAGAAAACAGACCCGGTTCACAATGTTCCGTTTTCGCTTGTCGAGCGGACCGCTTTGTACAACTACCTTTTGTCGCAGAGGGATGTCCAGACGAAGCGGGGGACATTTTCCAGGATGATTAGAAATTTGCCCGGTGATTGGAAGCCAAGCGCTATCGGGCGCATAAGGACATGGAACGGATTCATGGTGAGAATTGCTTTGGCCCTTCGTCTAGGGAAATACAGAGACAACGGAATATTTGATACTCACGGACGGTCCCGGCGTATCGGGGAGGTTCCATACCGGGTGGACCGGCTATTCTTTTCGGATACTCCTGATGTTGAGATTTCGGATCAGGCATATCTGGGCCCGTTTTCAACTCACGATTGGCAAAACAGGTGGCTTCTGTATCTTCCTTCAGATTTGATCAGAAATGTTTCTCCCGGCACTGTGCAGAATTTACTGCCGAGTCAGATATTCAATCGCCTGCTCGATTATGGCCTTCCGATTTCAGCCGCTGGGCGCACTTTCGAAGAGGTGGTGGCGGAGCTGAACGCCGTTCTTCCGGACGGCATGATGAAGAACATGGCTCTTTATCTTGTGTTTGTGGAGATGGTTCTCAGGAAAAACGGAGTGGTCGTGGACGACACGATGGCCGACTATTTTGACATCGCGGGGGTGCGCCAGAAAATAGGTGCGCTTCCAGCGGGGCAGCAACAAGCCATTCTCCGTTCCGCGGCGCTTATCATGCCGTCGCTTCAGCTTGACGTTGCCATGGAGGAGGCCAATGAACGCATTCGGATTTCCAAGAGTGAAAATTGCGCGATCAATATAAATAATGCAGGTCAGTTCGCTCCTTCCAGCGTGACGGAACGCTACACTCCCGCTGAGTTCACGAATACGGGCGGGCATGCCACCCAGATCGTGTATGCAGTTCCGATGCTCCTCCGGGACATACTTGCTTCTCACTTGTCGGCGGAAGTGCCGGAGACAGAGGTTAAGGATATTGTTGAGGTCATGCAGTCTCGGAGGGATTTGGTCCGTTCCTTTTTTGCCGAAAACTCGGAACCGAAAGACTACTTCATGGAACAGCTGTTCCGGGGTATCCGTGACGCGATGCGTGCGAACAAATTGACCCGCGAGCAACAAGACAGTCTCATCACTCATATGAGGGCGATGCTGGATAACGACTTCAAGAGTTCTAGCGTTCGCGAGCGATCGGCTCTCCTGGCACTGGAAGTTGACCGTGAAATGCGTCCGGATCTTTTTAGCGATTTTTCAGAGGAGGTCAGGATCGTCGTCGAAAACTATTTTAAGGAATTCAGCTACACTCGGGACGATGTGCTTCGCTCGATCCAGAATGAAAGGGTTGTAACGCCCCGCATGCTGGAGATTGTGCAGTCTTATCTTCTTCAATTCCGAGGGAATACCAGGAAAGAAGGGGTTCGGGATAATCTTTTTGGCAAAGAAAAGATACTGCTCCAGGTCGTTTCCGAGCTTGCTCCGGAATCTAAAAAAGATCTTATCTTGTGGTTGGTGGGCGTCACGGAAAATAAGCCCGCCTTTCTCTTGAGGATTGAGCATGATTTTGAGGTTAATTACGATTTTCTACGCGAACTCTTCCGTGGAGGAGAAGAAGGCCACTATAAAGGCATCGGAACCAGCCTGCGGCAAGACATGCTGGATCTACTGTTGTACGGTAAGAACGGCGTCTTGGCTGAAACCGCGAAGGTGACGCGACGTGATATGTCCACGAAGCACGGACTTCCCTACGTGCGGGAATATCCCAATCACGCAGCGGCGGATCTTTTCGACGCTATCTTCAACTACGCCTACCCCAAGGGGGAAGCCGGCACTGAAAAGGAACGCCGGGACCTCTATAAGGGGATATACGATATTCTTATAGAGGCAGGCGACCCTTACAGAAAAGAGCAGGTGCTTTTATCTCTTTGCGCGGGACTGTCACGCATTGCTGATCCAGGACTTTCCCGGGAAGAGAGAGAGGCTGAAGTCGTTGGGCTTGTCTTCGAATCGTTCGGGATCACCATGGTCAAGCTCGGGCAGATTCTTTCCTCTTCCCCTCTTATCGATGACAAGGACATCACGCCCGAGATCCGGGCGCGCCTCGAGAGATTAAAGGATGGCGCGAATCCAATGCCGATCGAGGATAAGTTTGAAATGACCGACAGGGTCTTCGGCAGTTTTACGGATGTCTTTCAGGAGCTGCATAATAAAAAAAGGAACGCGTCGGTTAAGGCAGTAGACGAGGCGCTCACTCAGGACGGAAGCAGAGAAATCGTGAAGATCAAACGCCCGGACGGGGAACAGCGCATAGAGGAGGAGATTGCATTTATGCGGCGCGTGGCGGCAATGCTGGGGGACAAGTTGAAGATCAATGTCCCGAAGCAGATGCTGGACCGAGTGGAGGACCGGATCCGGAAGGAGATGGATTTTGATCTGGAGGGTGAGAATCAAAAAAGACTCGCCAAAGCGATCCGCGTTGTGCAGGCGGGCGCGGAGAACGCTTTCCGGGGCTATGAATTTGACGTGCCGATCGCTCACGAAATAGCCCAAAATTCAGTCATGAGGGAAAGGACAGCGCCGGGAGTGCCACTTACCGACGACGCGGGTGTTGCCGCTCTGGGAATTGATCCCGTTGCGGTTGAACATATTCTTGGACATTTGTTCTTCCGGATGATGTTTATTTGCGGGTTTTATCATGCGGATCCGCACAGGGGAAATATCTTTGTGTCTCGCACGGCCGAGGGAAAGATCCGCATCTCCATTATCGATCTCGGCGCTGCGTCGACTCTTAGCATCGATAGCCGTAAGAGTCTGTGGGCACTGATGCAGGCCTTATTGATCGGTCAGAAATTGCCGGTTGGCAAGGGAATTGCCCGGAAAATGGCTGTTAAAGAACTTAGAGCTCTCCTTGTAGGCCAGGCATCGATGAACCCGGATGTCGAGGTGAAGATTAGCAATGTTCTTGCGTCTGGTAAGTCGATGATCGGAAAATTTTTGGGTGTGATCGCCGAGCTGGAGCGTGCGGGTATTCCTGTTAAAGATGACGTGATGGATGTTTTTAATTTGCTGGCTTCCTGCGGGCAACTCTTCAATTTTTCGGGCATGACTTCTCTGGAATTGCTCAAAATGGTCCGTTCCATCAAATCGGCTGATTGGCTGTCTGTGGAGGACCTGAGCGGTGCTGATGCGGCGAAAATTAATATTCCAAATGTCCGCTCCGAAACCCGCACCCCGACTGACGTTGCCCAACCTGCACGCTCCTCAGAGTCGCGTGCGGAGCAGCGGCGAAATATTTGGCGAAGATTACGGCGGTCCCCGCTCGTCCGAATACTCGTTCCCCCCGCGTTGGCAGGGGTGCTGTGCTTTTCAGCAATGAAGTCAAACCGGGTTTATCGCTGGATGGTGGAATCCGATCAGCTCTGGTCCGTGAGGGCTATTATCGAGCGTGTGGTGGTGACTCCGCTGAAGGGCGCGGGAGAGTTAAATGTCGCCATGGAAATCGAGAAGGGGTCGACCGGATTATCTCTAGAAGACGCAAGATTTATGGCCGGAATAAACGAAACAATACGGCAGTTGATGGAGAAGGGGATTCCCTATCACGAGGCATTACCGATATTGAAAGCCGAGGCTTCGAAATACCCGCATTACGTGAGCGAGGAAAAGCGTTTCAGGGAATTGAAACGAGAACGGGGAATGGATATTCCGGCGGATTTTCCTTTGCTCATGCGCTATTGGGCCGCCATGACAGATTACCTTATTAAGAAATACCTCGAGGCGGCGGGTATTGACGGCAAGGACAACGCAGAGGCATCGACAATCCTCAAGCGGTCGACTTCGATCCTTTTTCAGACGGATGATCTTACCACGACATTTGCAAGGGTGTTCATCCGTCATCCGAACGGGTTTGAATTCCCAGGTCCAGAGGGTTTTGAAGTGAAAATACAGTCCCAAACGGACGGGATGACTTTTGATTCATGGGCTTCTGTCTTTTGGCATGAGTACACGCATTTGTTGAGTGACCTGCAGATCGGCGCGAGTTCGACAGAAGGACCCTTTCGGGACAGAAGGTTCCTGGGGGCTGCGTTATTTAAAACGCTTGCGACTGGCACCCCGACCGGAAAAGTCGCGGGGCAGAGCGTTGTGAAAACTCCGAAGGAATTGCATGCGTCTTGGAGGCCTTTTCTCTATGGAACCGGGGGAGGGGAATCTTGGACGGGAGATCTTGATCTTATCGACGGAACTTTTAACGCAAACTTTAACCGTGAGAGAGGGGCCCATTACAGCACCTACTCTGAAGGGGAAGATTTCGGGAAATGGCTTTTAGAAAGGTATGCCACCTCTTATCCCGCGGATTTCGTGGCGAGGCTGTATATGGAGAGCCATGAGTCCTTGGATCTCGGACAAATGATCCTGGCCGGCGATATTCTTGAGCGGATCTTACCGCCGATCAAAAAGTTTTCCGAACTTGGAGCAGACAGAAATCCGAGTCGGAAAGAAGTTGCCAAAATGGAGCAGTGGGCCTTGGCTCAGGCAAGATTGGCCGGTCCCTTATATGAAAAACCGCTTGGTGAGATCGGGGAGCTTGCAATAAAGATTGCCGCAAAGTATTCGCCCAAAAAATCGGCTTCGGTCGCCTCCTCTCCCGAAACAGAGGGAGCTGAAACTTCCGCCACGCCGGCGGAGGCTGGTTTGAGTCGGTCTGGTTCACGATGGGTTTCACCGGCGAACCTTTGGAAGCAATTTCAAAGAGTACTTCTTCCCGGACTGATTATGATCCAGGTAGTGAGATACATCGCGTCGATGAGGGCTCGAGAGATTTTAAAGCATCCCGGATTTCTTTATGCGGTTGAATACCTGGTCGTTTATCTGAGCACGTTTCCTTACGTGGCGAAGCTTATCGCGTCTGTCCTGCGTCAGGCCCCTGTCGAGACCTCGCCTCTCGGTCAAGTCGCGATCATCGCTTATTTGTTGCTCTGGGATGTGCTGGAGTTACCCTGGCAGACGCCCTGGTTTGAGCAGGTGATCAAGGGCGGCGTTACCAAGGAGGAGCGGACCCTTGCGGGCTTTGCGCTGGCCCTCAAATATGCTGGCGCGTTCTTCCTTTTGGGTGGGATGACTGCTGTTGCGATCTTCTTCCTTTTTGACGCGGCAAAGTTGATCTTCAAGTGGGATCAGCCCGGGAGATTGACCACAGCCCGCGCAAAAGTGAATAGATTCTTGAAGTCGGCCTTTTTTGCAGGACTGTTAAAGATCGGAGAGCTTTTGGTGGGCCGGGGGCCATCCTTGAATCCGCCCAATGCCGCAGAAGTTCGCCCCGCCGAGCCGGGTGCCGGCCGTTCTGAGACGCGGGTCAGAGATGCTTTGAACTTGGCGAATTCGGCAAAGATGGATGGCGACAGCATTGATCGATTTCTTGAATATTTGGCACGAAGCGTTCCGGTGCTGCGAAATGAATTTCCGAGAAGCGTAGGAGTCGTGCAGAAACTGAGTTTGCGAAAGCATGATGCCCAGGTGCTTCACGAATTCGAGCAACGAAAAGAGTTCTTCCCCAATAACTTTTCACCGCGATTTTACCGCTTATTGATTGCTATTCACGACGTCGGGAAGCCGACGGCGGTGGAGGATGATGGAGATAAGAGCCTCCAGCATAAAAGGTCGCTCCAGCTGATCCAAGACAACAAGCTCTATGATCTCTTTGAATTTACTCCCGAAGAACGGAAACTTGCTAACGCACTCATCGCATTTGATCCTCTGGGAAGGATGCTTGAACGGACGTATTCTGCCAGAATCCGGGGGGATGATGCTGAAATTGCCCAAGCCTTGGAGGATGCTTTTGTGGAGGTCAGGACCGCTGCCAGGGAAGCGCAGCTTCCGATCGCGCAGTTCTTTCAAATCCTGACCGAGTTCTACAGGGTTGACGCGGGGAGTTACGCCGGGCTGCGGGAGCACGCGTTCGACGAGCAGATGAATTTCAAATCACCTGATTATGAAGAGCTGAAAAAACTGGTGACGAATGGGCGCAGGAAGGGCATGCCTGCGGAGGCATCTTCCTCTTTTGTCGCAAAGCCCGCCCCATCCAAGCCCGCACGCGCGCCTTCGACACGGTCCAAGGGCGCTAATCGGTTCAGTCATGGGTGGTCTCGCGCTGTTATGGAAAAGTGGAAGCGCGCCAAGGCGAGTCTGAAAGAAAAGGGGTTTCCTATTTCAAGGGACGGAGAAACCCTGAATATCGCCCAGATCTATCTCGTACACATGACGGATGCAAATCCGGAAGAAGATGGATTTATCCATCCCAGAAGTTTCTTTTCCGAAGAGGTCCTGACTCCCAACGGGGACTTTCTGCAGCCACATGCCTGGGAGACGTTGCATTTCAGTCTTAATTCAACAGTGACAAGTTCCCTTCTTCCCGAGCGCTCACCTTTTTACCGTGCGAAATATGTCGTTTTGATTCCTCTAGCGGCTGTTTTAGACCAATTGGCCGTGATCGATCCGATGGATACGGTAATCATCGGTTCATTGAAGCTTCCTCCCGGATCCGTGATCCTCGGTAACGAAACTTTCCTGCCGGAGGCCGCTCTTCCCGCATCGAGCGGGATCGAGGTGCGGAGGCTTTCGGAGGATCCGACTCAAACCGTGAGCGACGCGGTGGCAGCCACACTTCTTGATAAAGGTGTGATGCCGATGGATTTTGCTCCGAAGATAAAGGCGGCTGGTGCGGATGCTAAGGACGATGGCTTCGAAACGTATAAAGCCCCCCGCGGTGGCTGGTACGACCTTGACGGGGAAGACCTTAATAATCAGCGGGCGTTCGCGAACTTTGCGCGGGAACATCATATCCTCTACGATTCTCCCGCCGCCATGCCGCTCGAAAAGCTCGAAGAGCTCGTTCACCGCGTTTTTAATTATTATCTGAAAGGTGAGATC
Organism: Candidatus Omnitrophota bacterium; assembly: GCA_903884815.1. Classification (GTDB taxonomy): domain Bacteria; phylum Omnitrophota; class Omnitrophia; order Omnitrophales; family Aquincolibacteriaceae; genus Aquincolibacterium; species Aquincolibacterium aerophilum. The sequence continues at coordinate 33,833 of CAISGE010000004.1, read as the reverse complement.
GGGGCGCTTCGAGCCCTTCACGATTATTATGATCCGGACCTTAAGAACTTTCACTCCTTGCTTGAAATTAAAAAACATATCGAACGTTTTATGAAGCTCAGCGCGGACCAATATGGCGCTCATCCAAGCGAGGAAGTTCGGAAGGGTCTTGCAAGAGCTTCTTATGTGGCGAATCAGGCGTTGGCATTGATCCGTGCGGATGAGGCTTTGTTTAATGATACGAATAAGAGATTTAATGATGATCGGGGGAACTCGGCGCATGCGGAGAAGGTCCGTAAGGTCATGGATGCCGCCAACCCCGGCCAGTCACGGGAGGATATGTTTCCGCCCATCCCTCAACAGAAAAATCCGTTGGGATTTGATCTTATGGGGAATATTCTTCATGAGCTGCGATCGGCAGAGGCGGATGTGCGGCGGGAGGGTATACGCAAACTCAGGTTTTGGGTTGAAACTCAGCGCGAAGGGAATCCGCTGCGCGATGAGCGTCTTACGCAATTTCTCAAAGAAGGTGCTTCGGATCCCGAGATCTTTCAGGCTGTGGTCGATCTACTCATGAGGGAAGATAAGACGCAAGGACTGCCCTCCAGGATCGCGCTCTTACTGGAAGTTGATAAAAGCTGCAGGGCGTCAGACGGCCTCATGCAGCAACGGGGTGTTCTGGCGCGAAGCCTTGTTGCGCTGAACAAGGCTTCGGCGGGCGACGGCGTCACGACGGGGACTCTCACCCAGAATGAAGACATGCGGGAATATATGGAAGGATGGTTTCCGGGTTATAGGGGGCTTTCGATGTCCCCGCAGGAGCGGTTTGATTTTATTATGGCTCTTGTGGATTACGGGATATTGAAATCGCCGGACAGGATCAAAAGTGAGTTGGCCTTGTTTTTTACGGGGCAGCATCATGAAAACCTCATGAATCAATATGCCGTGCGTTATAGAGACAGCTATATGGCGGATAACGCAGGGCATCCCCCATTGGGATTCCACTTAGTGGATTTTCTCGACGAATTATCCCTGCAACCCGCAGATCGAGCCCAAGCATTGTCGGAATCATTTGCGTCTCATGCCGGGATCGATCAGCCAGGACCTCTCGTGGGAACATCGGAGCAGCCGGTTGTGTTACCGCCGGTTCCTGCTAAAAAGGAGAGGCCCGCCGTGAAGATGCTTGAGCGCGATATCCCTATGGATGAGCCTGTGAAGATCCTCGAAGAATTAACCCGGTCAAAGTGGGATGGAACGGACATTGAGGCTTTATCCGAGGATGCGTTGATGGAGCACATGGATGGTCTGAGGGCGATGGGACTCTTGTCTCTCAATGGCGGCCCTCAGATCGATGATGGAATGTTGGACCAGCGATCCCGCTTGAGGGAAGAATTATCCGGACTACTGAAATATCTAGATGCGCGTGCTATTGCCTTCATGATCAGCTCGTTTAAAGGGACCGGCAGGATGTACGGAAATCCACGGAGGAGTAATGTCGTGATGCGGGTTGTGGATAACGAATTGGTGCTCCGGCTTGCCGATAACGGCGATCTTCCCGTGGCGCGGGCGGCCTGGGAGATCATGGAGTCGTTTACTCCTGTAGGAGGGGGACAGCTCGATGGCATACCTCGTAGAACACCCTTTGTTGCCGGAGGACAGATGTTGGGGAGCGGGCCGAGCAGGTCAACAGCGAGGCTGCCGCAAAATTCTGAGCTAAAACCTATAAACGAGAAAAATTGGAGCCTTTCCGCCGATGAGTTCATGGATGTTGTCATGAGGGTCCATGAAGAAGACAACGGCGAGGAATTCTTCGGGGAAATACAAGGAGATGATAATGCTTCCGCGGCGCTCAAGGATTTTGTAAAACGTCACTATCTGTTTGCCGCCCGATCGGGATTCTTTTTTAACGAGCCGAAAGATAGATATTTTCACGATTTTGTTGCGCCCGGAGGCCGTTCCGAGTCCCGGTCAAATAACTCCACCGCGGCTACCGATCGCTCCGAGGTGCGGAAAGCGTTGCTCCGGCGAGCGGGGCTTGCGGGATTATCGTTAGCGGCCTCCATTTCACTGCATGGCCAACAACTCGAGCCAGATTATGTTCCCAGCGTCACAAAACATGAAAAAGATGGTATCCACCTGACGGGGTATATGGGGAAAGCTCCCGTGTATATGATGCAGAATCATAATAGCGCTTACCTTGCATGGGCGGCAGCTGGGATTCACGAAGCGGTGCTTTATCACTGGGACTCTCACTTTGATCTGGGGGACCTTGAAAATGTGAAGGATCCGGATAAGCCGGATATGTCCAAGCCAAGCTTTAGCATCGAGGGGTTTATCGCTCCTGCGGTACTTCAGCATATGATCAGCGAGATATATTGGATCCTTCCGGAGTATCCCGGAGCTGCTCCCGCTGTGTTGAAAGGGGGTACCTATTATGTTGGGCTTCTTACGTCAAAAACCGATCCCAGCGATAAGCAGGTCTATATGCATCCGGAGGAGGATCCGGGGAAGCGCTATCCAGGAATCTTAGAGAAATATACGCTGAGCCACCTCAGGCCGATCAAAGTTCACATTGTGTACTTGAAAGAATTGCCGCAAGCCGATCCTGGAAAACCCTTGATCCTTGATTTCGATATGGACGGTTTTTCCATGAAGAACAAAGACGGAAAAGATCCGTTTAATGCGGCGGGGTTGAAAGCAGAGGTGGAGAGGGTATTTAAAGCTTTCGCCGAGAAGGATGTCGTTCCGACGCTCGTGGATGCGGCCTTGTCGCCAAATTTTATCGGGAGAGGTGCGGATGTGGCGAAAGTGATGACAGAAACGATCAAGGCTGAGACGAAGAAGTTCGTGGAAAAGTCTGGTGTTACGCCAGAGGGCGCAGGTCATGAGGCGCCCGTCCAACCCGCCGAGGGTAAGCGGCAAGAACGCCGCACGCTTGAAACCACCGATCAAATCCGTTCCGAGACGAGAACTTATCCCGACCTGAAGATGAAAGACGGAGCTGCATTGGTGAATGTTGATGGTGTCCCTCTTTTGCCGAGCGAATTGGAAGCGGGGCTCAAAAATGGCGATATCAGCCGAGTGAAGACGGGATATGAGTTCAGCGACGCGAGACTTAAAAGGATCTGGTTTCATGGCGTGAAAAAATACGATCGTGATCCGCTGGGGGATCTGGCGGCAACCGGAGAAATGAGCCGCGGGATGGTTACGATTGCGATCGAGGAAGCGCTTTCCTGGCAGGAAGAAGGCCTGCTGATCTTTAATTTTCCAGATATGGAAACGGCAAAGCTGTATATCAAGGATTTTGAAAGCGTCAAAATCGACCCGGAGAAGCAAACGAGCGAGCGCGGCTTCCGGCGGTATGGTGTGGCATCTCGCGATCTGATCTTTGAAAAGGAAAAATGCAAAGCCATTCCTCTTGAATTTCTTACCCCAAGTTCGAAGTGGGAATTGATCCGGCTGATGTCCCTCCGGCCCGGATTCGATGCCGAAAAAATGGAGAAGCTGGCCGGCTTTCTAAAAATTCCATTTGATCAGGTTCAGTCTGCGTTTGATGAAAGCGCAACATTTCTCGGGATTCCCAACGAGCCCGACCGCTCCGAGACGCGGGAGTTGCTGGCTGGGGTAGTCGGACAGACGTCCACAATGCCGGTTATTTCGCCAGTGAGTACCCGCGGCGATCTGCGGGCGGGAGCGAAGCCGGTGGCGGAGGTGCGGTCCAGCAGCGTGTCGGATCGTTCTGAAGTGAGATTGTCTACCTTCACAAAGACAATGATCTCAGCCATGGCGGATCGCTTTCTTCTGGATATGGCGTTTAGGCTCCGGGATGTGGACCCTGCCAAGCTCAATGTCGCGACCGACCTCGAGGAATGGAATGCGCGGGACCTCAATATTGGAAAAGCGATCGATGCCGTACTTCATGAGAAATCTTCTCAATGGAGAGACTTGTCTCTTTCTCAAAAGGAAGCGCTCGATTTTTTTGTAAATCACCGGGATGAGTGTATCAGGATCATCAGCAATTACATCCGCAGCTTAAAGATGGGCCTGTCTCATGTTGCACTTTTGATCCGTTGGGTGAATCAGCAAAAAGCGGGGGCGAAGAAGGATTCTACTCCTATTCAATCGCAGTCGGCCGCCGCGCTAGCAATATTAACGGGAGAGCGGCCAAGCGAGGCGGTTGTCACGAACGCTTGGGAGGATTCGGTTTTGCATATGTCGCCGGGATCGGTGGCCCTGTATTCGCCGGATATGGGAGCGATCCGGGCGCGTTTGGAGCGGCCTTCTGTTTCGGAGCTATTGGAAAGAAACGCGGCTCTGCCGGAGAGAGAGAATATCGACAGAGAAGTTTTTTGGAAGATCTTTGCGACGAATCTAAGCCGGCGAGAGGCCGATTCATCGAGGGCGACAGAGGGTTTGTTGAGTGTCCTCAGGGATATCGTTGGGTCGAACTCTGGGCAGGAGGCTGAGGCTGCGCTACCCGGGGCCGCCTTGGCACGTTTGGAAGGGGCGGTCCGCAGTTATGAACAGGCCCTGGAGGATGAGCGTTCTACTCAAGGGAGTGCCGGAATGGTGATGAAAGGTTTGTCGGAAAATAACGCGGCTTCCGTTCGTGAAGTGATACGCGATATCGTAAAAAACGGGCGTTGGGGGAGCCTTGTTCAGGAACATTCCAAGAAAATATTTGCTCTGCTGGCTGATGCCGGTATTTCGGTGGATGCCGACGAGATTATTTTTGTCGCGGATGATTCAGAACTATCTCACTCCCTGTATTCGGATGCGACGCATGAAGGCTCGCATATCGATCTTGGGGGAGGCAAGAGTGTGATCCTGGTCCGGACGAAGTTCCATCAGTTCGAGGATCTGGAAACGGTGATCCACGAATTGACCCACAAAGATTATCGTTCCGCGAGGACGTCGGAAATTCCGGAGAACCAGCGGTCTCTTTCTCTTGTCGTGGAGGAGGCCAGGGTCAGCGGGGAGGCTATCCAAAAAACGGCCGAAATAGGTGAAAAGATCGAAAAGACGGATCCTCTCAAATCTGCCGAGTATGCTGAATGGAAAGCGCAGGATGGGACGCAAACTCACCCTCGTGAAAGGCGCTTTCTTTCAGCCCTGACTGCTCATATCCCAGGAGGGGAAAACGCCATTGAGCGGTATCTGCGTAGCGGCAATGCGGACGCTCTTGGGTTGGGGAAGGAGAGGCTTGAGAGATTGAACGGTTTCATTAACGATTTCGCCAGAAGGATCTATGATCCTGATAGTGTTTATGTTGTGGCGCTCACATTCGCCATAGAGGCGCTGGAACAGCCGGAAAGGTTTGAAATGACCCTGGAGGCGGGTCAGGCGGTTTGTGAGTTTCTTAAGGCAGAAACTGGAAAAGAATACGCGAATGTGGGACTCGGCATTGCGTCTCTGGCGGTTTCGAAAATGGTCAAGGAATTGACCCAGAATCCCAGCGCGGATGCCAAAGCCCTGGTTGCTGGAAGCTTCCGTGCGGCGAGGGAGGAGTCTTCTGTAGCTAACGCGGTTGATGCTATGGAAGCGGCTCTTGACCAAGCGAGGGGTGCGGCGGTGGAGGCGGCCGTGCTGCCGGTCATGGGGCAATCCCCAACGGCTCCCGCAGTCCGGACAGAGGCAAAAGAAGGGGAGATGCGGTCGGAGGCGAGGCCTACGGTGAAGGCGATCGCGGCGGCCCTGAAGGTGACGGGTTTTGCGGAGCAATATCAGAAAGAACCTGAGGCTCGCGGTACTAAGACCGTGGATGCCGGAGCGAATATCTTGAAGGCCTTGCCGCCCGAGCTGCGGGCGCTGTTGGGGAAGAAAAAAATGAGCGAGGTCCGTGCGGCTCTGAGTGTGGACGCGAAGATGCCGGAGGCCATCGTGTTGGTGGCGTTCCTGGTGGGCGGGATCATGGCGTTGAGTCAGGATTCGCCAGAAGAAGCCGCCCGAAAGCTGGAGTCATTGCTTGCTGCCGCAGGTGGGGAAGAGGCGCCTGATATCGTGAGCGCTTTCAAAAGATCCAATCCTAAGGCTTTCAGCCACCTGGCGGGCCAGGGGGCCGGTCGGGTCTTTGAATTGGTGGACGCGTTGCCTACGGACGAAAAGGAACTGGATGCGTGGGTGGGAACGATCGTTGCGATCTTTATGTTAAACCCGAATCCGGAGATGCGTTACAAGTTGCCGGTGGTCACCGATCTTGGCAAACAAGGTCCCTCGCCGGCCCAGGTTCGGGCTTTGAAGAACAGGGTTATCGCGGCGGCTGAAAAGCGCGGGATGCTCAGGAAGGATGTTGAAAAGAGATTTTCCGTCTTCCTGACGACCACGCAAAAGCTGAACGATAAATTAAACACGGATGCCAGCGGGGGCAGTTATGTCTTGTTGGGCGCACGCGCCATCATGCGAAAGCTGACGGATAATTTGAATACAGCCAAAGGCGTCGTGGTGGAGGAGGCTTATGATGCGACGAATGCTGACCTTCGTATGGCGTCTCGATTGGGAGCCGTGGGCTTGTCTCAGGCGCTTGTCCCCGGCAAAGAACTCAGCGAATTGACGATCATGGAAATGGGGTTTGAGCCCGGAAAACGTATTACCGCTACCGACGAAAGCTTGCAGAGCCGTTTGAACCAGATCGGGGACGCGATCCACGCGTTCCTTCAGGTACTTCAGGCCGCCTAGCCAATTGTTGAAGCGTTTTCGCAAACCAACTCTGATACCGGGAACCTGCGAGATGGGGGTAAAAAGCTGTTTCTATTTGGCGCACCTGCCGCTAAAATGCGGCTTATGAAAACCGCCCGAGAAAAGCCATTCGGATTTTGGGAAAGCCTCTTTTACTCCTGTGTTCTTTGGGGGGTGACAATCGTCTTGACTTTTCTTGCGGCGATCACAGACCTTCTGATCTTTTTCCCCTTATCCCTTCTCTTTGACCCGGGGACGCGGAGGATCGTTCACCAAAACTCTATCCGTTGGTCCCGGACGATCATTGCCTTGAGCTCCATCTGGAAGCTTGAAGTGACAGGGAAAGAGCATCTCCAGAAAGGGAAACACTATATCGTCGTCGCGAACCACCAGAGCATGCTGGACATCCTGGCCGTTTGCGCGGCGCTCCCGCTGAATTTTAAATTCCTGGCCAAGCGGGAACTCTTCCAGATCCCCTTTATGGGCTGGGCCATGGCTTCCGCGGGTTATGTGCCGGTCGATCGGGCGAGCCATAAGAGCGGCCGCGAAGCGGCAAGGCGGATCAAACTAGTTCTTCAGCGAAATGTCAGTGTGCTCCTTTTTCCCGAGGGGACGCGCAGCCCGGACGGGAAGATTCATGCCTACAAGATGGGAGCCTTCAAATTGGCGCGGGACAATAAAGTGGAGATCCTTCCGATTGTTATCGATGGGACGGGGCAGGCACTCCCCAAAAAGTCCTGGTTTATCAGAAAGCGGAGTACGTTCGTCGTTTCGATCGGTAGACCCGTGTCGCTCGATGATTTCGCGGATGCCTCCATGGACGAAGCGAAAGAAAAGATCCGGCATGAGATGATCGGGCGGCTGGAGCGGCTGCGCCACAGCCGCAGTCATGAGCCTGGAGTTCAGAGCCATGAGTAGAAAAAATCGCGTAAGCAGTTCACCGAACTCTGAACTCACGACGCCTAACTTTTTGTGCGAGGCAAGCCGAGCATGAAGATACTCACGTTAAATACCTGGCAAGAGCGCGGGCCGTGGCGCGAGCGGTGGGAGCTGATCTTCCGGGGCCTTAAGGAATATCAGGCGGACATTGTCGGACTTCAGGAAGTATTCAACATGGAATGGGCGGAAGAGGCCCGGGAGCGCAGCGGGTATCCCTATTTGGCTGTGAGCGGGGAACATTCCGGACTTGTTTTCCTTTCCAAGTTCAAACCAGTCGAGCAGGAATGTCTTGTCATGAAGACCCGGTCGCCTTCCGAGGATTACCTTCGTTACGCCTTTTATCTCCGCGTTGATACGGGAACTCAGGATGTTGCGCTTTTCAACACGCATCTTTCCTGGCGGGCCGACGAGAACGAGTTTCGCATGAAACAGACACTGGAACTTGAAGCGTTCGTGAATCAGAAATCCGTCAATCTTCCCGCGGTTGTCTTGGGGGACTTCAACGGCGGTGCGAGCACGCCACCGGTGGTGTATTTGCGGGAGATCCGGAAGTGGATCGATACGTTCTATGTCAAGAATCCGGGCGATTTGGGCCTGACCTGGGATTACCGGAACCCGTACGCGGAAAAAAGAGCGGGACAAAATGGCCGAGCGCCGGATTGATTACATTTTTATTAAGGAGCGGACCGGGCCGCTTGAGAAGATCAAGTCGTCCGCTGTTGTTTTTAATCAGCCGTCTCCCGCGGGTGTTTTCCCCTCGGATCATTTTGGGGTCATGACGGAGTTCGACGAAAAACGGTAGGTGGTATGTGGTAGGTGATAGGTAGTAGATGGTAGGTTGTAACGGGAAACGAAAGACGGATTTTCTACCTACTACATACTACCTATTACTTACGATCGGCTACGTACATTCGGTTGTTCAAATAGGTGTGACATGGAAAGAGCCGTCTATGGAAAATAAAGCTCGTGAATACCAGCTCATCCATCGAAGGCTCAGCCTGTTCCAGCTCGTTCTGACGCCGGCGCTGCTTGGAATATTGATCGCGAGCGGATGGACGTTCGGGATGCGGCAGAATGCCGTTGCTCTCGTGGGTGCTGGCGACTGGGGCGTGGTCGCGATCTATTTTGTCCTGTTCTCGCTTTTCTTTCTGATATTCGACTTGCCGCTCTCTTTTTATTCCGGCTTCATGCTGGAGCACCGGTTCGGTCTCTCGAATCAGAATTTCCGCCAGTGGCTTTTGGATCTCGGGAAGAAGACGCTTCTTTCATTCGGGTTATCCCTCGTTCTCCTGGAATGCCTTTATTGGATCATTCGCGCCGATCCGTCCCATTGGTGGCTTTGGGCCTGGGCGGCCTACGCGTTCGTCAGCTATGTTCTGGGCAAGGTATTTCCGGTTCTGATCGTTCCGCTTTTCTACAAGTATGGTAGCCTTGAGGACAAGGACCTGGAGACGAAGGTTTTGGCTCTTGCCGCGCGCTTTGATATGCCGGTCGGGAATGTCTATTCGCTTAATTTGAGCAAGACGACCAAGAAGGCGAATGCCGCGTTTATGGGGCTTGGCCGGACGAAGCGTGTCGTTCTGAGTGATACCTTGATCCAGAACTTCACCCATCCGGAAGTGGAGGTGGTGGTGGCTCATGAATTGGGGCATTACAAACACCAGGATGTCTGGCGGCTGCTGGGGTTCGGGCTTGTGGCTTCGCTCGTCGCGTTCGCGGCGGGCTTTTGGGGGATTCGAGCCATGGCGGGGAAGGTGGGGCTGGCTTCAGCGTCCGATGTTGCCGGTTTGCCACTCCTGTTCCTTATCTTTTATATCGTGAATCTGATCCTGACGCCGCTCATGAACGGTTACTCGCGAAGGCGTGAGCGGGCGGCGGATCTTTTCGCACTGAGGGCCCTTGAGACGCGGGATGTTTTTATCACTTGCATGAAAAAGCTCGGTGAACAGAATCTCGCGGACCCGGAGCCCCCGGCGTGGTATGAATGGTTTTTTTACGATCATCCCTCGATCGGCAAGCGCGTCGCGATGGCCGAACGATGGACCAACGACTAAAGATGGTGCCCGAGATGCAGACTAATATTGATCAGGGGAAATGTTCTTTCGTTCCCCGTTCCCCATTCCCCGTTTTACTGAGCGTTCCTGCGTTTTTCGCTTTGAGCTTTGCTCTTTGCGCTATCTCACACGCGGCAACAAACGATAACGATCACGGCAAGGAGTCCGTGGAACGTCAGCAGAAGATCGACATCGATCGCTTCTACGCGTCCCGGGACGGCAAGGCCCCCATGACCCCCATGGCGATCGAGCTTTATAACGATGCCGTGAAGTTCTTTGAAAAGAATGAGTTTGAGCTCGCGCGGGATGCACTGAATGAGTCGATCGCGCTTGAGCCGCGCAATGCTCTCGCTTTTGAACTTCTTGGGGAGATCGAGAATCTTCAGCAGAATTTCGAGAAGGCGGAATATTATTACAAACGCAGCTATCTGGTGAGCCCGTCGACGCGGCTTCGTGAGAAGATCGAGAAGATCCAGAAAGAGAACGCCGTGGAAAAGAACCTCGACACTTATGACGAAGAGCATTTTATTATCAAATACCAAAAGGGAGAGGAAGGCTACGAGGGTTCCTGGTTGAAGAGTATGTTGCAGGAAACCTACCGCCAGATCTCTCAGGATTTCGGGCAATACTTCAATCACAAGACGGCGGTGCTTTTTTATGAGGGGGATCTGTTCCATGACGTGACGGGGCAGAAGGACTTTGTGGGAGGGCTGTATGACGGGAAGATCCGTTTGCCGGCCTATAAACAGGGATTCCGGGAACAGGACTTGCGCTCGGCCGCGACCCACGAAATGACACACGCCTTTGTGGCTTCTCTGAGCGGCGGGCGGGCTCCTGCTTGGCTTCATGAAGGGCTGGCGCAGTATGAGCAGAACAAGATTAAGCCGGTCGACTTGCTGGTATTTAACGCGGCGATCCGTACGCAGACCCTCATGTCGATGAACCGGTTACTTTCTGAAAATCTGGATGTGGAAAAGATGGACCCGCTTGAAGTGGCGCTCTTTTACCAGCAGGTTTTTAAACTGGTCAGCTACATGGTCGACCGATATCAGATGTACCGCATCAAAGAGATCCTCATCAAGATCAAAGAGGGGAAACCCGTCGAGCAGGCGATCGAGGAAGTGCTCCTGATCTCGACCGCTCAGTTGGAGAAAGAATGGCTCGCCACACTCAAGTAAACCCGATCCCACCTACGAGGTGTGATATGTCACACCTCGTAGGTGGAATGGCGGTTCAGAAGATACGAAAAGACGGTGCGTTTTGCTACCGGTACCGCCTGGCGGATAATTTTCTTCAGGCGTCGATCAAACGCGCCGGAATGATGATGCCGATCTTGGTAACGGCGGGGGACCGTCCCACCGTGATCGCGGGACACAAGCGTCTTCATGCGGCGAGAGCTCTGAAAATGAAGACCGTTCCGGTGTTCGCCGTGAAAGCGATGGATCGGCGGGATTCTTTTCTCCTGAGCCTTGCCACGAATTGGAAACAGAATTTTCCCGAGATCGACCGTGCGCTGGCGCTGGCAATGGCGGTTCGTGAGCTTCATTTTTCCGAGGCCGACACGCTTCGCGTGATCATGCCGATCTTGGGGCTTCCGGGTGACAAGGACTTGCTGGAATTTTATCAGAAGATCGATCAATGCCCGGCGCCGGTGAAGGATCTCGTGGCCGATGGGCATTTGCCGCTTCGAGCGATGACGTTTCTCCTGAAGTTCTCTAAGGCCGATCAGATCTGCTTCGCCCGAAAGATCTGCGGCAAGGCCAAGCTCACCAGCTCCCAACTACTTCAGGCCGGGGAATGGCTGGCCGATCTTATCCGGGGCACGGGGAAAAATCTTGAGACGATTCTTGCGGAAAACAAGGTCTTGGAGGCTCTCGACGTGCGGGGCATGGATCCGAGGACAAAGGCGGACCGGCTTTTTGCCGCGATCAAGCGGCTTCGTTTTCCCGGGTACTCTCAATACCTTGAGGCGTTCGAGGAACGCCGGGCCGATATTCTCCGGGATGCCAAGGAACTTCGCCTGGAGCCCGTTCAGGGCTTCGAAGAGCCGGGCTTTGAGTTGCATGCCCGGGTCAAGACGACCGCTGAACTCGACCGTCTCCTTCAAAGGATTTCCGACAAACGTTCCGCGCTTAACTCGTTGTTTGAAATTGTGTTGTGATTCCTATACAATACCGCCTCTTGTGACACTACTATGAAAAAAATCCTAATCATCGCAGCACTCATTCTGGGTATTTCTGTCCCTACCCTTCAGGCCGAGGAAGTCCGTGTATCTGCTTCCGTGAATAAGAATACGGCCCAGGTGGGGGAAGAGATCCGGCTCAATATCCGCGTGAACGGCCAGGCCATGAATCTTCAGGCGCCGCGGCTTCCCAAACTCGATGGTTTTGATGCGTATTACACCGGGCGCGCATCCCACATCGCATTCGTGAACGGAGTATCTTCTTCCAATGTTGAGTTCAGTTATACCCTGATCCCTCAGAGGGCCGGGCACTGTGTCCTTGGGCCTTTCGAGATCCCGGTAGGTCAAAGCATGCTTAGCACCGAGGCGGTGACGCTCGACATCACCGGCGGTCAGGCGCAACCGGCAAGTCCCCAAGTGCCGACGCAACCCCTTCCTGTGAACGCACCAATGCCGCCTCAGGCGCCGCAGGATGAGACGGTTTCCGTATCTCCGGGCACAGATGACAATATTTTCGTGCAGGCCACCGTCGACCGGACGACCCTTTATCAGAACCAGCAGATGCTTCTGACCTACTCCCTCTACACCCGGTATGACACGCGCTACGAAGGTTTTGAAAAGGAGCCGGAAACAAGCGGGTTCTGGATCGAGGAATTTCCGATGGACCGGGAAGTTCCAAGGGAAAATGTCCGCATGAACGGAAAGCGTTACATCCGGGCTGACGTGAAAAAACTCGCGCTCTTTCCGACCGCGCCCGGGAATTATACGATCCAGCCCGGAAGCCTCAAAGTCTCGATCCGGGAAGAGCCGCAGGGCAACAACGCCTTCGATGAATTTTTTAGTGACAGTTTTTTTACGGGAGGTTCTTTTTTCGCGCGTCGTCAGAACAAGTTGCTTAACCCTCCGCCGATCCAGTTGGTCGTGAAACCCCTGCCCGAAAATGGGAAGCCTGCCGGTTTTCAGGGAGCTGTGGGATCTTTTCGTTTGTCTGCTTCGGTAGATAAAGACAAGGTCAAGCAGAATGAGCCGGTAACGCTCAAGATGGTCATTGAAGGGGAAGGCAATATTGAAACGATCACTCGCCCCAAGATCCCGGCACTGACGGGCTTCAAGACGTACGACGCCGATACCAATTCAAAACTCTACCAGACCGAAAATGTGGTCGGGGGCACGAAGAGTTTTGAGACGGTTTTTATTCCTAAAGAGGAGGGCAGTTCCTTTATCCCGCCTTTGGAGTTCAGCTACTTTGATCCGCGTCAGGAAAAGTACGTGACGCTGCAGACTCCGAATTTCCCGATCACAGTGGAGCATTCGGAGCAAGCTTTTCAGATGCCGAAGGAGTTGTCGGGGAATTCGATCTTTCAGAAAAAGGTCAAGTCGGAAGGCCAAGACATCCGCTATATTGACGAAAGACTTCCCGAGGTTTTTCAGGCCGGGATCGTGGATAAGATCTACAAAATCCTTGCCGGAGTGGATCTCCTCCTCGGGGTCCTCCTCCTTATTTTGTGGATGAAGGACCGGCAGGATCGGCTTTTCTCAAAAGACACGGCCCTTCGCCGCCGTAAGACCGCGCGGTCAGCCGCCTCGGCCTCCATGCATAAACTTAAAAGGCTCGCGCGCTCCTCGAAGGATCAGGATGTCGCGGCCTTTTTTGTGGAACTGGAGAAGGCCATGACCCATTATGTCGCGGACAAATGGGATCTTTCGGCCTACGGCGTGACGCGCCAGGATCTGGAAAGCACGCTTACCGCGCATTTCGGTGCCGGTGACGCGCATCTCAAGGACGTGTTCGAACTGTATCGCTTGTGTGACGAATCCCGTTTTGGAAAGGGCTCGATCCCCCAAGCTTCGAAGAAGATCGGGCTCAAGATCTTCCAGGATACCGTGAACCGGATCGAAAGGATGCGGAGATGAAACGGATCGCCGGGTTTTTACTGATCGCGTTGTGTTTGGTGCCCTCGTTCTGCACGGCGGCGGACGCGGCGAAACTTTTTGAAGACGCGAACACCAGTTACCGGACCGGGGATTACGCGAAAGCGGCCGGACTTTATGAATCGCTGATCGAAAAGACCCCGCGTGTTGCGGCATTCCATTATGATCTGGCCAACGCTTACGTGCGGCTCGGGAAATATAGTCAGGCGATCCTGAGCTATGAAAAGGCGTTGAGACTGGACCCGCGGAACGCGGATATCCGGGAAAATCTCCGCCACACGCAAGGGCTTCTCGAGTATCGCGTGGAAGATTCGCGCAATTGGTATCTGAAGGCGACCGAGGCGGTTCTGAAGTATGCGACGGAGCGTGAGATCTATGTGGGAGTGCTGTCAGTTCTTTTTGTTTTTCTCTTGGGAGGGATCCTTTATTTTCTGAGAGGGCGCGGTGTTTTCTGGAATCCCTGGCAGCGGTTTGTTTTTTTCGTTCTCCTTCTCGTCGTGCTTGTGGGCGTCGGGAAACAGGTGCAGAGTAATGTGATCCGGGATGCGATCGTGATGCAGAAAGAATGCGAAGCGCGTTTCGGTCCCTCAGAACATGACCAGGTTGCGTTTAAAATGGGCGAAGGCATCAAGGTGTTTGTGGTGGACCGGCGTGAGGATTGGAGCCGGGTGCTTCTGACGAACGGGGAGAGCGGATGGGTTCGGGAGTCCGATATTGCGGAGGTGAAGGTATGAGTCAGCTTCCTGACGTGAAAGGGCATTTCGGCCCTTATGGGGGGCGTTATGTCCCTGAGACCTTGGTCAAGGCGTGCGAGGAATTGACTGCAGCCTATCGGAAGATCAAACGCGATAAGAAGTTTCATGAGGAGCTCCGTTATTACCTCGAATCTTACGCGGGGCGTCCGACGGCTCTTTATGAGGCCAAGAACCTTTCGGCGAAATTCGGCAGGGGAAGGATCTTTCTCAAGCGCGAAGATCTTCTTCATACCGGGGCGCATAAGATCAATAGCACGCTCGCTCAGGGACTTTTGGCCAAGCGGCTCGGGAAAACGCGACTCGTTGCGGAGACCGGCGCGGGGCAGCATGGCGTCGCAACTGCTACCGCCGCCTGCGTGTTCGGGCTCAAGTGCGTGGTGTATATGGGCGCGGTTGATATCGAGCGCCAGGCACTGAATGTGTACAAGATGAAACTGCTTGGCGCGGAAGTGCGGCCGGTCCATTCGGGTTCGAAGACCCTAAAGGACGCGACCAATGAAGCCATTCGCGACTGGGTCACGAACGTGGAGGATACGCATTATCTTTTGGGCTCAGTCGTGGGGCCGCATCCTTATCCGGAGATGGTCCGGGAATTCCAATCCGTGATCGGCAAGGAGACGCGCCGGCAGATCGTGAAACAAGCGGGGAGGCTTCCCAATTATCTGATCGCCTGCGTCGGCGGCGGCAGTAATTCGATGGGGTTCTTTCATCCTTTTCTCAAAGACCGGAGCGTGCGTATCGTCGGGATCGAAGCCGCCGGTGAGGGCGTCTCGACGCCGCATCACGCGGCTTCCATCACAAAAGGTCGGCCCGGCATCTTGCATGGGATGAAAAGTTATTTGCTTCAGGACAAGAATGGGCAGGTCCTGCTCGCGCATTCGATCTCCGCGGGCCTGGACTATCCTTCGGTGGGACCGGAGCACGCTTATCTGAAGGACTCGGGGCGCGTGTCCTATTATGCCGTGACGGATGGCGACGCGCTTAAAGGTTTTGAGGTGTTGACGAAGCTCGAGGGGATCATGCCGGCGCTTGAGCCTTCGCACGCGCTTGGGTATCTTCCAAAACTCATGCCGAAGACCAAGAAAAACGATATTGTCATCGTTTGTATTTCAGGCCGGGGCGATAAAGATATTCACACTGTGCAGCAGTATCTCTGAGACGACAAATGAAAAATTTACTGTCTGAAAAAATAAAGCAGGCCAAGCGTCAAAAAAGAAAGCTTTTCTGTGTCTTTCTGACTTTGGGCTACCCGAGTATTGCCGCGACGGAGCGGTTGATCCTTTCGTCGGCCGCAGCCGGAGTGGATATCCTGGAACTGGGATTTCCTTTTTCGGATCCCTTGGCCGACGGACCGACGATACAGTTTTCTTCCCAGCAGGCGCTTAAGAAAAACGTCTCGATCAAGGACGCCTTCGACGTTGTAACGCGCCTCCGGAAAAAGGGTTGCAAGCTTCCGATCGTTTTCTTCGGCTATATCAATCCTGTCTTTTCTTATGGAACTAAGGCCTTTGCCCGCGACGCGAGAAGCGCGGGTCTCGACGGTCTTATCATTCCGGATCTGCCGCCCGAAGAAGAAACGGAGTTCCAGTCCGAGTGCCGGAAACAGAAGCTTCATTTTGTCCAGCTTGTCGCGCCGACGACCGCGGATCCCAGGGCGAAGATGCTTGTAGGGAAGTCGCAAGGTTTCGTCTATTATGTCTCGCTTCGAGGGGTGACGGGCACGCGCAAGGCTTTGCCCGCGGATCTAAAGGCGCATCTTTTGAAGTTAAAGCGTATGACAACAAAACCCGTTTTGGCCGGGTTCGGGATCTCCACCCCGGAACAGGCGCGGGATATTTCCCGTATGGCCGATGGGGTGATCGTCGGGAGCGCGGTGATCGAGCATTTGAAGCGTGGCGTGAGCGCGGCGGAGCGGTTCATTCAGAAGATGTCGCAAGCCGTGCACGGCGTATGAGCGGCGCGCTGCTCGGCCTGGACCTCGGGGAGAAGCGGATCGGTGTCGCGTTCGTTCCCGCGGGTACCACCATCGCGTTTCCGGTGAAGACGATCGAAGTGCGGGGACGTGAGCAGGTTTTGGCCCAGATCCTGAAATTGATACAGGAGCATAAGGCCGAGAAAGTCGTGGTCGGACTCCCCATCACTCTCAAGGGGGAGATGGGGATCGCGGCGAAGAAGCGGGTCCTGGAAGTGGAGTGGTTCCAGTCGCGCATTGCGGTGCCGATGGTGATGTGGGATGAGAGGCTTTCGTCCAAGGAAGTGGACCGGATGATGATCGACGCCGATGTCCGCCGGGAGAGGCGTAAAGAAATGATCGACCAACTCGCGGCGCAGCGGATCTTACAGAATTATTTAGACAGCACGATCGCGAACTCACAAAGGTGAAATCATGAATTATCAACTGACAACTTTAGAAAATGGGCTGCGAGTACTGACGGTTCCCATGGTGAACCGGGAGTCTGCCGCAGTGGCTATTTGGGTCAAAGCCGGCGGGCGTTATGAACCCAAGAAGATCTCCGGGATCTCGCATTTTCTCGAACATATGATGTTCAAAGGAACCCCCACCCGGAACACGCGCCAGATCAAAGAAGAGATCGAGGGCGTGGGCGGGATCCTGAATGCTTTTACCGGAGAGGAAGCCACCTGCTATTTCGCGAAGCTCCTGAAGCAGTATTATCCCCGGGCTCTTGAGGTCCTTTCCGATATTGTGCTTCACTCGACGGTGCCGCCCGCGGAACTCGCGAAAGAGCGGACCGTGATCCTGGAAGAGATCAAGATGTATCGTGATCTCCCGTCGCATCATGTGCATGAGCTGATGGGAGAGCTGTTGTGGCCCGACCAGTCGCTGGGTCGCACCATAGCCGGAACGGCGGAGACGGTGTCGCGGATGACGCGTTCGGAGATCGTGGGTTATAAGAGAGATTATTATCACACAAGCAATATCCTGGTCTCGGTGTCAGGGGATGTGGTCCACGATGAAGTCTTGGAGCGAGTTGCCGCGATCTACGGAACAAAGCCGCAGAAAAAGGCTTCCCGTTTCACGCCGGCGAAAAGTGAGCAGACGAAGCCGCGAACTCATTACTATGAGAAGACAACCGAGCAGACCCATCTGGTGATCGGCCTTCACGCCTTGCCGCGAATGCATCCGGATCGCTACAAACTGGGACTTCTCCATGTGATGCTCGGTGCCAATATGTCCAGCCGCCTTTTCGAGGAAGTACGCGAAAAGAGGGGGCTCGCCTATGAGATCAAATCCGGGATCTCGGGCTATCAGGATGCGGGAGCCTTTACGGTTTCCGCGGGAGTGGAGACGAAAAAGTCCGTGCGCGCCGTGGAAGTCATCTTGAGAGAACTAGCGAAGGTCCGGGAAAGTTTCGTGAAACCCGGGGAACTCCGTCGCGCGAAGGATTATTTTATGAGCCAGGTCTCGATGGGCGTGGAAGATACTCTGGACCATCTGCTTTGGGCCGGGGAGAAGGCTCTTTGCGGGGGAGAGCTTCCGGATAAGGCAGAAATTCGTCGCGAGATTGAGGCCGCGACGCTCGAGGATATTCAGCAGCTTTCGCAGAAGATCTTTCGGACCGGGAACTTGAATCTTTCGCTGATCGGTCCTGTGCCTGAAAAAATGCAGCGCGAGATCACTAAAATCCTATTTATTAAAGGTTCATGAGGTGTCTGCGTGAAAAAGATCCTGATCGCCCCCAGTTTGCTTTCGGCGGATTTTAGCCGTTTGGCCGAAGAAGTCCGCGATGTCGAGAACGCCGGATGTGACGCGCTTCATATCGATGTGATGGACGGTAGCTTTGTGCCGAATATCACGATCGGGCCCCTTGTGGTTGCCGCGGTCCACCGGGTCACGGAATTGCCGCTTGATGTGCATCTGATGATCGATACGCCGTCCCGTTATGTCGCGGAATTCCGTAAGGCGGGCGCGGACTGGATCACGGTCCACGTGGAGGCAGAAAAAGATATTCACGGCGTACTCCGCATGATCCGTGAGTCAGGAGCCAAGACCGGGCTTTCGCTTCGACCGAAAACGCCGGTTGAGACCGTACTTCCTTATCTCCCGGAGCTTGATATGGTTCTCGTGATGTCCGTGGAGCCGGGATTCGGCGGGCAGAAGTTTATGCCGGACATGATGGAGAAGGTCAAGGTTCTGCGCTCGAAGTTTGAAGGTCTTATTTCCGTGGACGGCGGCATCACTGCCGGAAACGCTTCTCAGGTGGTTCTCGCTGGAGCGGACCTGCTTGTCGCTGGGAGCTCGGTTTTTGGAAAGCCGGACCGCGGCGCGGCGATGCGCGAACTCAGGGACGCCGCCCAGAATTCCTGATCATGATAAATCCCGCCCAGATCCGCAACTTTTCCATTATTGCCCATATTGACCACGGGAAGTCTACGCTCGCTGACCGTCTGCTACTCCATACCGGGGCTATCTCCCAGCGTGAATTTAGAGCTCAGATCCTGGATGACATGGAGCTGGAGCGTGAGCGCGGTATCACGATCAAGGCCCGTGCTGTGCGTATCCATTACAAGGACCACTGGCTGAACCTGATCGACACGCCGGGACATATTGATTTCACCTATGAGGTTTCCAAAAGTCTCGCGTCCTGTGAAGGCGTACTGCTTCTCGTGGATGCCGGGCAGGGGATCCAGGCTCAGACCGTGACGAATCTTTATCTGGCGATGGAACGGAATCTCAAGATCATTCCTATTATCACGAAGATCGATCTTCCGACCGCCGAACCGGAGCGTGTGCGAAAAGAGATCGTCGACTTTCTGGGAGTCGATGGAAGTGAAATTATTCTCTCAAGCGCGAAGACGGGGGAAGGCACCGAGGAGATCCTGACGGCGATCCTTGAGAAGATCCCTCCGCCCCAGGGCGATATGGAAAAGCCGCTCCGTGCCCTTATATTCGATTCCAAGTTCGACAGTTATCAGGGGGTCGTGGCCTATTTCCGTATTATTGACGGAAAACTCCGCACGCATGACCAGGTTTTGATGATGCAGACCCACAACCAGCACGAAGTGGATCAGGTCGGTATTTTTAATCCCAATCCCGAAGTGGTCGACGAGTTGGGGGTCGGCGCGGTCGGCTACATGAACGCGAACATTAAGGATATTTCGGAGGTCAAGATCGGGGATACGATGACGCTCGCCCTCAATCCTGCCACGGAGCCTTTGCCGGGGTATCAGGAAGTAAAACCCATGGTTTTTTGCGGCCTTTATCCCATTCAGGCCAATGACTTTGCGCTCTTGAGGGACGCTCTCGCGAAGCTGCGTCTCAATGATTCTTCCTTCGTCTATGAGCCGGAATCTTCGGCGTCGCTCGGGCACGGATACCGCTGCGGATTTCTCGGGCTTCTTCATATGGACATTATCAAAGAGCGGCTCGAGCGGGAGTTTAATCTCGCATTGATCATCACAGCGCCGAGCGTGGTCTACAAAGTGCTGACAACAAAAGGCGAGATCCTCGAGATCGAGAATCCGACCAACCTGCCTCCGGTCCAGCAGATCGAGATTATCGAGGAGCCCTACATCCGGGCTCACGTGATGATCCCGACCACGGCGCTCGGGGTGATCATGCAACTTTGCCAGGACCGTCGGGGGACGTACAAGAGTACGGAATATCTCGATACGAAACGCGCGGTGGTCACCTATGACATTCCGTTCGCTGAGATCGTGATGGATTTTTATGACAAGATCAAGTCGTTTACCGCCGGGTATGGGTCGCTTAATTATGATTTTATCGGGCATAAACCCTCCGACCTTGTCAAAATGGACATTTTGATCAATGGCGAACCGATCGACTCACTCGCGATCATCACCTGGAAGGAAAAGGCCTACCCTCGGGGGAAGGCCCTCGTGGAGAAACTCAAGGAAGTGATCCCACGGCAAATGTTCGAGGTTGTGATCCAGGCGGCGATCGGTGCGAAGATCATCGCTCGCGATTCGATCGCGGCGATCAAGAAAAATGTGACCGCCAAATGTTATGGCGGCGATATCACACGTAAGCGCAAGCTTTGGGAAAAGCAGAAAGAAGGGAAGAAGCGCATGAAACAGATCGGAACAGTGGAGCTCCCGCAAGAAGCTTTTATCAGTATTTTGAAGGTGGACTGATACCGCCTGACAGTTCAATTTAAGGGGAAGGCGGGATGGTACTGTTAACCCTTAATATCAAATGGAGAACAGTATTTATATGCTAGAAAATATGGATGCTCAAACGATACACATGCTGATGCTCGGGGTTGTGGCCCTTGGGGTCATGATCGCCTATTACTTGATCCGTTATTCGAAGCGCGGACTTTTTATGTTTTGGAAGGAATGGGGGGAACCCCTTCTTGTGGCCGCGGTGCTGGCCATTATTATCCGCACGTTCATCTTTGGGCCTTACAAAATTCCGACCGGTTCCATGAAGCCCACGTTCATGGAAGAAGACAAGATATTTGTCGATAAGTTGAGCTATCGTTTCCACTCGCCGGAGCGCGGTGACATCATTGTCTTCAAGTATCCGGTGGACCCGAAAAAAGATTTTGTGAAACGTCTGGCAGGACTCCCCGGGGACGCGCTGGAGATTCGCAATGGAGTTTTGATCGTGAACGGAAAACCGATTACTGAGCCGCCGTTTTCCAAGAATCACTACTACAACTTCGAAGACTGGCAATATGGAAAATCCGGTCTTGTGATTCGCGTGCCCGAAGGACAATACTTCGCATTGGGCGACAATTCGGCGCATTCGGCCGACAGCCGTCAGTGGGGATTTGTTCCCAAGAAAAATCTTGTCGGAAAAGCCTTTATGATCTGGTGGCCTCCACAGAGGATCAAACTCGCCAAATAAAACTGAACCTTCGATGGCGGATGAAGGAAGTGAACAGTTTTCTTCATCCGCCATCGAGCGTTACTCCGTAGCATTTTTTCTCGTCTTTTTTCTTCATCTTTCCGCTAGTTTTTGCTAAATCTTTCCGTGCGCTTTGCCGTAAATGAATGTGCGGAGGAAACTAAAATGCAAACTGAATTGTTTGATCTACCCACCCCACGGACGCTTTCGGACGAGCCGGTGGTTTCTCGAAGTTCTTTTCTTGAAATTAAATTCCTGACTTTGCGTTTGGACCAGACGATCGGGCTGACGCTGGCGCTGCTTGTTTTCTATGTGCTTGCTTTTTCCTGGGGGGTTGAAAAGGGGAAGAGACTTACTCACGAAAGCCAGGTGATCACCCCGATCGCTCAGTCGGATGTGTTGCCCGCTGTTTCTGCACCCGTGGTTGTTCCTGCTGTTAAAACGAGCGCTGTTGTTTTGCGTGATGAATCCGTGCCTAAAGAAGTTCCTATCACTGTGGCGGAGTTACCCAGACCTGTTGCGACAGTGACCCGGCCCGACGGAAAATTCACGATCCAGCATGTGACTTACATCACCCAATCGGCCGCGGATCGTGAGATCCAGAAGCTTGCTCAAAGGGGGTATAACTCCTTTATCATCCCGAGCGGGAAGCATCTTCAGGTTTGTATTGCCGCTTTCCAGTCTCGCCAGGATGCCAACAAGATCCTCAAGCAGTTGCGCACACAGAATCTCGTGTCGGGGGATGCGTACGTCCGGCCGATGGTTCGCTGAGCGTCCTTTTTTATTTCTGGGAAATCTCGATAAATAACTTTCGCGGGATCTTTCCAGAGTTTCGTGTCTTCTCTTCCCCTGATAAATCGTGGACAAGGTTTGCTCAGGTCAGATGAACTGAAATTGATTAGAATTGGGACTAGCCATTTTACGGAGCATCAGTATAATACGGTCCTCTAGCAGAATTGCTGCTCGGAACGATCCAATAAAAAACAAAGGAGTTCATTGTCTTATGTCTCAACATCCCAGCCTGCGTTCTGACAGCGTCGGAGCCAAGCATCGCAATGTGTTCAAGCGCCTCGAGCGCGTCAAAAAACTTCAGGAGATGGGCAAGTGGAGCACGCGCGACACAGCCTACAATCTTCCGAAGGTCAAGTCGATGAAAGTCAAGATGAAGAAGGTCAAGGAAGCCAAAGTTGCGGCGGCTGACGGAGTTGCGGCTCCTGGCGCGGCAGCAGCTCCCGCCGCTGGCGCAAAACCCGCAGCCGGGAAGACGGCGGCCCCCGCTAAGAAATCCTAATGGAGTTTAACTGAGTCTTATGATCACGATCCGAAGGTCGGTTAAAGACGATGACTCCGCTGTTGTGGAACTTATCTGCGGAATAATGGACCGGGAATTCCATGATGCGAAACACGCGTATCCTACCGAGGACGTTGAGTGTATTGAGAAAGCCTACGGGGGGATCGGCGAGGCATTCTTTGTCGCGGTGGAAAATCAGTCTCATAAAATTGTCGGGACAGTCGCGATCAAGAAAGAGGATGGGCGCGTCGCGTTGTTGCGCAGGCTCTTTGTCGCTCCGACGCATCGTAATCTGAAAATCGGCAAGCGTTTGATCGATCGGGCCCTGGAGTTTTGCCGGGAAGTCGGGTATGAAGAGGTCGTCTTTAAAACGACCTCCCGGATGTCGGGGGCGATCGAGCTTTGTCGCAAGAACGGTTTTGCGCAGCGTGCCCACATCGTTTTGGGACCTGTCGAGCTGATCAAGTTGTCGCTGTCGCTTCGTGAGGCGGCTCATGCCGGGAAAGGGAAAGACTAGCATGGGGTTTTTTCAGAAAAAGAGAGCCAATGCAGGTTCGGATTCCGTGTTGACAGAATCTGAGATCCAGAAAAAACTATACGGAGACATTCTTTCTCAGGTTCCCCACGTTGCGATTGGGGAGCGGGAGCGTTTCAGCGATCCCGTGGTTACACCGACGCCTTCGCGAAAAGCGATCTCCGATAAAGACCCTGTCGAGGACCTTTTTTTTCAATCGAAAGGGTCTCTGACCACTCCCGAGGTAGAACCCCCTGCGTCGGTTGCTGAGAAGCGGTCGTCTGACAATGCGCCCCGCTATGTGCCGCTTCATGATTTTGAAAGTCGGACCACTTCGCAATTGAATGCCTCCTCTTTTGCGGATGCTTCGGCCCGCACGGCTTCGAATCGCCCCCAGCAGCAACTGATGAATTCTGTTGTTGCGATTTGCAAAAACCTTCTAAGTCCGAAGCATTCCATGCTGAGGCGTGGACTTGTGTGGGGAGGGGCTATCCTTGTTGTCTTCCTTCTTTTCTTCGGTGTTAATGCGCTCAATTCTCAGCGGGAAGTGGCCCTGCGCGTGCGTTACAACATGCCCCGAGAACATGCCCCGGCTCCGGCTCAGGCAGTAATTCCGTCTTCTGTGTCTTCTGTCGTTAACACTGCGGCTTCGGTGAAGCCAAAAGTTGCTTTTGCGCCGCGCACTTCTGGCCCCGCAGATGTCACGGTGACGCCGGCGCCGGTCAAGAACTCCTATGTTATTCAAGTGGTCACCTACCCGACGCGATCCGATGCGGAACAGATCGTGGCTTCTTTCAAGAAGGCGGGAGTTCCCGCTTTCGTAAAGGAGAACTCGAGGCCGAGCGGCCGTCTGTTTTACCTGGTGCTGATCGGGAGTTTTCGCACGGAGGCCGAAGCACAGGCGCATCTTTCAAAATTCAAAACAAAAGATGTGGCGCGGCCTTTTCAGGATGCTTTTGTGAAGGCGACTAAGACATGAATTCTTTGTGGGATGGATTTAATAAACGTAAATTTCCAAGGCTTCATCTCACCTGCGAGGTTCAGATCCAGCCCGTTGGAAAGCAGAAGACTTTTTCTGCAAGTACGGAGGATGTCGGGATGGGGGGAGTTTCGCTCATGCTTCCCGAACCTCTGGAGCGGTTTGATCGCTGCAAAATCAGCCTTGAACTGAAGGACGGGGAGACGCCGGTTCAGTGCACAGGTCGTTGTGTTTGGGTGATCCCGAGTCAGGAACGCAAGACTTCAAAAAAGAATTTTGATACAGGGTTTGAGTTTTTGGATATGGATGAATTCTCCCGCAAACGTTTGCATGCTTTTATCACGCCTCCCACAAAAAACTCCTGACGGCTCTACCCCATGGCGCAGCAGCCCTCTTTTGATATTGTTTCACAGATCGATCTCCAGGAAGTCGACAATGCTGTGAACCAGGCCAAAAAAGAGCTCGCGACCCGTTTTGATTTCAAGGGGAGCAAAAGCACGTTGGAATTCCTGAAGGATGAAAAGAAGATCCAGATCATCGCGGATGATGATATGAAATTGAGGAATCTCCAGGACATTCTCAGGACAAGGTTTGCTAGCCGGAAGATTTCCCAGAAGTCTCTGGAGTTTATGACCGCCGAGAAAGCTTTTGATGGCTGTCTCCGCCAGGAAGTGGCTCTGACGCAAGGAATCTCGCAAGAGAAAGCTAAAGAGATCGTGAAGATTATAAAGGATCTTCCCGTGAAAGTTCAGGCCGCCATCCAGGGAGATGAGATTCGAGTGACCTCTAAGAATAAAGACGACCTCCAGTCTGTCATGCAACATTTGAGGACAGCTCCTTTAACCCTCCCAATTCAGTTTACAAACTTTCGATAACCCTTTTAATTATAAAGAGTTGCGGCGCTTTTTGGTCGCTTGTTTGGGTCGTTCGGAGGCTTTTATTCCGAGCAGACTTTTTGCAATAAATAACACCTCAGGGCCTTGCTAATTTCACAGCCATGTGTTAATTTTTCGTTGGATGATGCGGTAATGCATTAATTAATCACAGAACAAGCCGATAATCAATTCGAAGAGAATAGAATTATTTCCTCTAAATGCGAAAGTATAAAAAGTAAAGGAGCGGGACATGGAAAGTGATAAACGAAGGTTCAAGCGCTTCGACGCTTACATGAGTGTGAAGTACACTGGAACCGAATCAACATCCATCAAAGGGGTCGGCTTGAGCCGGGACCTTTGCCGCGAAGGATTAAAGATCAATTTGGAAAAATCCCTGCCTGAGGGGACCCGCTTGGACCTTGAGATCACGATTCCTGACGATCCTAAGCCTATTTTTAGCACGGGACTTGTCATGTGGTCGCGACCTTCCGATGGCACGGACCAGGGGTTTGACCAAGGGGTTCAACTGCAGAATATGGATCCCGTGGATAAATTCCGCGTTCTGGATTATGCCTATAACCATTGGCTGGAAACCAAGGTCAATGATTATGCAGATCCTGAAAGCGTTCAGGAGTGGTAGTCGTTTGATCGCCTGAGTTAGGCTTCCGTTTTCGCTCTGCCGATTAAGATCAGAACGTTCTCCCCCGCACTTAATAGCCTTAATAAGGCGTGGCCCTTTCTTGGTATGGTCCCTATAAGGGGATAGACTTTCCTGCCGATACATAAATATCATGAATTTCTTTTCCTTTGGCAAAAAAAATAAGCCCGAGTTCAAAGAGGGCTATCTTTTGGATCCCATCACGCTATTCTCCTCTCTCACCGCGGACGAACAGGCACTGATCGAACAACATTCACGCCTTGTGGGGTTCAAGCGCGGCGATATCATTTATGAAGAGGGAACGAAGCCGGACGCTTTCTACATCATTATCTCCGGACGTTTCCGACTTTTTAAACGGGGCCGGGGTCGGGATAGCGAAACCACGCTTCTTTTTTTCTACCGGGGGGAGCATTTTGGCGAGACGTCTCTTCTCACTGGAAATGTTCATAGCGCTTCCGTTGAGGCCAAGACGGATGCCGTTGCTCTCAAAATCAGCGCTGAGAGTTTCCAGAAACTCCTTCATGAGATACCGGCGCTCGCCCTCCACCTGAGTCGTTCACTCGGGCGTCATCTGACCCGTGAAGAATTGGGCTACAGCCATCATCGTCGCGAGGTTCGCATCGCGGCTTTTTATTTCGCGGCCTCGACCCAGGGAATGGCGTCCTTTCTGGATGATTTTATTAAAACCCTCCGGCGTGAAACGCAGAGCAAAGTTCTTTTAATGGATCTCTCGGGGAAAATAATGGGCCTATTGCCCGCGGTGTTTCGGGGGGGAGACTTCTCGGGTTTCGATCTGGGGACTATGGACCCTACCAGCGAGTCCGTGATCCATAAGGCGATCCAGGCTCGGGAGGACAGCTTCGATCTATTGACTTTTACTGTGAATGAAGCGTTGAATGCGGAGGAGAAGAAGTTCGCGACGCTTCTCACCTACTTGACCTACCGCTATGATTATCTCGTGGTGTGTCTGCCTGATCGCAATACGCCTGTGGCTGTCAAGGCCCTGAATTACTCCGACCGGGTTTATCTCTGGGCCGAGAAACGTTCGGATGTCTTTGCGTTCGCGGCCCAAAAAGTTGAGGAGCTTTGCCAGGACTTCGGGTTTGGCCGTAATGAGGTCAAGATCATCATGCCGTCCCAAGAAGGAAAGTTCTCGAGCCCCTCGGGGGTCGGCTCCACATCGGACATACAGCTTTTTTCCACGTTGCCGTCGCTGCAGTATCAGCGATACCAGTATGAAAAAACGCTGACTTTTTTGGCCAAGGAATGGTCGGAAAGGTTGGTGGGGCTTGTCTTGGGAAGCGGGGCCGCATATGGTCTTTCGCATATCGGCGTGTTGCGCGTTCTGGAACAGGAAAAAATCCCGGTCGATATTATTGCCGGGTCCAGCATCGGGGCGCTTATCGCGGCTCTGTGGGCCGCCGGTTATGATTCTCACGAGATCGAAAAGATTACAAAATCGCTCGACAAGAAGAATGCTTTCTTCAAGATCCTGGGGTTCGGGGATATCTCCGCTCTCCACCATGGGTTTTTCAAAGGGAATCAGATCGCACGTTTTCTTTCCGCGTATTTGAAAGACATGACATTTCAGGACCTCCGGATCCCTGTGAAAATGGTGGCGACGGATCTTCTGACCTCGGAGGAAGTGGTTCTGGATTCCGGGAATGTGATCAACGCTGTTCGTGCCTCGATCTCGATCCCCGGTTTTTTTCGTCCTTATCCCTACAAGGGGAGTTATTTGATCGATGGCGGGGTCGTGGATCCGTTGCCTGTGAAGATCCTGTCGAATATGGGTGTGCGGAAGATCATTGCTGTGAATGTCTTGCCCGCGCCGAAGGACCTGATCGAGCGTAATGAATTCCGGCGCAAGTTGTTTCATCAAGCTTTTCAAAAGCAAGGGTACTGGCAGCGTATGATGACTAAGACTTTGGATCGTGTTCAGCGCCGTTATACCGCGAATATCTTTAATGTCTTGATGAATTCTATCATGTTTACCGAGTTTGAGATCGCGAGAATGGAAGGCAGTGAGGCGGATATTTTTATTCATGCCGCGGCGCCAAACGCCCATTGGATCGAGTTTTTCTCTCCAGGCAAATTCATCGATGAAGGTATGAAAAAGGCCCGCGAACAGCTGGCGGATATGCGTCAGCTTCTGCTAGAATAAACACGTCATCTTTTATCTCATAGGGAGAAGCACCCAATGAAAGAGCTTGTCATCGCAGGAGCCGTCCGCACGCCTCAAGGGAAATTGGGGGGGGCTCTCAGGGATTTTACAAACCAGAAGCTTGGGGAAGTCGTCCTTCGAGGTCTTATAGAGCGAACGCACCTTGACCCTCAGGCCATTGACGAAGTGATCCTGGGCTGTGTGGCGCAACAGTCCGATGCGAATAATGTGGCCCGGGTAAGCGCCTTAGCGGCGGGAATCCCTCAGCGGGTTCCGGCATTCACGGTCAATCGGAACTGCGCTTCAGGATTACAGTCGATTGTGAGCGCAGCCCATAGGGTCTTGTGCGAGGATGCCGAATTGGTTTTGGCGGGGGGTGTGGAAGCGATGTCGGCTTTACCCTTCGTGAACCGGGATCTCCGGTTCGGCAAGAAACTCCGTGACTCCAAGATGATCGATACTCTATGGGAGGGACTTCGTGATCCATCGTCCGGCATGATGATGGGAGAGACGGCGGAAGCTCTGGCTGTGGAATTTGGAATTAACAGGATCGACCAGGATGCCTGGGCTCTGGAATCTCACAAGAAGGCCTGCAGTGCCGTCAAAGAAGGCAGATTTAAAGCGGAGATCGTTCCGATCGCGCTTTCCGGTCGGTCACAAAAAGGAGGATTGGCGAACTTCTTGGATTTTGACGAGGGGCCTAATCCCAATACTGATAGCAAGGCCCTCGCTCAATTGCCCGCGGTGTTTAAAGAAGGTGGGACAGTGACGGCCGGGAATTCCTGCGCGGTGTCCGATGGAGGTTCTGCCGTCATCGTCGCGACCCGTGATCGGGCGGAGTCCCTCGGTCTTGAACCCCTGGCGAGGATCCAGGCTTGGGCCTTTACCGGCTTGGAACCTGAGCGAATGGGCCTTGGGCCCGTCGAGGCGACGCGCTTAGCGCTTCGTAGGGCTTCCCTGGATCTGAAGGATATCGATCTTTTTGAGATTAACGAGGCTTTCGCCGCACAGTATCTTGCCGTGGAGAGGTCTCTTGATCTTGATCGCGTCAGGGTCAATGTGAGCGGTGGGGCCATCGCCTTGGGGCATCCTGTGGGGTCCACGGGGACAAGGATCGCCGTTACGCTGCTTCATGAAATGCGGCGCCGTGAAGTCTCTCTGGGGCTCGCGGCTCTTTGCGTCGGTGGGGGGCAGGGGGGCGCGATCATCTTTGAAAGAATCTAGATTTAAAATTAAGTTTTTTTATCCTTACGTCCGATATATAATCATCGCCTTCGATCGACTTTCACGCATTCATCCGAAAGGATTTTTGGTATGAAACGCACTTGGAGCTTGCTGATTCTTGTTGTATGGATGCTTCAGGTTGGTGTCATTGGCTCTTACGCGTCAACCTCCGGCACTTCACAGAAGTCAAAGCGCAACAACTCTGCACTCGGACCCCAAGGTGTTGTGAGTGACTCTATCGTTAATTTCTTCAGCTCTAAAAAAACCGGTAAAGAGCTCATGCTTGAAAAGAAGAACTCGGGCCGGCAAGCAACCGGCCAGGGGGCAGGTGCCTCGAATCAGTCCGGCGGTAGTCAATCGGGCGCAACTGGCGCGGGAGCTGTTTCGACCGCTTCGGCTCAGCAGTTAACTCCTGCTCTTGTGAAGCCTGTCGTAACAACGTCCTCGATTCATAAGGTTTATAATGTTCCCAAGGTTTACAATGTCCAGAAGATCGCTGTCCCGCCTCCGCCCGCGCCGGCCATGGCCGTACCGCAGATCCGTCAGGAGATTCAAAAAATTCTGGAGCTGAATCAGAAGATCAAGGACGTCCGTGGTGGTCAAGGTGGGCAATTTCAAAGGGTTCAGGAGCAAGCCAGGATCCATCAGAAAATCTTGAACGAGATCGAGTCTTCTTCTGAGGGTGAGAAGAAGTCCGACAATTCCAAGGCCCCGAGTAAAGAATCCCTTTTGGCTCAGGAGAAGCTTCGCATCATTCACGAGGAAACCCAGCGTAATGCCGCACTTCTTTCGGCCGTTGGAGGTGAGGACTCTTCTCTGGAGCCCGTTCCTGTGTCTGCGCGGAGACCGAAAAAAACCTAGGTCCCTTACGGTGCTATGTCTGTAAAACCCGCCTGTTTTCCCCCCGACAACGTTGAGGAAAGCGGCAATATTCCCCAGGTGTTTCTTCAGCGCGCTTCTCTGTTCTCCTCAAGGGTAGCGCTTCGCTTCAAGGTTAAAGGTGCGTACTCGGGGTGTTATTCATGGCGTGAGTGGATGTCCATCGTTCGCGAAACCGCGCTTGCCCTGTACTCGATCGGCGTGCGTAAGGGCGATCCCGTTGGCATTCTTTCAGAGAATCGTGCCGAGTGGACTTTTGCAGATCTTGGGATCATGAGCCTTGGCGCTGTGACAGTCCCAATCTATCCCACCTCTTCCGCGGAAGATGTCCGTTATATCCTCGAGCATACAGGCCTCAAAGCGATCTTTGTTTCAGCAGAAGAGCTGTTTCAGAAAATCGCAGGTTGTAGGGCGTCGTTCCTCTCTTCGGGTATTATTTGTTTCTCCGAGATTGGGGGGGAGGGCGTCGTGTCCCTTTCTGATTTTAGGAAGGCTGGTGAGCGATTGGGCCGGGAACATCCCGGGCTGTATGATGACTGCGTGAGGGCTGTTGCTGGGGACGACTTGGCGACGATCATTTACACCTCCGGGACGACGGGTGCCCCCAAGGGAGTTATGTTGACCCATAGGAACCTTATTGCTAATTATCAGGGCTCCTGGCAACGTATCCGAATTGATGAAAAGGATTCTGTTCTATCTTTTCTTCCTCTTAGTCATATCTTTGAGAGATTGGCGGGATATTATTACCAAGCCGCCTACGGGGTTTCAATCGCCTACGCGGAGAGTTTTGTGACCGTGGCCGAGGATATCCGGAAGATACGGCCCACCATCGTGGTTGCTGTGCCTCGCTTTTACGAGAAGATCTACGCCCGCATCATGGAGGAAGTGAAGAAGGCTCCGGCCTGGAAGCAGCGTCTTTTTGGCTGGGCTGTTCGTATCGGCACCCGGAATGCACAGATGAAGCTTCGAAGCCAGAAGAGACCTCTTTGGCTGGTGTTTTATAACCATGTTGCCAAGCTGCTCTTTTTTAACAAGCTGAAGCGGGCGATGGGGGGCCGGCTCCGTTTTTTCATTTCGGGAGGGGCGCCTCTTTCTAAGGATCTGGCCCGGTTCTTCTATGCGGCGGATATCCTGATCCTGGAGGGTTATGGGTTGACCGAGACGTCACCGGTGATTGCGGTGAATTCCGTGGATGACGTGAAGTTTGGTTCGGTAGGGAAGCCTATTTCGGGAATCCGGGTGAAGGTCGCCCCTGACGGTGAGATCCTGACGTCCGGCCCCTGCGTGATGAAGGGCTATTACAATAATCCCCTAGCTACGGCGGAATGTATCCGGGATGGCTGGTTTCATACAGGGGATATCGGCCATTTTGATAGTGAAGGATTTCTCCATATCACGGACAGGAAGAAGGATATTATTGTAACGGCCGGAGGCAAAAACGTTGCTCCTCAAAATATAGAAGGGCGCATTCTCGCCGACACGCTTTTCACGCAGGTGGTGGTGCTCGGGGACAGACGGCCTTATTTGTGCGCGCTGATCGTTCCCAGTCAGCCCGAAGTCCTCCGCTATGCCGATGAAAAAAAACTTGGCACTCTTCCTTACGCCGAACTTCTGAGGCATCCGTTGATTCACGCTTGGGTCGGGGGGAGGATTCAAGCCCGGATGGAGGGTCTTGCGAGTTTTGAGACCGTGAAAGCCTTTATCCTGATCGATAAGGAATTTACGCCCGCAAGCGGGGAAATGACGCAGACCCAGAAGATCAAGCGCCGCGTTGTGATGAAAGAGCATCATCGGGCGATCGATGAGCTCTATCGCACCACCGATCAGGAGTGGGAAAAGAGCAGGGATTCGCGGGGGCCCCAGGGATGAGCGGCTGGGTGGAAACCTCTTTTAGGAGCTGGGATGGGACGCGTATTTTTTACCGTTTTTTTCCGTCTTTCGGGGCTCGCCATACGGTGATCATGGTTCATGGCTTTGGCGAACACTCCGGTCGTTACGAAAGATTCCCCACGCAAATGAAAGGGCTCGTCGCGCAGTTCGCTGTCATGGATCTTCGCGGGATGGGGCGCTCCGAGGGTGCGCGTGGGACGGTAAATGCCTTCGGGGATTATCTCAGGGATTTATCGGCTTTTGTGGATCACCTGCGTGCTGAGCAGGCCATTCCGAAGCAATTTATTCTCTTTGGGCACAGTATGGGGGGGCTTGTCGCGCTGACCTGGGCGATTAAG
Source organism: Candidatus Omnitrophota bacterium (assembly GCA_903884815.1). Classification (GTDB taxonomy): domain Bacteria; phylum Omnitrophota; class Omnitrophia; order Omnitrophales; family Aquincolibacteriaceae; genus Aquincolibacterium; species Aquincolibacterium aerophilum. The sequence continues at coordinate 1,673 of CAISGE010000004.1, read as the reverse complement.
AATCCCCAGGGAGTACGGATGCTGATCCTTTCGGCGCCTTTTCTTGGGCTAGCGGGAGGCGGGGTCCTAGGTATCCTGAATCGTATTATACTTCTTGTCGCACCTCGTTTTATTTACAAGAATCCGGTGCGTTCCGGATCTTTGAGTCATGATCCTGCTGAGATCGCGGCGCATCGGGGGGATCCGCTTATCCTGCGGTTTATCTCCGCCCAACTGATTAAGGAGCTTCTCGCAAGCATGGCGCGCCTTCAAATGCAGCCCATTCTTTCGGTTCCCTTTCCGGTTCATATGTTCATCGCGGGGGAGGAGCGCGTGGTGGATCCTGCGGCTTCGTGCCGGGTCTACGAACGTCTTGTCGCGCCGTATAAAGAGCGGACGAAGTTTGATGGATTCTTTCATGAGATCTTTCATGAAAGAGACCAGCTTCGGGCCTTCAAAGTTTTGAAGACAACGATAGAAGATTGTGTATAATACCGCCCTGCAGTAACTGCTTTCTTTGGTCTTCCCACGCAAGTGTGGGCCTGTCCAATTCTCGATTGAGAAGTGGACGGGTAATTGGACTGGTCCATGTCACCGTCCGATAAAAAAACGAAAGACATGGGCCTGTAGCTCAGCTGGTAGAGCGCTGCATTCGCATTGCAGAGGCCAGGAGTTCGACTCTCCTCAGGTCCAAAATCCTCCGGTGGTTTTTGCCACCGGGGGATTTTTTTTGATCGTAAGGAGAGTCGAAGGGAGTCCTGATATAAAACATGACAGATGTCATGTTTTAGGGACGGGTGGCCGACCTGGACCTGTCGCGTTTTGGGGCAGGGGAAGGCGCCGACTCTCCTCAGGTCCAGTTATTGCGAAGTGCCCCGCGGGGAAACCCGTGGGGCATTTTTATTGGAAGCTGGGTCAGTCCTTGTTACCGTCCAAGAATGAATCGGGAGACAAGGGCAGGTCCACCATTTTTTTGTCCCGCCTGTAGATCACACTTGTTTTCGATCAAGATCTGTTGAGAGCAAGTCTTGTGCTGATTAACTGTATGATCTATGTCAATCAGAACAGTTGGCTGAGCGCTGCGCCTTCCCGCGGGCAGGTTGCAGAGGCCAGGAGTTCGACTCTTCTCCGTGCCTGTTTTGATAGGGAAGCCCCTCGGATTTATCTGGGGTCTTTTTTATTGGAATCCGGGGCTGCTTTGAGGCCGCAGAGAATCAGAAAATTCAACGAAATCATTTCCGCTCAATAATTGCGCTTTGTCCCATTGTTTAAAACTCAATAATTTACAAAAACATTTAATTAACTAGATAATATAGTTTATCAAGAGACGAATTTTTTTAACTAAATCAGCGTTTTTGATGTGTAGTGTAATGCTATAAGGAGTTATATTGTAATCAGTATATTATCAAGTATTTTTAAGGTGCAATGTAAGGTATTCATCTGTAAAGGGTTATGTCATTAAAAGTTTTTTATGTTTCATTGACTTTAACGGCCCCATTGTGTATATTTCTATTGAGGTTCGTAAGGTATTTAAATAAGTTTTATATCCCTGACAGTCGCAAGCGAATCGATGAGAGGACGGCAATCCGAAGGCAAGTGCAAAATATGCCAGTTTGGAAGGTTTTAACTTCATAGCTTTTGGCATACCGTGAATCGGATATGATGTATGTACATCATACTTTCTATACCCGGCT
>CAISGE010000003.1 GCA_903884815.1 Candidatus Omnitrophota bacterium | reverse complement strand
CGATCTTCCATGCTCACATAGCTGAATAGCCCGCTGTTCTCTTGATCATTGCCGCGCATCCCTCACCTCCAGAGTTGTAGAAGCCTTATTCTACCACCCCGGATGAGGGTTTTTCAGCAGCCTGCTAGGTCCGTCCAATCGCCGGAGGTAAGCCCTATTCCAGCGATGGTTTGAATCGACCCGTTGGGAAGTTCGAAACTCCCATGAAAGTCGTATTGCCTTTGCAATGCCCGAGTGATAGTTCCGACGATTTGAAGAGCCTCTGCAGCTTGCGCTTTTCCGGTCTGCATCAGCATGCGCGGCACGATGAGTGAGGCGAGGATAGCAATGATCACAACGACGATCAGGACTTCGACAAGAGTGAATCCTTTTTTCATGTTTTTCACGGTCCCCCCATCATAGAACGATGCAATTCGACCGCTTAGTGCATCGGTTCCTACTTATAAAAACTATAGCACAAAAATCAGAAGGAGTATGGGGAGGAGCAGGCTTACAAACACACCTTTCGGAGCCAAGCGAAGCGTCTTTTCCGCGGGACCAGATCAGTGAACGACAGGGATTGCTTTTTTCTTCGAGGCCTTCGGAGTGGTGTTCGCCAGGGAAGCCACCACTTGCATAGGCGAGAGGGTGGCCTTTTTGGGCGCGGCTTCGGGAGCGGTGGAAGTGCTTTTAATATCAGGAGTTATGGGAGATACCCCGGCCGCCGGGACGGGATTGTGGGGATTCTTAGTGGTGACCAGCTCATAAACGATTTCGCCCGGCTTCACGAAACCGAGCTCTTCGCGTATCACTTTTTCAAGGTAAGCCACATCGGTCTGAAGAAGGTGGCGTTCATCCGCGAGGGTTTTAATCTGCTGGTCAATCGCCCGGATCTTCTGATTGAGATGATCTTCCTCGGCCTTAAGCTCCCGGTAGCGCGTAATCGAAGGCAGATAAATCCAGGCCAGGATCAGCACGACCGCCAGGGCGATCGCAAGAACCGCGAAAAACTTCTTTAGCATCGCGCGAGAAGCTTTGCCGCAGCATACACCGCTTTCGACCCCAGGGCTTCTTCGATACGAAGCAGACGGTTGTATTTGCAAATGCGATCCGTGCGCGAAGTGGAGCCGGTCTTGATCTGCCCGGTGGAGAGCGCGACCGCGAGATCCGCGATCGTCGTGTCCTCGGTTTCGCCGCTCCGGTGGCTCATGACCGCGGTGTAATTGTTCTTTTGCGCCATGCGCACCGCTTCGATCGTCTCGGTCAGCGTGCCGATCTGGTTGACCTTGATCAGAATCGAGTTCGCAGAATGTTCATGGATCCCGCGCTCGAGACGCCGCGTGTTCGTCACGAAAAGATCATCGCCCACGATCTGCGTTTTCGCGCCGAGCCGCTCGGTCAGTTTCTTCCAGCCGTCCCAATCATCTTCCGCGAGTCCGTCTTCAATGGAAAAGATCGGATATTTCTCGCAAAGTCCCGCGTAAAACTCGATCATTTCCTCGGCCGTCTTCACGCGCTGCTGCTCGGCGCAAAGAACATATTTCCCGGGATTCACGTTCCCGCCGAACTTATCCTTGCCGTAAAAGCTGGAACTAGCGGGATCCAGCGCGATCTTGATGTCTGTCCCCGCGATGTACCCGGCCTTCGCGATGGCTTCCATGATCACATCCAGGGCTTCGTTGTTGGAGCTTAAGTTCGGCGCAAAACCGCCCTCATCCCCCACCGCCGTGGAAAGTTTTTTATCATGCAGGATCTTCTTGAGATTGTGGAACACCTCGGCACCCATGCGAAGCGCGTCGGCAAAAGTCGGAGCGCCGAACGGCATGATCATGAATTCCTGAAGATCGACGTTGTTATCCGCGTGCACGCCGCCGTTGATGATATTCATCATCGGGACCGGAAGGAGGTTCGCGGTGTCACCGCCGATATACTGATAAAGAGGAATGCCTCGGGAGCTGGAAACCGCACGAGCGCAGGCCATCGAAACGCCGAGAATCGCGTTCGCACCCAGACGCGCCTTGTTCGGCGTCCCGTCCAGAACGATCATCAAACGATCGATATCTTCCTGTTTGGCGGCATCTTTACCTTTCAGCGCTTTCGCGAGCTCACCGTTCACATTCTCGACGGCCTTGAGCACGCCTTTACCAAGATAGCGGGTCTTGTCTCCGTCCCGGAGTTCGACCGCTTCGTGTTCTCCCGTGGAAGCGCCGCTCGGAACCGCCGCGCGGCCGACAATGCCGTCCCGGAGTTTCACGTCGACTTCGACTGTCGGATTGCCGCGGGAATCCAGGATCTCGCGCGCTTTGATCTGATCAATAATGGCTCGTGTCATTTGAAACTCCTTTTTGGTTTTTCGGAAAACAGAGTGACTGCCACTTCGAGTGATTGTCACCAAGCTCGTTCAAGAGAGATCGTAGGGAAAAAACCAGCGAAATCAGGCCGTGATTATAGCAAATCCTCGAGGGGTGTCCAGTTCAGGGTTTAATCTTTCCCTCGCAGAACGCTCCTGAGGGCATCGGGATAGATTTCGTACTCAACTCCGTGAATGCGGGCTTCAAGGGTTTCGAGCGTATCGCCAGGCAGCACGGGGACTTTCCTCTGGAGAATGATTGGACCGGTGTCGACGCCGGAGTCCACAAAATGAACGGTCACGCCGGTCTCTTTCACTTTCGCGTCCCAGGCGTCTTTGATCGCGTGAGCACCGGGAAAGGCAGGCAGAAGTGCGGGGTGAATATTGATCAGCCGTCCTTCGTATTTCTTCACGAAACTTTCGGTGAGAACACGCATGAATCCGGCAAGCACCACAAAGTCGATCTTGTTCGAGGTCAGGCACGTGTCGAGCGCTTGATCAAATGCCCTGCGATCCGCGAACGTCTTGTGATCGATCACCTCGGTCTTCACGCCGTATGCCGCCGCTTTCTCAAGCGCCTTCACGCCAGGCTTGTTGGAGATGACGACCACCGGTTCGGCCGGGATCTCTCCCGCCCGGATTTTCTCGAGCAGATTTTCCATGTTTGTTCCCGAACCTGAAACTAGAAAGGCAATTCTTTTCATCGTTAAATTCGCGCAACGCACAACGCGCAACACACAACGTGAACAAAAGTTTTTACGTTGAGCGTTGACCGTTGACCGTTGAGCCATCTCCTTTTTTCGGCAATACACTCTTCCGGTCTTTTCCGGACACCAAAACCACCATTTCCCCCTTGCGGGGCTTCTGTGTCAGATCCTGGATAAGCTCGGACAGATTCCCGCGCAGGACTTCCTCGAACTTCTTGGTGATCTCGCGTGCGACCGCCGCCTCCCGGTCCCCGAACACCGCGAGCGCATCCTCAAGCATTTTCACGATCCGGAACGGCGATTCAAAAAAAATGAGGGTCTCTTCGCGCTCTGCCAGGGCCTCAAGTTCATGCCGCCGCCGCTGCCCCTTATTAGAGAGAAAACCCATAAAGCTGAAACTATCCGTCGGAAGACCGCTTAAGACCAGCGCGGTGGTGACGGCCGAAGGACCGGGCAATACTTCCAGGGGCAACTGCTCCGCGAGCACCGCATGGACGATCTGAAATCCCGGGTCCGACACAAGCGGCATGCCGCCGTCCGAGACCAGCGCCAAATGCTGTCCTTCCTTGAGCAGTTCGAGGACCGCCGCTGTTTTCTCGGGAGAACTGTGCTCATGGTAACTTAAAAGCGGCTTTTGTATTTCATAACGCTGAAGCAACTTCTGCGTTTGACGCGTGTCTTCGCAAAGGATCTTATCCGCGCGCTTCAGCGCTTCGAGAGCCCGGAGCGTGATGTCCCCTAAATTTCCGATGGGCGTGGGGACAATGGTCAGCATCGCAATCAGCGATTCCGTTCCAGAACATAATCCGCAAGTTGTTCGAGACTGGCCCGGAAAACCGAAGGCGGAAAAACCTCGAGTTCCTTCTTGGCGGCTACAATAAACCCGTTCGCCTTCGCAAGCGCGTAATCCAGGGCTCCGCTTTTTTCAAGAACTTCCTTAAGCGTCGAAAAACGCCGCCGCTGGCTCCGGGAATAAAGAACCCGGACGACTTTGTCCCTGTCGCCCGACGTCAGACAACGGATCACGGGAAGTGTGTAGACCCCCTCCTCAAGATCGGAACCGAGTGTTTTCCCAAATTCGCTCTCATTGCCCGTAAAATCCAGAAGGTCATCAATAAGCTGGAATGCGATGCCGAAAAAGTTACCGAATCGGCCGAGAGCCTCCGCCTTTTCAATATCCATCCCCCAGATGAACGCGCCGGTCTGAAGGGCGCACGCAAGAAGCGAGGCTGTTTTTTTCCGGATGATCTCGAGATGAGTCTCTTCGGTCATATTGATATTCTTTTTTTCGCTGATCTCGAGGACCTCCCCTTCGCAGATCTCGCCCGCGGTCTTAAGAAAAAGCGGGATGATCCGCTCATTCCCGTAACGGAAGATCGCGACGATCGCGCGATCATGGAAAAAATCACCCGCGAGAACGGCGGCCTGGGGACCTGATTTGATGTGAAGGGCCGAAACGCCACGCCGGAGAGGCGCCGAATCGATAATGTCGTCATGGATCAGCGTGGCCGCGTGAAAGATCTCGGTCGCCGCCGCAAGATAAAGCTCCGCGGTTTCGTTTCTTTCGGAAGGGATCCCCGGCCCCGGTTGAAGGGATCGCGCGAGTCCGGCCCCCAAAAAGATCAGCGCGGGTCTCAGGTTCTTTCCGTTCTTTGAGAAGAAATGATCGACCATCTCACGCATCTTCGGAATAGGCGTGTCAAGGGTCTCCCGGATCAGGGCCGGAACACGGTCAAGACCGGCAAGGACCGGAGCGTAGATTTTTCCAAGGTTCAATGTCGTCGTCATAAGAGGGCGGTATTATACAAGCACCGCGGGAAACGGGGAACGGGAAACGTAAAAGCTTTTTCGTTCAACGTTACCCGCCTGGGGTTTTCACCCAGGCCCCTGTGGGGTTCGCCGTTCCACGGGCCGCTTCTAAGGCCGCTACCAAAGCAATGTATTGTTCCAGCGAAAGGGTTTCGCCACGAACTTTGAGAGACCATCCGAGGCCCTCGAGGATGCGTTCGAGGTCCCCACGCTCCCGTTTGGGATTTAACTCATGAACGAGGAGCGACAGAAGCGTTTTCCGCCGCTGGCTGAACGCGATCCGGACAAGCTCCAGAAGCCGGCCTTCATCCCGAACCGGCGTCGCAGAAGGAAACGGCCGGAACGTATAGCGGATGACCCGGGACATTACTTCAGGTCGCGGCAAAAAACACGCCGGCGAAACATCGAACAGGAATTCCGTTTCTCCGTGGAAACGGCTCGTGACACTCAAACGTCCGTAATCCTCATCACCCGCTTGGGCGGTCAGTCGCGCCGCCACTTCTTTTTGCAGCATCATCACGGCGCTTGAGAAAACCTTCGAGTGCTCCGCCAGATGAAAAAGGATAGGCGTGCTGATGTAATAAGGAAGATTCCCGATCACCTTCACCTTCGCCGCGGGGCCGGCCCAGTCGCCGATCAATTTTTTAGGATCGCTTTTCAAAATATCATCATGCACTAGTTTGAAATTCCCGGAAAACTCGGGCAGAAGCTCCTGCGTGAGCACCTCGACGAATTTCGGGTCCGTCTCGACAGCCAGCAGAGGGAATCCCCGCCTTAAAACTTCGCGCGTCACAGCTCCAAGCCCCGGCCCGATCTCAAAGACTTGATCCCCGGGCTGAAGATCCAGAGCGTCCACGATCTTGCGTATCGTGTTGGGATCCATCAAAAGATGCTGGCCGAGGTGGCCACGGACACGGAGGTCGTACTTTTTCAGAAGTTCTACTTGGGAGAGCATTTCGCGAGGAGGGCTTTCTTGGCGAGGCGTAACGCCGCCAGCATGGAAGAAGCGTCGGCTTTGCCTTGATAGGCGATATCAAAGGCCGTCCCATGATCCGGCGACGTACGCACGTAGGGAAGTCCGAGCGTCACGTTGACACCATCATGGAACGCGACAAGTTTGAAAGCCGTAAGTGCCTGGTCATGATACATGGCGATAAGTGCGTCATATTTTCCGTGATAGGCCGCGTGAAAAAGAAGATCCGCTGAAAAAGGTCCGTAGACATCGATTCCCTTACGCCGGGCGGCGCGGACAGCCGGCTCAATCACCTTCGTTTCTTCATCCCCGCATTCCTTACCATGCGGGTTCAGAGCGCACACGGCAATTCTCGGCTTTCGCATCCCGAGCCCCTTCCGGACCATCTCCTCCGTGAGAAGTATCTTTTCCAGGATGGACTTCGCGGTGAGCAGACCGCTCACCTTTTTGAGCGGCAAGTGGATCGTCGCAAGCGTCACATTGAGCCGCGGGCTCACGAACATCATGGCAAAGCGCCGGACCCGGGCCTTCTGTGCGAGAAATTCGGTATGCCCGATGAATTTTCTATCCACCAGCCGTACCGCAGCTTTATTCACCGGCGCCGTCACGATCGCATCCACGATCCCCCGCCGGGCCCAATCCGCGGCCTTTTCGATCGCCGCGAGCGCGCTCCGGCCGTTCCCGGCGCACATCTTTCCAATTTCGAATGCTCCCCCTCCGGCAAGTTTCTCCCCAACATCGAAGAAATAGATATGGCCCGGACGAAGAGACTTGCGGGAAACCGAGGAGAGCGTTTTAAAGGGGATCCAGAGACCGGTCTTTTGGCAGAGTGTCTTAAAGGCCTGCCTCGAGCCGATCACAAGATACGCCGACCGGCGGGAGGGTTTTTCCTTTTGAAGTGCTTTGACGAGGATCTCGGGGCCGATGCCGCCGGGATCACCCATGGTGAGGGCAATGACAGAATCATGAGACATATCTTGATATTCCTATTGGGAAGAACACTATCCTTTGAGCCCTGTAAGGCGTACGGTGTACGGCGTCCCGCGAAAACTCTTTTTGCACAGCGCCGTACGCCTTCCACCGCACGCAAGAATGCCATCAGGCGTTCTTACTTAATGGAAATATACGCCGCTTTCTTGATCTCTTCCATCCAGGCCTTAAAACGCTTGTTGCTTTCCTCCTGAAAGAGATACCCGGAGATCTGTTCTTTCACTTCATCGAAGGTGCGCTTACTCGCGGGCTCTTTGGCCTCGACGCGAAAGATATGATACCCGACCGGTGTCTCAACGATCCCCGTGAGTTGGCCCACGGGTGTTTTAAAGATCACGTCATCGACCGATTCGATCATAGCGCCCCGTTCGATCCATTCCCCGGGGCCTTCCTCCTTCGCATGACTGTCCTCGGAAAAATCTTTCACGATCTGGTCGAAATTCCTGTAGAGCTTGATCTTCTGGTCCAAAAGGTCCATGCGCTGCTTGGCCTTTTCATCCGTCAAGCCCTTGGTGCGAGCCTCTTCGCTTTTTTTGATCGTCAGTGACCGCACCCGGACGCGTTCTTTAACGCTGAACTTATCGGGATTATTCTTGTAGAAATCCTCCACCTGCACAGGAGAAATGATCACCTTCGAGCGTATCTCCCGGTCCTGGAGCTGACGGACCATCGCCTGTTTCTTGAGGCGCTCACGAAGGGATTTCATCGTCAGCCCCTCGCGCTCGAGCATCTCATCAAGTTCCTCGGGCTTTTCCATCTTCGCCTTGAAGTCCTGGAACTCCTTCTCGAGATCCTCTTCCTTAACCTCGATCCCTTGAGCGACAGCCTCCTGGTACACCAGCTTGTCTTCGATCATCTGGCTCAGGACCTTCTGGCGCACCTCGTTGATCGCTTTCGCAAGATCTTCCCCGCTCAATTGGGCGCTGTACTGCTGATAGATCGGACGAAGAAAGGTGTCGACCTCGGCCTGAGTGATGACTTCTTCGTTGACCACCGCGACCACACGGTCGAGAAGCTCCTCCTCCGCAGCGCGGACGGATGGAACGGCGAACAAGAGAATGGCGGATAGGAGAAGCAGTACGGACTTTTTCATAAGGGGGGCATTATACATCAAATAGCATGTCGCGGGGAACGGGGAACGGGGAACGTAAAATCTTTTCAGTTAAGCGTTCCCCATTCCCCTGGCTACTACACAAACCCTTTGCTACGAAATCTTCGACTTGAAGTTGATCCTATTTCTCACGAGCTTCCAGACCAGGACCACAACAACCAAGAAACCCAGCAACCGCACAAAGGTCTCCAGCCAGCATCCGAGCCTGTACGGTACATGCACGTAACGCACGGACATCCAGGGCGACTCGCCTTCAATGACCAGAGACTTTGAGAAGTTGAATGTCCTTCCTTCCTGAGGAACGTCGACCGTAATGGGGAGCAATCCTCGCATCATCACATTCCCATCTTTGATGCCACTCAATTCGTCTAATGGCAAAGCGTTCTGTTTGCTATCGTAGGACTCGGATTGTTCTTTCTTACGTTCCTGGCCGACCATGTCGCTTTGCGAAAAACTTGCCTCTCGGGAATAGTTGCTTCGACTCTGAACGTATCCGCTTTGGCGCATGTCCCCGCCAAAACTAAAATACGTGTAATCCTGTGGCAGAGAAACCTCCCAGTTCATCTGGCTGACCGGAACGTCCGCTTTAGGCAAACCGAGCTTCAAGGTCCCCCAACCCCCCAGGCTCTTTTCCTCGTTCAGATAGACCACTTCCACGGGGAACTGTGTCAGGCCGCCCCCCATCATTCGGGACTTTTCAAGGGGCAGTAGGACATGCCTTTCTTTATCCATCGCAGGTTTCACGGGTTTTCCGGAAACAAACGAACTCCAGATCTTCGCTCCCACGGGAATGTCGAGTCGCAAAAACTGCTTCACGTTATTGCGCACCTGATAGGTTGCTTTGGTCAGGACCTTGCCGTCTTCCGTGCGCAGGGTTTTAAATCGCGCCGAATCAATGGCCGCCACAAGAACCGGCAGTTCCTCATGGCGCGTGACCTCGATGGTGATCGCAAAGGGTTGACTCAGGTATTTGAACGCCAGCAGGATTGGATTATCAGAGCCCGCCCAGATAACCTGTGGCAGCTGTTTGATGTCGATCGCGGTAACCTTTTCCGAACTTTTCGCCGCTAGCTCCACATTGCTACTCGCCGCGATACCGTAATAGCCGTTCTCGCGTTCGGTGTTCATCGCCCTGACCCAAGGCATCTCCAAGACACCGGAGCCGTCCCCGATGGGACGTTCGTAGGTGAAATTCAGCTGGTAATTCCCTTTGACCCCAAAATTCAGGAATACATCGATGTATTGCGTGCCGTCCTTGGAAGACACCTTCCAATCACGCAGGTCATTGCCCCGGACCTCCAGGACACTGACATCCTCGGGAAGTGCAACCCGGAGGGACGTCACCTCGGATTGGAGGATTGAGTAAGTAATGTGTGTGGTATTGGAAATGACCCCGTTCCCGATGGTGGCATAAGTGGCCGTTTCGGCGTAGACCTTCGGCTCGAGTTTTGCGGAGACAATCGCCTCTTTGGGCAGAGCCCGTGTCCACCGTACCTGGATATGGTTCGTGTTCGGCAGCACGGCCCACGCATTGGTCTTTTCGCCCTCCGTGGTCGTTTCCACTCTAATGGCGGGCTCAATAAAGATCTGCGTGTCTTTTTCGGGAATGGTGAATTCAAACTGGGAAATTGGGGCAGGCACGACATCCACGCTGAAACTTCCGGGGCCGTTTTCCCGCTCCCGTGTGGCCTTGATCAGAAATTCGTATTCGAGGTTGTACCTTCCGGTCCTGTTCATGATGAGATAATACATACCCCCCTGGCTGGTCACAAAGGACGCCCCCTTGTTGACGCGCACGTCAATCAACCCCACGCTGTTACTGACGAGCGGCAGTTTCACCGGACCGTTCTTCTCAAACACCTCAAAAAGGATCTCCCCTTTGACCGTGACCACGTTCTCCTCGAGTTCTGAGGTATATTTCATGTTATAGATGACATACGAGGCTGCGGGTTCGGTCGGCACAGACGCATGGCCGATGTCAGCTGGTTTTTTCATGATTTCTTCACGATTCTGCACTGCTCCCTGAGCCACAACAGGAACAGACGGTGCGGGACCTGACACTCCGGCTACCATCGGACTTTGCTGGGCGGAAAGCTCCTGAGGCGCAGGCTTATCCGAATCCAGCCGTGCATTCTGCTGACCGCCCCACGCTTCGGACTGGGAAGATAACGCGCCGTACTGGACATTTCTTGTATCACTCAGTTGCTTCTGAATCTTTCCTTTGAAATTGCTGCCCATCCCGGCAAAAGAAATGGCGGAAGGAATAACCAGAAGGGATATCGCGACTGCCACAATCTGAGCTCTTCGCAGGATTTTCATTTGCGCCTCCTTTACGTTTGTCCTCAAAAAAGATACGGAAAAATTCAGAAATCCAGTGACTCGCACTTTCCTAATCATCGTCCTTTATGGAAAGAACCTTATCTTTCTCGCACAATCAAGATAATGAAGCCGCTTGACGTGCCGCAAACGGCAGGTAAGCCTTACGCCGTACGCGAAGCATTTTTAGTCTCCTCCACCGCCTTTTTGAGCATCCGGCAGTAAAGATCGAATCCCACGGCCTGGATGAAACCGCTTTGTTCGTGACCGAGGAGATTCCCGGTGCCGCGGATCTCGAGATCTTCCATGGCGATCTTAAAGCCGGACCCAAGTTGCGTGAATTTCTCGATAGCATGGAGCCGCTTTTCCGCGTCCTGCGTCATAACCCAGTTCTTCGGGATGAGGAAATAGGCGTAAGCCTGCCGCTTCTCCTTGAAGCGGCCCACCCGCCCGCGCAGTTGATATAGGTCGGCGAGGCCAAAGCAATCCGCCCGGTCCACGATCAGTGTGTTCACATTTGGAATATCGATCCCGGACTCCACAATGCAGGTCGAGATCAGGCAATCAATCTCCCCTTTCAGAAAAGCCTTCATCACGGTCTCGAGCATATCGACATGCATCTGGCCGTGCATGACCCCGAAGCGAACGCCGGGCAGGAGTTTTTGAAGGCGCTCATGGACCCGCTCGATCGACTGTACGCGGTTGTGCACGAAATAGATCTGCCCTTTTCGTGCCATCTCCCGTTCGACCGCCTGCTTAATGATATTCTCGTGATACTCCATGACAAAAGTCTCGATCGGCATGCGGCTCGCGGGTGGCGTATCGATCACGGACATGTCCCGCACGCCCAAAAGCGCCATGTGAAGCGTCCTCGGGATCGGTGTCGCCGTAAGCGTCAGCACATCCACCTGTGTGCGCATCTGCTTAAGCTTTTCCTTATGCCGTACGCCAAAACGTTGTTCTTCGTCGATAATCACAAGCCCGAGGTCCTTGAACTGGATATCTTTGGAAAGGAGACGATGCGTCCCGATCACCACGTCCGTGGAGCCTTCCGAAAGAGACCGCGCAATTCCTTTCTGTTCTTTCGGGGTCTGGAAGCGGGAAAGGAGTTCCACAGTCACCGGAAAATTCTTCGCGCGTTCCTTCAGCAGAATGTAATGCTGCTCGGCAAGGATCGTCGTAGGAACCAGAAACGCCACCTGCTTTCCGCCCATCACGGCCTTAAACGCGGCGCGCATCGCGACTTCGGTCTTGCCGTAGCCCACGTCCCCGCAAAGCAGGCGGTCCATCGGCCCGGCGGATTCCATATCACGCTTCACTTCCTCGATCGCACGCTTTTGGCCCGGCGTTTCTTCAAACGGAAATTCCTCCTCAAACTGGTGCTGCCAAGGCGTGTCTTTTGGAAAAGCCTGACCACCCTTTTGAAGACTGCGCTTTGCCGCAATCTCGAGAAGGTCTTTGGCCACCGTGTGAAGCGCGGTGCGGGTCCGCTCTTTAATCCGCTCCCATTCCTGTGTGTTGAGTTTGGTAAGTTTTGGGGCAATCCCTGAGCCGCCAACAAAACGCTCAATGGGTTCCTCGAGAGACAGATAAAGGATTTCGCGCTCGGCGTATTCGATCGCCATGCAGCGGGTGCGCTCTCCCTGCATTTGGATGACTTTCGTGCCGAGGAAACGGCCAATCCCATATTTGAGATGGACGACGATGTCACCGCGCTCCAGGTCTTTGGTCCCAGCCACCGGCTCGAAGGTCTCCAGGCGCTCTTCCATACGCCGGAGTTTTTTTCGGAAGAGGTCCGAAACCTGAATGAGGAATACTTCTTCGAAGGTAGCCGTGCTTTCGCCCGTGCCGAGAGAAAAATCCCGGATCTGGACCGGCATATCCCCGCGAAATTCGACACGGACCGGAAGCCGGTAGGTCACGGGATAAATATCCACCACCCCGCCGCGTATAGCAAATTCGCCAGGGAGAGCGACCCATTCCCTCTTCTGATACTGGAGGCCACTCAGCAGTTCTTCAAGCCCCTCGATCCCGATCGCAGCATTAACGCGAAGTCGTTTAATTTCCATGGCAGGACTATCTTAGCATAAGGGGGAGGGCATATTTTGGGAGAACTTCCTGTCGACTCGCGCGCGTAGTCTTTAACAGAAACCAGCGTTAAGCTGAACTTTTTTCGAAATGGGCGTCCAAGCGGCGCCGTTCATCGATCCCGATCGCCACGAACATGAGCCCGACCTCATAAGCTCCCGGCTGCGGAGACGGCAGACAACGGACAATGCGACAGACCATGCGGATCGGCTGATTATTCTGATAGATGTCCAGGGCAACATTCAGGGATTCGCCCGGGGACAAAGGCTCCTTGGTCAGGATCAGCAAGCCCCCCGCGCTGACATTGATGGTTTTTGCGATCTTCCCTTCGGAAGATCCTTTCCCATTCCCGGAAGCCGACCGATAAGCGACCGGCACTGTCACGGCAGTCCGTTTAAAAAATCTCTTATTTCGCGGATCCTCCGCTTGAAACTCGGTCGTAGGAGGGGCCGAGATAGCCCGAGCCATCTTTCCTTCTTCAGCTTTGGATGAAAATCTCTCGATCAGGTTGAGAAGCGTCCGGTTCAGGGCCACCACACCGATGACTTTGCCATGAGGGTCGACCACCGCCACCTTCGGCGCTTTTTCAAATAGCATGACCGCCGCGATTGCTTCGATCGGTTCATCGGCGGTAAAGGCCCGGACCTTTGAATTCATCACATCCCGTACCCTCACCTTATAGAAATCCGCTTTCATGCTCTCCCAAAAAGCCGCATCAAGAGACTCGGCATTTTCAGTGGTAGCTTTTTCGCAAAATTTCTCAAAAAACTCCGCTTCAAAAAGCATCCCGCAATAATTCATGGCGCTGTCCACCACGGGATAATCCGTGATCTTGAGACGGCGGATGAGATCAAGAACTTCTTCTAAGGTTGCCTCCGCACTGAGAGTCACCGTATTGGAGTCCATGAGATTCTTGGCGATCACGGTAACGGTTTCCTTTCATCGCGGGAAGTTTGCGCGGCGCCCAGCAAACCCTCGATTTTCTCAAGAAGATCCCGGCTTTCATTAAAGGAGATCACTTTTACTTGGGGCATACACATCATTGCATCCCGAAGAACATTCGCGCCACAGAACGCAACGACTGGGACCGATTTTAGATCCTCTTTCTTTTTCAGCTTTTCAAGAATCCGCGGAGTGTTGAGTGTGCTCATATCTTCCCAGAATTGCACAAAGATCCGATCAGGCCTTAGGAGATCTGCCTTTCGCATAATGTCCGCTTCATCCCAGGCAATCTCAACAAGAAAACCCTTCTGTTCGAGAAACTTTTTCATTTTCGCCACAATGAATTCCTGAACTCCAGCCAAAAGAATGCAGGGGCCCCGCCGAGGTTTTTCTGTAACTTTTCCAGCAAAGGCCGCAGTCGTTTGCGAATTCTTCACAGCAGCGACTACCCGGTCCAGGAACTGGGCGGGGATCACGGGCTTGACGCAAAAATAAAAAATGTCTTCGTCTCGGAATAAATGCTCCATACGCGGCCGATCCGCGACCACGATAACTGGGATAGTACGTAGGGGTTCCCCGGGGGTTTTCAATTTCTCGATCAGCTGGTGCCCTGACATCTTCGGAAGCGCCGCGTCAAGAATGATAAGCTCGGGCGCCACGTCTTTCGCTTTTTGAAAACCAAGAACTCCATCCCCCGCGATGACCACCTGATGGTCCGCCATAAGAAGGCGTGCCTCAAGCATCGTCGCAAAATTAAAATCCGAGCTTACGATCAAGATCTTAGACATGGGTAAGTGATCAAACGCCTTTCATCTTTTCCAGAGTCGCGGAACGGTCAAATCAGTCTAACGACTTTCGAATCGGAATTATAGCAGGAAAGAACCATTCTTAAAGGGTGTCTTTATTTAAAATAAAAAACCCCCGTGCCCGGTGGTGGATGAAATTCTTTTATTTTTTTTTAAAGAGAGAAGCGATACGCCCGACCGCAGCTTGGATATCTTTTTCGGAGGTGGCGTAACTCATGCGAATGTGGTGAGCGCTGCCGAAAGGCTCGCAGGGAATGACAGCCACATGGGCTTCATCGAGAAGCTTTTTCGTCACTTCCATGGCAGAAAGGCCGGTGGCCTGGATATCGACGAAAAGATAAAACGCACCGGACGGCTTGAAGGGCTTGAAAGATGGTACCGTTTTCAGCAACTCCATAAAGAGGTCGCGACGCTTCTGGAAAACTTCGCGCATCTTCTCTGCTTCCGCATCCCCCTTATCGAGTGCGACAACGCCCCCGGCCTGGGTAAAAGAGACCGGATTCGAGGTGGAATGGCTCTGGATGCTTTCCACGGCCTTCGCGAGCGTTTTTTCCGGGAACGCAGCATATCCAATACGCCAGCCAGTCATTGCATAGGCCTTGCTGTGACCGTTCACGATCACGGTCCGCTTGGCGATCTCGGGATCGATCGTGGCGATCGAAACGTGTTTACCACCATCAAAAATAAGCTTCTCATAGATCTCGTCGCTCAAGATGATGACATTGGGATGTTTCTTAAGCACCGCGCTGAGGGCCAAAAGCTCGTCCTTCGAATAAACCGCCCCTGTAGGATTCGATGGCGAATTAAGAATAAGGATCTTTGAACGCGCGGTCAGGGCCTTCTCAAGCATGGCAGGAGTGATCTTGAATTGTGTCTTCTCGTCTGTCGAAATCAAAACGCTGGTACCGCCAAGTACGGTCACCATTTCGGGATAGCTGAGCCAGAAGGGCGAAGGAATGACGACCTCATCGCCGGGATTGAGGAGAGCAAAAAGAACATTGAAGATTACATGCTTGGCGCCGCAACCGACCACGATCTGATCGATTGTAAAATCCAGCCCCTGATCTCTCTTCAGCTTGCGACAGACCGCCTGACGGAGTTCGACGGTTCCCGGGACGGGAGTGTATTTTGTTTGGCCTTTTCGGAGGGCGTCGATCGCGGCATCCTTGATGAAATCCGGAGTATCAAAATCCGGCTCCCCGGCCGACAGGGAGATCACATCGATCCCCTGCGCCTTCATCGCCTTTGCCTTGGCCGCGATCTCAAGCGTGACGGAAGGTTTTACAGCAAGCACCCTTGTGGAAAGTTCCACGTCAGCCCTCTCTACTTGTCGTCGCCTTTAAGGAATTTTCTGAGCGTTCCGAGGAAGCCGCCTTTTTTCTCAGCATCCTTTTTTTCCTCCTTGACCGGCACTTCGGGCTCTTTTTTCGAAGCCGCTACCTTGGCAGATCCCTTGGCGGGCGCTTTAGCCTCGGCCTTTTCGGCAATCTTCTCAGAGGGCTTAAGGTCTTTCTTCTTCTTGGCTTTTTTGGCAGGCGCTTCGAATACCGCCGTCCACTCCAAAAGGGCCATCTGAGCGCCGTCCCCGGCACGATACCCAAGCCGGAGCACGCGTGTGTAGCCGCCCTCGCGTCCCTTGAAGAGCGGAGCGATCTTCGAGATCAAGATACGCGCGACCTCGGGATCCCTCACCTTGGAGATCAAAAGACGACGGGCGTGAAGCCCTTCGCTCTTCGCGATCGTGACCATTTTGTCGGCCATGGCGCTAGTTTCTTTGGCCCGGGCGTGCGTGGTCTCGATCCGTTTTTTCATCACGAGCGCTCTCACAAGATTCCTGAGAAGAGCCGTGCGGTGTTCGCTGACAATCCCTAATGTTCTTCTGCGGCGTTGATGGCGCATGGGAGATTCCTTATGCTTCGGTGGAGGCTGCGGCCTCAGCCGTGCCCTTGTTCGGCAAACGATCGTCGATGTTCATCCCAAGATGAAGACTCATCGTGACCAAAATCGCGTTGATCTCATTGAGAGATTTTTTCCCGAAATTCTTGTACTTTAGCATCTGAGCTTCTGACTTCTGGACAAGGTCGCCGATCGTTTTGATATTGGCAGCCTCGAGGCAGTTCGCGCTGCGGACGGAAAGTTCCAGCTCGCTGATGGGCTTATTGACCACATCCAGGAATTCCTTATCCTCGACTTCCTCTTCTTCCTCTTCTTCCGGCAATTCGCCGTAGTTGACGAAAACATCAAGATGCCGCTGAAGGATATTCGACGCGTAAAGAAGCGCCTCTTCCGGCCCCATCGCGCCGTTCGTCCAAATTTCAAGGGCCAAACGGTCATAATCGGTGGTCTGCCCGACACGGGTGTCTTCGACGTAAAAGTTCACCTTCGTCACGGGAGAGAAAGCGGAATCGATCGTCACAACACCGATCGAGGCATCTTCCTGCTTGTTCTTCTCGGCAGGAACATATCCACGCCCACGGCCCACTTCCATCTCCATCTTGAAAGAGTGCGACTTGCTCAGCGTGCAAAGCACGAGCTCAGGATTGACGATCTCCACGGTCTCATCGGCCTGGATGTCCCCGGCCTTGACAGGTCCCTGCTTCTTGACGTCGATATAGATCTTCTTCGGGCCCTTGCCATGATAACGCAGCACGAGCTTCTTAACGTTCATCACGATCTGCGCGCCATCTTCCACGACGCCTTCGACCGTTGAGAATTCATGCAGCATGCCATCGATCTTGATGCTGGTGACCGCGGCGCCTTCGATCGAAGAGATCAGTACGCGGCGAAGCGCGTTCCCGATCGTGGTTCCGTAACCCCGTTCAAAGGGCTCGGCAATAAACTTGCCATAATTCGCTGTGAGCGACCCTTGCTCGGCTTCGAGGCGTTTCGGCATTTCAAATGTTTTCCAACGAATTCCCATGGTATTTCCTCCTTATGCGATCAAAAATAAGAATCTTTTACGAAATGACGCGAGACTATTTGGAATACAACTCCACGATCAGGGCCTCTTCGACAGGGAGCCCTGCATCCGCTTTAGTGGGAAGCCTTTTGATCTCCCCGACCAGTTTCTCGCGGTCTAGCGCAAGCCATTCGGGAGCGGTCAGATCCTTCCACTTCTCGAAGCTCGCCTGGAGTCTTTTGATTTGCGGCTCTTTTTGTTTCACGCTGATCTTATCCCCCACCCTACAAATAAAGGAGGCGATATCGACCTTTTTTCCGTTCACGGTAATATGTCCGTGTCCGACCATTTGCCGTGCTTCGCGGCGGGAACCGGAAAAGAGGAGGCGGAACACCACGTTATCGAGACGCCTCTCGTGAAGCTGGATCAGCATTTCGCCGGTCACGCCCTTCATCTTGAGAGCGCGTGCGAAAAACACGCGGAACTGACGCTCCGTGACGCCGTAAATCCTCTTCATCTTCTGTTTCTCACGCAACTGCACGCCGTAGTCAGAGATCTTCTGGCGTGAAAGCCCGTGCTGGCCGGGGGGCTTGCCCAAGCGCTTGTCATGCTTCTCATCGGTCGTGCGACGTCCCTTGAGCCCGAGGTTGATCCCCTCGCGACGATGCAACCGGATTACTGGACCGCGATATCTTCCCATAAATTAAACTCTCCTCTTCTTCGGCGGACGGCAGCCGTTGTGCGGCACCGGCGTGATATCATGGATCGCACTGATGACAAGACCTGCGGCCTGAAGCGCGCGAATGGCCGATTCTCGACCCGCACCGGGCCCCTTGATGTAAACTTCTACTTCCTTCATCCCGAATTCCATGGCCTTCTTGGCGGCTTTTTCGGAAGCGATCTGCGCCGCGAAAGGGGTGGATTTCTTGGACCCCTTGAAGCCCGCGGAACCGGAAGACTCCCAGCAAACACAATTCCCGCCGGCATCCGTGATCGTGATGATTGTATTATTGAAACTCGCCGCGATGTGCGCCACGCCGCGAACGACATGTTTAACTTTTTTCTTTTTTGCCATAAGGATCCTTTATCTCGGTGATGAGTTCAGATTACTTGGGAGCAGGCGCGCCTTTAGCGAGTCCGCCCACGGTCTTACGTTTGCCCTTACGGGTACGTGCGTTCGTATGCGTTCTTTGACCGTGACACGGAAGACCCTTCAGATGCCGGGAACCCCGATAGCAACGGATGTCCATCAAACGCTTGATATTCTGCTGGATCTCGCGCCGGAGATCCCCTTCCACCTTAGTGGTACGCTGGATGATGCCCGTGAGCAACGACACTTCCGCTTCGGTCAGATCCTTGGCGCGTTTGGAAACATCGATCTTTGCTTCCGCCAGGATCTTGTTGGACAGTGTCTTCCCGATCCCATAAAGATACGTCAACGCTACATCTACTCTTTTTTCTCTCGGGATATCGACCCCAATGATACGCGGCATACTTTAGATCCTTTCTTAAAAGACCAATTAACCTTGTCTCTGTTTGTGTTTGGGATTGCTGCAGATCACATACACGTAGCCTTTACGGCGCACGATCTGGCAATTCTGGCAAATTCTTCGAACGGAACTTCGTACTTTCATTTTGTCACCTCGGCTACTTTATTTAACTCGAAAAGTAATTCTTCCACGGGTCAAGTCGTACGGCGAAAGCTCCATCTTGACCTTATCGCCCGGAAGAATACGTATATAATGCATCCTCATCTTGCCGGAGATATGTGCTAACACCTTGTGCCCATTATCAAGCGCCACGCGAAACATCGCGTTAGGCAAAGGTTCGATCACGGTCCCTTCTACTTCGATTGCGTCTTCCTTGGGCATCGTCTAAAAAACCTCGTCACTCGTTAAATTCATGAATCCATTTTCCGTAAAAACGATGGTGTCTTCATAATGACTGGCGTTCTTGCGGTCCTTCGTAACCACCGTCCAGCCGTCTTCCAGCGTTTCAACCGCATAGTGGCCTTCGGTGACCATCGGCTCGATCGCGATCGCCATTCCCGCCTCGATCTTGGCGCCACGGCCAGCCTTCCCGTAATTCGGAACCTGCGGATCTTCATGAAGTTGTCTGCCGATCCCATGCCCGGCGTAATCACGAACGATCTGGAATCCACGGTCTTCTACGTACTGCTGGATAATTTCAGAAATATTCCCGATCCGCCATCCCAACTCGTAAGCCGCCAGTGCCGCCCCTAAGGACTGCCTCGCAACATCAATAAGCGTCTGTTTCTTCGGGTCGACTGCTCCAACCAGCCAACTGCGCGCTGCGTCGGCGTAAAAGCCATTTAATTTTACGCCCGCATCAAAACTCACGATATCGCCGGCCTTAAGCTTGCGTGCGCTCGGAATCCCGTGCACGACAGCCTCATTCAAGGAGATGCAAGCCGTCTTGGGAAATCCACGATATCCTTTGAACGCCGGTTCCCCCCCGCTATCGCGGATTACCTTTTCAGCCACCTGATCCAGAGCTTCGGTCGTGATCCCTTCGTTGACCATGGGCTTCACGGCCACAAATACTTTTTTCAGGATCGCTCCCGCTTCCCGCATCAGCTGAATTTCGCGTTTTGACTTCAGCTCGATCATGCGATACTAGCGAATCTTTTCAAAGAGCTTTTCAAGGACCTCGTGGACCGCGGGAGCATCGCCCTCCGCCGGAACATCATGTAAAAGTCCCTTCTTACGATAGAACTCAACAAGCGGCTTCGTAGACTCGTGATAAACCTTGAGCCGATTCAGGATCGTCGCCGGTTCATCATCCTTACGAATCACGAGTGCCTGCCCGTGGCAATCGCACACGCCTTCTTTTTTCGGCGGCATGTTTCGCACGTGATAGATTTTTCCAGTCACCGCGCAAAGTCGGCGCCCCCCGAGGCGGTCTACAAGCACTGCTTCCGAAGCGTCAAAATTAATGGCCGCTTTAAGAGGAATTTTTTCTTTTAAAAGGAACTTGTCGAGGGCCTCAGCCTGACCTATCGTCCGAGGATAGCCGTCCAAAATAAAGCCTTTCGAGCTTTTGAGGCCACGAATCTCATCGAACATCATGTCATTGACCAGATCGTCTGAAACGAGTTCCCCTCGGGCAATTACGTCCTTGGCCAAACCGCCGAGCTTGGTTCCTTCTTTAATATTTCGGCGAAGCACGTCGCCAGCCGAGATCTGGATGAACCCGTACTTCTCACAAAGCATCTTGGCATGCGTTCCCTTGCCCGCTCCGGGAGGGCCCAAAAAGATCAGGTTCATGAACGGCGCCCTTTCAAACGGCCCCGCTTGATGAAGCCATCATAATGACGCATCACCAACTGGGACTCGACAGATTTCATCACATCCAACACCACGCCAACGATGATGAGAAGCCCGGTCCCGCCAAAAAAGCTCGCGATCAAAAAAGGAATATTCAACACATGCGGCGATGAAATGATCTTCGGAAAAAGTGCGATCAGCGCCAAAATCACGGCTCCCGCCGTCGCGATTCTTGTCATCAAGTAATCGAGATATTCCGCCGTATTTTTCCCAGGTCGGATCCCCGGAACAAAACCGCCGTATTTCTGAAGGTTGTCACTCACTTCGATCGGATTGAACGTGATCGCCGTATAAAAGAACGTGAAAAACACAATAAGAATCGCATCCAAGGCCATATAGCCCCCGCTGCCATAACTGATCATTTGGGCAATTCTTGTGAACGCCCCGGCATGCGGGAAAAAACCCGCGATTGTCGCAGGAAACAGGATCACGGACTGCGCAAAAATGATCGGGATCACACCCGCCTGGTTGACCTTGAGCGGAAGATAAGTACTCTGCCCCCCGTAGGTCCGATGTCCTCGGATCTGTTTCGCGTACTGAACCGGGATTTTCCGCTGTCCCTGGATGATCAATATCAAAAAGGTGACAGCCCCGACAAAAAGCCCGCACATGACCACAAATTTCCACCACGCAAGCTGCTGGCGCGAAGGATCAAGCGGTGAAAGAAGCACCCAGGTCTGACGAAATGCCTCGGGCAACCTCTCCACAATGCCCGCGGTAATAATGATCGACATACCGTTCCCGATACCAAAATTGTCGATCTGCTCGCCCAACCACATGATGAACGCCGTCCCGGTGGTCATGGTCAGCATGCACATCAAACGAAAACCCCATCCCGGGTTCGGCACGATCACCGACCCGCCGAAGGCCTGAGGATTTTCAAGCCAAAGAGCAATAAAGAAAGTCTGCATAATGCTCAGAACGATCGTTCCGTAACGCGTGTACTGAATGATCTTTTTCCGGCCTTCCTCGCCTTCTTTTGCGAGTTTTTCAAGCGCCGGGATCACCACGGTCAAAAGCTGGAGAATGATCGATGCCGAAATGTAAGGCATGATCCCCAGAGCGAAAATCGTCGCCTTCTGGAGCGCGCCGCCGGTGAACATCCCCATAAAACCCAGGAGGTTTCCACCGGCCATATGCTGCTGAAAAAAACGGGCGAGTGCGGCACCGTCAATGCCGGGCGTCGGGACGTAAGCTCCGACGCGGTACACGGCAATAATGCCGAGAGTGAACAATATTTTCTTACGAAGATCTGGGATCTTGAGGATATTTGCGAACGCTTGTAGCACCCTTACTCCGTTCTATTTATTTTCCGAGCAGAACTGCTTGTCCGCCCTTTGCTTCGATCTTAGTCTTCGCGGAATCGCTGAAGAGATGGGCCTTCACAGTCACAGCACGCTTGAGTTCCCCCGAGCCAAGGATCTTCAGCCCGTCATGAAGCTGGCTGATGATGTTCTTGGCAATAAGCAATTCTGGAGTGATCTCTTTTTCGTCAAGGTCCGCAAGCTTTTGAAGATTAACGATCGCAAAAACTTTCTTAAGTGCATTGCGGTTAAAACCACGCTTCGGAAGCCGACGATAAAGAGGATTCTGGCCGCCTTCAAATCCGGGATTCAGACGGAAACCCGCACGGGACCTTTGTCCCTTTTGACCCTTGGTCGATGTTTTGCCGTGGCCGGAGCCAATCCCGCAACCAAGGCGTTTCTTACGTTTCTTATAAGGAGTTTTGTGTCTCATGACGCTTTTTCTCTTTCTGAATCGTAACGCACTTTGCGGTCCACGAGCGCGGTCAAACCGTCGATCGCGGCCTTGAGAACGTTGATGGAATTATCGCTGCCAAGACTTTTCGTCAAAATATCTTTGATCCCGCAGGCTTCGCATGCCGCACGAACAGAACCGCCGGCAATGATCCCGGTTCCGGGAGAAGCCGGCTTCAAAAGAACCTTTGCGGCACCATAGCGCCCCATGACTTCATGAGGTATCGTGGTCCCTTTCAGCGTGATCTTGATAATATTCTTCCGAGCCGCCACCAACGCCTTGCGGATCGCGTCTGCAACTTCATTCGCTTTGCCTTGGGCATAGCCGAGTGAAGCCGGACCTGCGCCAACGACCACAAGAGCGCTAAATGAAAAACGCTTGCCGCCCTTCACAACCTTGGCGCAACGGTTGACCTGAATGACCTTCTCATAAGCTGCCGAACCGTCCGCGGACATGCTGGGGGTTCTGGAAGACCTTGAAGGAGCCTGAGGACCCCTGGGTCCTGCTTTACGCTGCGCGCTCGGTGCTGGCGATGTTTTTTCCATACTGCTCGGATTTCCTTTCGGTGACTGCTTTAGAATTGAATACCGTTGTTACGGATCGCTTCGGCCAAGGCCTTCACGCGGCCGTGATAAAGGTACCCGCCGCGATCAAATGAGATCTTGAGAATGCCCTTTTTCTTAAGCTGTTCGGCAAAAGCTTTTCCCAATTGCTCGGAGAGGGATATCTTCCCCTTCTTGGAAGCCGCTTTGGCGACGTCCTTATCAAGCGAGGAAAGGGACGCGAGCGTCTTCGCAGAAATATCATCGACCGCTTGCACAAAAATATTTTTCAGGGAACGATGGACAACGACCCGGGGCCTCTCGGAAGATCCGACGATCTTCTTACGCACCCTGCGATGCCTTTGAACTCTTCCCCATTCTTTAGCGATAACCATAAATTCTAAGCTCCCCTATCCTGACTTTCATTTTCTTTTTCCAAGCGGTAGTCAGGATTGCCCCAATTTCCGCTTCGCTTCAATTGATATGTATTGGGACTAGCCAGATTAACTGACCGCTTTACCCTGTTTGCGGCGCACATGTTCACCGAGGTAGCGGATCCCCTTGCCCTTATACGGTTCGGGTTTCATAAAGCTGCGGATCTCGGCGGCCGTTTGGCCGACGCGCTGCTTGTCCGCACCGGTGATAACGATTGAAGTCGGTTTCGGGCACTTGATATCGACATCCTTGCCAAACGCGTAATCGATCGGATGCGTAAACCCGAGCAGGAGATTCAGGACATTGCCCTTCACGGCGCCCTTCATACCCACGCCGACGATTTCAAGTTCCTTCATATAACCCTGCGTAACCCCAATCACCATATTTTGTATGAGGCTGCGCGTAAGGCCATGAAGCGCGCGATCCGTACGGATATCCGTCGGACGGGAAACGTTAACAACCGCCCCTTCAACCTTCACCGTGATACGCGGATGAACGCTCATTTGAAGAGTGCCCTTCGGGCCCTCGACTTTGAGGTTGGTCCCCTGGACTGCAACTTTAACCTTTTCCGGAATTGTTACTGGCTTTCTTCCAATGCGTGACATAATTCCCTTTATTCTCTCTTAAGGTTTCTACCAGACCGTACAAAGAATTTCGCCGCCGGCCTTCGCCTCACGGGCTTGTTTCCCAGTCATCACGCCCTTGGGCGTCGAAAGGATCGCGATCCCAAATCCACCAAGGACTTTCGGGATCTCCTGATATCCAACATAACGGCGTAACCCCGGGGTCGACATACGTTTCAGCCCCTGAATGGCCGATTTCTTTCCCCCCGGAAGATACTTCAGATGGATACGGACAAAGTTCTTGTTCCCATCATTGAAGGGCTTCACATTGTCCACAAAACCTTCTTGCTTCAAAAGTTCCGCGATGCGAACCGTGATCACCGAAGCGGGAGCGGTCACTTTCTCCTTGTTCGCCTTGGCGGCATTGCGAATCGATGTCAAAAAATCTCCGATAAAATCGTAACGCGACATGAAAACCTTTCCTCCCAGCTTACCAGCTGGATTTGACCACGCCAGGCAACATACCCGTATTGGCCAATTCCCGGAAACAGATACGGCAGATAGAGAATTTCCGGATATAGCCACGAGGACGCCCGCAACGCTGGCAGCGGTTGTATTTTCTGACCTTGAACTTTGGTTCCAATCTCTGCTTAATGATCAAACAAGTCTTTGCCATTTGAAATCCCTTATTTCCTGAAAGGAAAGCCTAAGAGCTCAAGAAGTCTCTTGCCTTCTTTGCTGTTCTCAGCCGTGGTCACGAACGTGATGTCCATGCCCTGGGTCTTCTTCATCTTCTCGAACTCCACCTCAGCGAAGATCGTCTGTTCCGTGAGGCCGAGGGTATAATTTCCGCGCTGATCAAAACTCTTGTCCAAGAAGCCGCGAAAGTCGCGAATGCGGGGCATCGCAAAATTAAAAAGTCGGTCCATGAACTCATACATCCGGTGCCTGCGGAGCGTCACTTTCAACCCGATGGGCGATCCTTCGCGAAGCTTAAAAGCCGAAATCGATTTTTTCGCGCGCGTCACAACCGGCTTCTGCCCAACGATCCGTGAGAGCTCGATCGCGAGCTGATCCAGAATCTTGATATCTTCCTGGCCTTCCTTCACACCCATATTCACCACGATCTTTTCCATTCTGGGAGCCTGCATCGGATTCTTATAGCCGAATTCCGCTTGCATCACCGGAACAACCTCGGTGCGGTACTTTTCAAGCAATCTGGGCAACGAATTGACTTTCTGGTTCATAATATTATAAAACCTCACCTGACGCTTTAACGATACGGTGCTTGGTTCCATCCGCGAGGATCGTGTACCCGACGCGAGACGGCTTCCCGCTGCGAGGGCAAACAAGCTTCACATTGGAGGCGTGAAGTTTCCCTTCCATCTTGGTGATCCCACCCTTGGGATTTTCCTGGCTCTTGCGCAAATAGCACGTACGGTAGTTGATCTTCTCGATCAGAAGCATGCCTTCCTTAGGGAACGCGCGCATCACACGACCTTTTTTGCCGCTATCCTTCCCCTTGATTACGATCACTTCATCGCCTTTTCGTATCTTCATGGCTAAACGACCTCCGGCGCGAGTGAGATAATCTTGGAAAAGTCACAATCACGAAGTTCGCGGGCCACAGGGCCAAAAATACGGGTTCCGCGCGGATTCTTTTGATTGTCGATCAGCACGATCGCGTTCGATGAAAACTTTACGGACGAACCGTCGTTGCGGCGGATCGGAGACTTCGTCCTTACGACCACCGCTCTTACGACCTCGCCTTTTTTGACGGCGCCACTCGGAAGCGCTTCTTTGACGGAAGCGGTGATAATATCACCTACTTGGGCGGAACGCTTGCTATGACGGCCAATCACGCCGATCATCGCAGCTTTCTTCGCGCCACTATTGTCCGCGATCTCGAGAACACTTCGCATCTGGATCATGATTTTATCACCTTGACGAGGCGCCAACGCTTGGTCTTGGAGATCGGCCGCGTTTCGACAAGCTGCACGCGATTCCCTTCCTTCGCCTCATTCTTTTCGTCATGCGCTGAATACTTGATGTGACGCTTGATGATCTTGTTGAATTTGGGATGCTTCAGCTGGCGCGTCACAAGCACGATGATGGTCTTGTTCATCTTCGAACTCACCACTTCGCCTTCCAGCACGCGCTTCCCCTGGATTTCAGGTCCGGTCTCGGTCATGACTTTTTCTCGCCCCTTTTCTTTGCATTAATAACGGTCTTGACGCGCGCGATATCGTGCTTTACTTCCTTCATCGCAGAATGGCGCTCGAGTTTACCGGTCTTGTGCTGAAACCTTAGTAGCATCAGATCTTTTTTAAGAGCGTTGACCTTTTCGTTCAATTCTTCCGTGCTGAGATCTTTAATTTCGGCCATTTTCAACATATTAAACCGTTACCTCGCGTTTCACGAATTTTGTGCGGAACGGGATCTTGTGAGCGCAAAGTCTCATGGCCGAACGCGCCATCTCTTCCGGAACGCCCCCCATTTCAAACAGGATCTTCCCGGGCTTTACCACCGCCACGTAATGCGAAGGAGCTGCTTTCCCCTTACCCATGCGGGTTTCGGCCGGTTTCTTTGAAACCGATTTGTCGGGAAACACTCGCAACCAGATCTTCCCGCCGCGCTTGACGTGACGCGTCAGAGCAACGCGCGCCGCCTCAATCTGCACCCCGGTCAACCATGCGCAGGAAAGAGCTTTCAAACCAAATTCCCCGAAAGATAAGCTGCTACCACGGGTAGCAACGCCGCGCATCCAACCGCGCTGATGCTTACGAAATTTAACCCTCTTAGGCTGTAGGGGCATTGCTCGAATTCTCCTCTGTCCCGCTTGTTTGCGGGGCTTCGGCCGCGGGCTTTTCCGCATCCGTAGCGCTTGTTTTCTGAATCTCTTCTTCCACGACTTTGAACTTCTTTTCGAACTCAAGCTTCTGGGCTTCCTGCTCTTTTTTCACAAGAACATCCCCCTTATAGATCCACGTCTTGCAACCGATGGTCCCGTAAGTGGTGAAAGCTTCGGCGAACCCGTAATCGATATCCGCGCGAAAAGTGCTGAGCGGAACTTTGCCTTCATGATATTTCTCTTCACGGGCGATCTCGGCTCCGCCCAAACGCCCCTTACACTGGACCTTGATCCCCAAAGCTCCCTTTTGCATCGCGAGCTGTATGGACTTCTTCATCGCCCGGCGAAAACCGATACGCTTTTCAAGCTGCAGGACGATGTTCTCCGCCACAAGCTGGGCATCGATCTGAGGCATCTTGACTTCTTTGATGTCCAAAAAGACTTCATTCTTGGTCAACGCCGCGAGATCTTCCTTGATCTTATCGATCTCTTGTCCGCGACGCCCGATGATCACGCCGGGTTTTGCCGCATAAATACGAAGCCGCAAGCGATTCGACGCCCGATCGATCTCGATCGACGAAATCCCGGCAATGGCCAGTTTCTTTTTCAAATACGCCCGAATCTTAAGATCCTCCATGAGGATCGGACCTGCATCCCGCTTGGCGAACCAGCGCGCTTTCCAAGGCTTGATGTATCCAAGCCGCAAACCGTAAGGATGAACTTTCTGACCCAAAATACCCTCCTTGTGCTTCGTTCTTTAAGCCGCTACCGCGGTTTTTTTCTTGGTCTTTGCTTTCGCGTCTTCCGGCATTCTTCCGCCCCAAACCTTAAACCCTTCACGTACCTCGATGGTCAAATGCGTGGTCCTTTTCAGAAGCTTATCCGCACGCCCCATGGAACGGGTAAGAAAGCGCTTGAAAACGGGTCCGCCGTCAGCCCGAACGTCCGAGACATAAAGACGATTTTCATTAAGCCCGAGATTCTTGGCGTTCGCGATTGCGCTATTCAAAGTCTTGAAGGCGAGCTTTGCGCCCTTCTTTTTCAAGAGCTGAAGGATCCCGATGGCCTCGAGGGCCATTTCACGCTTGATCGTATCGACCACGATCCGCATTTTTCTCGGGGCGATCCTCAAATGCTTGGTGATCGCCTTCACTTTACGCGGCGACGGTACGAATTCTGTCTTTAATTTTTTATCTTCTTTAGCCATGACTCTCTCTTAGGATCAGGTCTTCGAGCCTTCGGCAAGGGCTTTCGCCTTGTCGCCCGAAGCGCTATGTTTTCTAAATGTGCGGGTAGGAGAGAATTCTCCGACCTTATGTCCCACCATATTCTCGGTGACGAATACGTTCTGAAAAATTCTTCCATTATGGACCGCGAGCGTCACCCCGACGAACTCCGGCGTGATCGTTGAGCGTCGCGACCAGGTCTTGATCGGACGGCGATCTTTTTTCTGATTGGCGACCTGGACCTTACCTAATAGCCTGTCGTCAACGTAAACGCCTTTTTTTGATGAACGGCTCATTTTCTGCGATCCTTCACGATGTACTTGTTCGATGCTTTATAGCGTTTGCGAGTCTTAAAGCCCTTGGACTTGACACCGGTCGGACTTTGCGGATGGTTGCCGCCCTTCGACTTACCTTCACCGCCGCCGAGAGGATGGTCCACTGGATTACGGGCAACACCACGCGACACGGGACGACGTCCCAGCCATCGGGCGCGGCCCGCTTTTCCGAGAACGATGTTTTCGTGATCGATGTTCGAACACTGACCGACCGTGGCGTAGGACTTTGCCGGCACAAGCCTGACTTCCCCCGAGGGGAGCTTGATATGGGCCATATTGTTTTCTTTCGCGAGAACCTGGGCGACCACACCGCCCGCACGCGCCAACTTGCCGCCCAAACCGGGACGCAACTCGATATTGTGGATCATGGAACCTTCCGGAATCTTCTCTAGAGGAAGATGGTTTCCCACCCTCACTTCAACATCCGGTCCACTGACAACCTTATCGCCGACTTTCAAACCGTCCGGACAAAGAATGTAGCTCTTGAGTCCGTCCGTGTACTGAACGAGGGAAATTCGGGCACTCCGGTTCGGATCATATTCTACCGAGAGAATTGTCGCTTCGACACCGATGCGATTCCTTCTAAAATCGATAAGACGAATACGACGCTTGTGGCCCCCTCCGATACGCCGGGAAGTGATATGACCATGGTTGTTGCGTCCGCCGGAGCCTTTCTTGATGTAGGTCAAAGGCTTGTAGGGCTTATCCGTGGTAATTTCCGCAAAATCGGAAACATTCCCGTATCTTCGTGTCGGCGTCGTTGGCTTGAATTTTATGAGTCCCATAGATCCTTTTCTTTTCCTTTAATTCTTCGTCAGATCGATCTTTTCGCCCTTTTTCAAGGTCACGATCGCTTTTTTCCAGGCGGCCGTTTGTCCGGCGACGTAGCGCACGCGACGCCACTTTCCGGAAACATTCATCGTATTCACTTTCTCAACATGAACATTAAAAATCTTCTCGACAGCCGCTTTAACTTCTTTCTTGTTGGCTTCAGGATGAACCCGGAATCCGTACTGACAGGAGGCTTCCGTGGCCTTCGCGAGCTTCTCGGTAATAAGCGGCTCCATCACAATGTCATAAATATTAATTTTCATTCGATTTCTCCTTCGCCGTTACCGCCAAACGCTTCTCAATCAGCTCGATCGCCGCTTCATCGATCACAAGTTTTTCGCGCTGCATGACATCGTAGGCGCTGAATTCCGCGGCCGGCTTAACTTCGATCTTTTCACGGAAGTTACGGCACGCGCGCTTGAGATTGGGCGTCATTTCCTTGACCACATAGATGATCCGCTTTTTCAAAACCGGCAACGCCTTCAGAACCGCGGCGAACTCCTTGGACTTGGGGGTCTCAAAACTGATCCCTTCAAGCAATATCAGATTTTTCTCTCCGGCACGCTTGCTGAGCATCACGCGAAGCGCCAGATTACGGATCGACTTGGAAAGATTGACCGTATAATCCCTTTGATGCGGACCAAACACCGTGCCGCCACCGCGCCAGATCGGTGAACGGCTGGAACCCGCACGCGCCCGGCCTGTTCCCTTTTGTTTCCAAGGCTTCTTACCACCGCCACGGACTTCGCCGCGCATCTTGGTATCCACGGTCCCCTTACGGAGATTCCCGGAATAAGCATTCCGCACTAGCTCCAAAAGGCGGTCATTGATCCGCACCCCGAAAATCTCGGGATTCAGCACCACCTCTTGTTTCTTCTTACCCTCTTTTGAGTAAAGAAGCACCTTCATCGTATGTACCTTTCTTTCGACCCCTTCTGGGGATCCGATTTCATCTTAAGGATTTTAAGCTTTGGAAGTTTCCGAGGAGCTTTCCTTCGGGGACTCCTGCTTGCTATTCCGTACTTTCCAACCATTCTTGGTGCCGCGCTTCAAAGAACTCTCGATGATCAAATAACCGCCTTCGGCTCCGGGGACACTGCCCTTCAGAACAATAAGGTTCTTCTCCGAATCCACTTTCATGACCTTCAGGTTATGAATACAGATCTTTTCGTCACCCATGTGACCAGGAAGCCCTTTGCCCTTACGAACCTTCTTACGGCAACCCACGCCACCGGCCTTCGATCCAATGGATCCCGGCACGCGACCGAACATCGATCCATGGCTTGAGCTCGCGCCGCCTTTATAATTAAGCTTCTTGACGACGCCTTGAAAACCTTTGCCAATCGACACGCCCCGGATATCCACAAACTCGCCGGCCGCAAAGTTCTCAGCGCGAAGCTCGCTTCCGACTTCCAGGTTCGCGATATCTTCCGTGCGGATCTCCCTGAGGAAATTCACCACCGGAACATTCGCTTTCTTGAGGATTCCGAGCTTGGCCTTGTTAAGCCGCTTTTCCTTGACCGCGTCAAATCCGATCTGCACGCCGAGATACCCATTTTTTTCCTTGGTACGAAGCGCCGTCACATAGCACGGACCCACCTCAAGAACGGTCACGGGGATCTGCTGCCCTTCCGCGTCAAAGATCTGGGACATTCCTACTTTTTTACCTAACAAACCGATCATAATTTTCTCTTTTACAGTTTGATTTCCACATCCACGCCTGCCGGGAGGTCGAGCTTCATCAGCGCGTCCACGGTGCGTGAAGTGGGATCTTCAAGTTCAATAAGACGTTTGTGCGTACGGATCTCAAACTGATCTCTGGCTTTTTTATCGATATGCGGCCCGCGGAGCACGGTCGTTTTCCAGATATGCGTCGGAAGAGGAATAGGACCGATGACTTTAGCGCCAGTCTTTTTCGCGGTCCCTACGATCTCCTGGACCGACTGATCCAGCACGCGGTGATCATAAGCTTTCAATTTGATTCTGATTTTTTCTCTAGAGGATGACATTTTTTATCCTGCGATGATCTTTTCTGCGACCATTTTTGGAACTTCTTGATAAGTGTGCGGCTCCATCGTGTAAGTCGCTCGTCCCTGCGACAAGGAACGGACCGAAGTCGCGTAACCAAACATCTCTGACAAGGGAACCAACCCCTTGATAGCCTTAAGATGGCCCCTGTTCGTGAGCTCCTGAATGACACAACGGCGGGAGTTCAAATCGCCGATCACATCGCCCATATATTCTTCGGGGACCAAAACTTCCACGAACATGATGGGCTCCAAGAGAACAGGCTTCGCTCTCTTAAACGCTTCTTTGAAGGCGAAAATTCCCGCCATTTTAAACGCAATTTCTGAAGAGTCAACATCATGATAGCTGCCGTCATAGACGATAGCCCGAACGTCCGTCACGGGATAGCCCGCCAGCACTCCGTTAGCGCAAGCGTCCTCGACCCCCGCTTCGACCGCAGGAATATACTCGCGTGGGATGGTGCCCCCCTTGACTTCATCCAAAAACTCATTGCCCGTTCCGCGCGCAAGCGGCTCGATCTTGATATAACAGTGACCATACTGCCCACGGCCGCCCGTCTGCTTGATGAATTTTCCTTCGGCCTCGGCCGTCGCCTGAATCGTTTCCTTGTAAGCTACCTGGGGTTTACCGACATTCACCTGAACAGCATATTCCCGCTTCATAATATCAACTTTGATATCCAAATGAAGCTCGCCCATTCCGCCAATCAGGGTCTGAACCGTATCCTGGTCCGTCTTCACGCGAAAGGTGGGATCTTCGTTCACAAGCTTGCCAAGCGCATCCGACATTTTGTCGCGATCTGCCTTCGTCTTCGGCTCGATCGCCATCCAGATAACCGGTTCCGGAACAAACATCGTTTCAAGCAGGATCGGATCATTTTCAGCACAAAGCGAGTCGCCCGTCTTTACTTCTTTAAGCCCCACCGCCGCAACAATGTTGCCCGCGCCGGCTTCATCGATCTCTTCACGTTTGTTGGCATGCATGAGAAGCAAGCGACCAATACGTTCAGTCTTGCCTGTGCGGACGTTATGGATATAGGAACTTGAAGAAAGCGTTCCTGAATAAATGCGAATGTAAGTCAGGGTGCCCACAAACTTATCGCTTGCAAGCTTAAACGCGTAACAGGCCAACGGTGCCTTATCGTTCGCTTCTCTCGTGATCTCAGTTTCGGTCCCGGGTTCAGTTCCTTTAACGGGAGGAATGTCGAGAGGAGAAGGGAGATAATCCACCACAGCGTCCAAAAGCTGCTGTACGCCTTTATTTTTGAGAGCCGACCCAACAATCACAGGAGCCATCTTGAGGCTGATCGTTCCCTTACGGATCGCGGACTTAATCTCTTTAATCGTAGGCGCCTGCCCTTCGATAAATTTATGCATGAGCGCGTCATCATATTCGGAAACCTTCTCGATCATGAATTCACGCGCCTTTTTGGCCTGATCTGCGTATTCCGCCGGAATTTCCTCGATATCAAATTTCGCGCCAAGGCTTTCATCATGAAACACATAAGCCTTCATCTCCACCAAATCGATGATGCCCTTATGTTTTTCTTCGAGGCCGAGCGGGATCTGGATCGGTACCGCATTTGCGCCAAGCTGATCACGCATTTGCTGAACATTCTTTTCAAATTCAGCGCCCGTACGATCCATCTTGTTTATGAAGGCAATACGAGGCACATTGTAACGATCCGCTTGACGCCACACGGTTTCGGATTGCGGCTCCACGCCTTCCACAGCGCCGAAGACCGCGACGCATCCGTCCAAAACGCGGAGCGAACGTTCGACTTCAATTGTGAAGTCCACGTGTCCCGGGGTATCAATCAGATTGATGCGGCAATCTTTCCAAAAACAGGTGGTGGCAGCGGACGTGATGGTGATGCCACGCTCTTGTTCCTGCTCCATCCAATCCATGACCGCGGTGCCTTCGTGAACTTCGCCGATCTTATAAGTGCGTCCCGTGTAATAAAGGATGCGCTCGGAAGTCGTGGTCTTTCCCGCATCAATATGGGCTGCAATGCCAATATTGCGGATCATGTGGATCGGAAAATGAATTTTTTTATCGTCTGCCATTGTCTTGCCGTTTTTTATATTCGATTGACTAAGAATTCAAAAACTGATTTTCTACCAGCGATAATGCGCAAAAGCTCTGTTCGCTTCTGCCATCTTATGCATGTCTTCCCGCTTCTTGATAGAAGGGCCTGTCTTGTTATAACCGTCGATAATTTCCTGGGCCACTTTCTCATGCATAGGTTTGCCCTTGCGATCACGAGAATAGCTGCGGATCCATCGAAGTGCGAGGGAATAACCACGATCTTCAGCAACGCTCACCGGCACCTGATATGTCGCCCCACCTACGCGCCGGGATTTTGTCTCCAGGAGAGG
>CAISGE010000002.1 GCA_903884815.1 Candidatus Omnitrophota bacterium | reverse complement strand
CCCTAAATCCTAGATAGACTTCGAAACATGTTTTTTCACGGGCTGGTGGAAAAGATATTTTTACCTGAACGATTTAATTCGGGGCTCTGGCGGCCTATTCTCTGGCCGTAGCGTCCCGATCACGCAGGAAAACAGCGGGGAAATCAAAACAATCGACGCCGCTCCCTTTTTCTCGCCACATCCCGATTTTTCCTATTCTCAAGCCACCCGCAACGCCGACCAACAATGCTGGAATAATGCAAACGCTCGGGGGGTCGCGTTCAGGATCTTGCAGTAATACCTCCGACCGCTCCGCACGATCTTCCCGCAAACATCGACGAACCAGTACCGCAATGTCTTGACCGTCCATTTCCCGGCGTCCGAACCCAGATAAAACAGTTTCATGCACTGGAGTATGTTGTAGGCCAGAACATTCAATAAAAAATAGCCGCGGTCCATCTCGAAATCATGGCTCGGAGTGTAGGACGCGTTCAGCCCTTCCTTCAGCTCTCCGTTGAACTGCTCGCTCCCCATCCGCCCATTATGAAACTCGAGCCAGGCCATCGCTTCGATTTCATTATCATTGGTCCCGATAGCATGATAACAGTACTTCTCCGGCTCAAATAAATCAGGCTTCGGATTAAGCCACCGCAGAACCAACATCCGCATCGCGGATCCTTTGTTCGTCACATACACCGATTCCGCCCACTCGGTCTTCCGTTCCAATTTACCCGCAGGATCCTCAACCGGACGCCATATGCCCGCTTTTAACGCCCTGATACATTCCAGCACCGCGGCATTCTTATCCAGAGAGATGAAGTAATAGATGCTTTTTCCCTCGCAAAACTCAAAAATCTTGTCCTGATGCGCTGCCGAATCGCTTCGAAACCTCGCGATCCTCTTGCCCGCTGATTTGGCCTGCGCTGTAGCTTTCCGCAGCTGATTCAAAATCCCGCTTGCAGGAGAGATGTTCCCAGGACGAAAATCTACCGTGTTGCAAATCTTGAGCTCCGCAATGAACCCCAAGAGTCCGCTGTACTGCCTTCGCATTTGATAAGAATACTCCGCGCTGTCCTTCTCGGAATCAAAATACGTCGCATCGTTATCAAACGTGAAGTCCTCAACCGAGGATTCACGCATCATCTTTACAGAGAATTCGTCATCGATCTTTCGAAGCCGGCCACCGTTACGCCGCACCTTCAAATATTCACGTAGCGTGTCTGGCGAAATCATGCTTTCCCAGCCTAACCCATGCAACAACCCTTTATCGGATCTCAAAACCTCAAGGTCTTCGATCCTTTGCGCTCCGGCGATGATGCTGAGCGTCCCAGCCATCACCTTCCGACTCGCGGAAATCTCGCGGTTACTTCCACCCTCCACCGGAGACCGCCGATCGATCATCTCTTCCAGACCGAAATGCTCCATCGAATGCCGGATCCAACCAATCCCCATCCGCCCCGTTACATCCTCGTCCGACTTTTTGAGCGTAACTTGGCTCATTTTTCCATGGAGCATCATGACCCGCCTCCGTTTGTTGTTTTTTTTCACCCATTGGGTGAAAGGGACTCTTTCCCCAACCCATTATATCAACGGAGGCTTCTTACTTTTATTGATTCCTATTCAGGAGGTGGGGTCAGGAGACCGGAACGAACTGCTCCCGGGCCGCCCGCCAAACGCTTCCGGCAAGGTCTTTGCGCTTTGAGGCAACCAAAGCCCTGGAACCGAACGTCAGACAACAGGTGAACGTCGGAATCTCAAGAAGCTCCTTCAGGTGCGGGATAAAGTCCATGTCTCCCGACCAGCAAACCGAACGGCTCGCGGGAGGAGCGTGGCGCGGGGTTTTGTAGAAGATCGTCAGATAACAAACCGGCTGTCCGGCCGCGGCGGCGGAATGGAAAAGAGGCGGCTGGAACGGCAACACATCCCTTCCTTCCGTACGGGTTCCCTCCGGGAAAAAAACGATCCCTTTCCCGCTCCCGAGAACGCGGGACATCTCCCGGTTCACGCGGATCACGTCCTTAGGGTCGTCGCGATCCACAAAAAGAGCGTCAAAGCCTTTGATGATCATGCCGAGTAGCGGCCAGCCAAGCACCTCATTTTTTGCGAGGAATACCGCGTCGAGCTGCGTCGCGAGGGCGATGATGTCCACATAGCTCAGATGGTTGCTGGCAATAAGGTAGGGCGCCGCCGGCAATGGACCGCGGACTTTCACGCGCATACCCAGGACCGAAGCCGTCTCTCGGGCCCACATCTGAAAAACCTTCCCTCTCCAGCGCCAGCCCCATTCCGCGGACATAAAATGGCGCAGTGAATTCAGGGCGTACGTAAGCAGGAGGATAAAGAGGACCCCGAGGGCGCGAAGGGAGACGAGAAAAAGAGGGAGTGGCTTCGGGGCGCATGGAGCTTCAGTTGGAAAAATAGTCGTAGGTTTTATCATCGAGATCGTGAATATCCAGCAAGGTTAAAAAATTGATGGTCCCGAACGCCCGGTCCAGGGCGGGTTCGCTACAGATCCTCGCTCCCAAGTTCAGGTACGCGCGAAGGAGGCGCGGGACCGCCGCTTTTGCCAAGGGGTGAGGCACCTCGGAATACTCACCGCAGGCAAAATCGGGCTGGGCGCACACGAAGATCTCCGGATGCATGAAACCATGCGTGCACAAATGGTCAAAAGCCCGCCAACCTTTAAGAGGGTCCTGTTCCATAAGGGAGGTGCCACCGAAAAGGAACCGCTTCTCTTTCATCTCCAGATATTTCATAAGGCCTTTCCAGAGCATAAAAAGGACCTTTACGTTCCTGTGTTCCTTGGCCACGCAAGCCCGGCCGATTTCAACCCCGTCTTTGATGTATTTTTCCGGAAATCTCGAAAAATCAAATTCGGTTGCGGAGTAAAATCCGATGTTTTTTTCCGCCATTTCCGAGGTCTGGAGACGGTAGGTGCCCACCGGTTCTCCGGAAGCTTCTCCGTAGATGACGAGATGGTCGCAATAGCGGTCGAAGCGGTCCTCGTCCTTCCCGGAAAGATGCGACTTCAATAACCCCTCGTTCATTTCGAGATTAAAGACCCGGTAGCGAAGCCTGAGCACCGGCTCCAGCTCCGGAGAGTTGCCCTCCAGAAATGCGATGCGAAATCCTTCTTTCCGCGCCGCAGACGTTTCAGACCTTGCCGCAAGTCTGTCTCCAAGGATCATATCTGTATTCATAGGGCGCACGCCTCCTGGGTGAATCCATAGACGGGTCGGTTCATGGGATTAGCGTGATCAAACACATTCAAGGCTTTCGGGTTCGGAAGCCCGCCGGCCGGCAGAAAGATCCGTCGATCTTAAGGCGCTTCGCGCCCCGGGATACGGACCGACCGTCAGGTCTGAAAAGATCTTGAGATATCCGGCATACATTTCTTTTTCTTCCGCGTCTTTCCCCCGCAAACCGGAAAGGCAGGACTCCACCGTAAAGGCGCGAAAGCATTTCACGTTGAGAAGCCGTGCTGCCGCCAGACCCATCACCCCCATCGGCCCGGGAGTTTCGATCACGATCTCGTCGGGCGCCCACGCTTCGATCCTGGAAAGTCCCTCAAGCAGCGAGGGGATCCGCACGGAGAACTGTCCCAGCACCTTCCCGCGTAAAAACCCCGCCAGGGGAATTCTCAGCCCCGCGAAAGACGACGGGAATCTCCGGGCATTGGTGCAGACCGCGGCCCGGACTCGGACGCTCTCCGGAAAATTCCATGCATCGTTAAAGGATATCAGGTCCTTGCTCCGGCGGATAAGATCCGAGAACCACAACACCCGTCTGGAAACGGGTCCTTTCACAGTCTCCAGACCCTCCTCTCCCAGCCGGACACGCCCTGAGAGATCGCGGCCCCGATAAAGAACTTTGAAAGAGGCGAAGAGCGGCGCTCCGAAAAATGCGGACATCATCAGGCCTTTTTTGAGCCAGGCCATGCCCTGTTTGCCTCGGCGGTCTTGATTCACGGCTCGGGTCACGCGGCGGATAATGCGGTCCACGGCTCCGGAAAGCCGGCCGTAAACCACCTCGACCCTCTGGTCCACGGTAAGACCGGGGTTTTCCCGGAAATGCCGGAGAACTTCAGCCATCATCTCGCCAAAAACCCCTGAAAAGATCCCCCGCTTAAGTCTCAGGACCCTTGAGACAAGGTCCAGGATCCACCGCCGGGAACTAGGAAAACCGCTGATCACCCGCTCGATCTCTTTTAACACAATTGCCGGACCCTTGGCTCCCGTGAGATCGCTCAGCGCGCGTCCACCAATCAGCATCAGACTGAGCATCATGGCCTTGGGGTCATGATGCCGGCCGCAACCAAAGGTCTGTTTATTTTTCAGGCACCGGAGGAATTCGTCCTTGGTGCTGCAGGGCGCGACGGTAAAGGTCTGTCCGATAAAGAGGCCGGCGTGATCATCCGATCCACCGGTCAGCCCCTTGCTCCAGCTATTCTCGTTCAGGGGCTTGATCCCGTGCTTTTGGGAAAGCCGTTCCAGATCCCGGGGAGTCAACCTTTCGAGCAGATCTTCCCAGCCACAGTTGTGCGACGCGCTATGCGCCCCGTTCACATTCTCAAACACATCGAAAAGGAGTATCAGTTTTTCGAGGATCTCGGGGCTGAGCTTTCCATTCACGTCCAGCGTGGCGTGCGCGACGGAATAAGCAAGATCTTCGGAGCGAAGGTACTCGCGAACGGCGTAAATGTCCGAACGCAGGCGCAGAAGTTCTTCAAAGCGCGCTTGGTCCAGGCCATAGACTAAGAGATGGGCCTTGTAGCCGTTCTCGGGAAAGAAGACGGAAAATTCGCAGCCCACGATCGTGTCCAGGAGATGACGGGAGGCGAGCTTGAGCGCCCCCTCGATGGTGTTGTGGTCCGTGAGCACTACGAAGTCCATTTTGGCGAGCTTCGCGGCCTTGTAAACGTCCTCAGGTTCCGAATAAGATTCGCGGACGCCCAGCGCCTTGAGGGCCCATTCGTCCCCGTCCATCGAATATTTGCTGTGCACGTGCAAGTCAGCTCTGGCCATTCGCCACCTCTTTGAAAAGAATTTTTACTTCAGGGAGATTATCGGCAAGGGGTATATGGGGGGCATGATGTCTTGGAAAAATCCGTGTAAAATCGTTCCCCTCCAGACCGCTTCAGCAGAGGAACTTTTCGCGGAAAAAGCGGCTTCCCGGGAGATTTTTACTGGATCACAACAGAGTGCGGCGGGTACTGATGCCGGAAACCAAGTCGGAAAATGCTTTCGAGGACTGTCCCATTTTCTGGAAAACAGAAGCTCTCCGGAAATAGACGCGCCGGGCCGAAGGATCAAGCGAGAGAGCCTGGGAATAACTTTCCGCAGCCGGGGCGAGGTCCCCCTGAAGTTCATAAATAATGCCGCGACCCAGAAAACATTTCGCGTCATCCGGCCTTAACCTAAGCGAGGAATCATAGTCCGCCAGCGCGAGGTCATAGCGTCCCAGTTCTTTATAAGCCTTAGCCCTGTTCATATAGGCATTCGGGTCGTAGGGACGCACTGAGATGGCCGCAGAAAGATCTTCCGCGGCAGACGCATAGTCTTTGAGTTCAAGGAGAAGCGTCCCCCGATTGAACCGCGCCATGAAATAATCCGGCTTTAATTCGAGAGCCTTTGAAAAATCTTTTAAAGCCCCGGTCTTGTCTCCGCTCCTGTAGCGAAGAACGCCCCGATTATAAAAAGCCTTGAAATTGTCCGGCTGCCTACGGATAACTTTATTGAATTCGTTTATGCCTTGGCTGTATTCAGCCTTGCGCCCGTGAACCACACCCTGGTGAAAGACGTTGCCAAGATCTTTCGCAGGAATATTCGTCATCGAAAATGCGGCTATTCCAGCCAACCCCATGCAAAATCCTATCAACTTCATCCCGCACCTCCAAAACTTCGATTTTCTTACCCTGAACGCAAGATACTCTGCGAGTGTGAGGAAGACGTCATGCCAATGTAAAATTCTTGAAAACTCATTCCGAGTAGTCTATTCAAATATTCGCAACTCGTTTGATTTAAATGATTTGTATGATATTAATACTTCTAATGTAAAATCTATGTAATGCTATTGATTTAAATAGTATGTTCTGCTAAATATTAAATATCAAGTTCAATCATTGCTTTTTGATCATTTCTGATGATTGAATATAGCAATAGAAAACAACAATGGAGGCGAAAATGAAGACCTTTGCGACACTTTTTGCGGTGGCTTTGATTTTGGCGACAGCTAATTGCTATGCGGCAGAGCAAGCCGACGGCAACGCGGTTGTCAACGGAATCACCAATGTAGTTAAAATGCCGGTGACCCTGCTTCAGAAAGCCAGTGATTCCCTGGACAAGAGCGCGCCGGTGCAGGCTTCCGAGGATGATGTGACGAAGCCGATCTACGATCTTGACGCTGAGACAACGGGATAGGGCGGGGAAAGACCGATAAGAAATCCGCCACGGAAGCGGGAACTGAAAGCGCCGGAATCTTCGAACATAAGATCCTGGCGCTTTTTATTTCTGGTTACAATTTTTCGCTTTTGACAAGCACGTAGCTGTCCGGATCCTTGTGAACATGGGCGAGAAAAAGCTTGTAGCGCTGAAGAGCGGCAGGCTCTTCCCCTTCCTTGATCCCGAACGTGGCATAGGGATCGGCGACCGCCATCGAAAGCCAGCCTTTATCGGCCCCGCCCTCAGGAGGCCTCTCAAAATCCATGGTCAGAAGCTTCAGGACCTGTTTATCCCCGGCCGCTTCTTTCATCTGGTCCATCAAGCCGATCTCCTGATCCTTCGGGGTCTTGAATTCCCCTCTCGTGATGCGCTCCACCCGGAAAACAACGGCCGTCCAGACCGGCGGCATTTCCGCGGCGGGCTTTTCAAGGGCATTAATCGTTCCCCGGGCCTTAATGCTCCGGGCCCGGATGGGAACAGCGACCAGGGTCACGTCCGCTTTCAACGGCTTTGACGCGACCGCCGCGGCGATCTTATCCATCGCCGTTTCTCTGGCGTAAAGCGGGCCGGAACACAAACTGATCATTCCCAGAAAAAATAAAACCGTTCTCACGCTAGTCCTTTTTAGGCCGTTGCGGCTTCAGCTCAAGTGTGAGCTGTTTGTCATGAAGGGCTTCGTTCTCGATGGCCTTTTGGCAGAGATATTCCTGAGCGCGGATCTTTTTTTCATCTCCCGCTTCTTTCTTCCGGTATTCCCCGTCGGGAAACAGCGCCCAGGCCTTGGTATTATCTTTGAAGTAGAGCGCCATGAGCTGGAAGATCTCTTTTTTGTATTTTTTATCCTCCACGGGAAACATCAGCTCGAGGCGCTTGTCAAAATTCCTCGGCATCCAGTCCGCGCTGGAAAGATAGACCTCTTCGTCCCCGGCGTTCGAGAAACAAAAGATCCGGCTATGCTCCAGGAATTTATCAACAATGCTCACCACCTCGATATTCTCACTCAGCCCTTTGACCCCCGGCCGGAGACAACAGATCCCGCGCACATTCAGCCGGATACGCACACCCTTTTGCGAGGCGCGGTAAAGCGCTTCCATGATCTCCTTATCCACCAGGGAATTCATCTTCGCCAGAATAAACCCGGGACGTTCCGGAGAGGTCTGGGCAGATTCGCGAAAGATCAACCGGAGAAGTTTCCGGCGAAGGCCATAGGGTGCCATTTCCAGCTTGGAAAAATGGCCGGGGCTTGAGAATCCCGTCATCACATTAAAGTAAGAGCTCACGTCAAGCGCGAGATCATCCCGGCTGGTGAAAAGGTTCAGGTCCGAATATATCTGGGCCGTTTTTTCATTATAGTTCCCGGTCCCGAGATGCAGGTACCGCTTGATCCCCGCGGCTTCGCGGCGAACGACCAGGCAGACCTTGGAATGTGTTTTTAAACCCACCACCCCGTAAAGCACCGTCGCCCCGGCTCTCTCCAGGCGCCGCGCCTCCTCAATATTCTGCTCCTCGTCGAAGCGCGCCTTCAGCTCCACCAGAACCGTCACCTGCTTTCCCTTTCCGACTGCCCTCTCAAGCGCCGCGATCACCCCGGAATGCTGCCCGGTCCTGTAAAGCGTCTGCTTGATGGCCAAAACATCGGGATCCTCCGCCGCCGCGGAAATGAAGCGCAGAAAAGCGCCGAAAGAATCGTAGGGATAATGTGCAAGCACATCTTTTTCCCGGAGTAAGCCCCAAATATCGCGAGTACTCTCGATCTCGCCCAGAGGCCTCGGCTCCCACGCGGGACGCTTGAGTTTTTCAAATCCGGGCTGGAACGCTAGCTGAGAAATGGTTTTGAGATCCAAC
The DNA here is from genome assembly GCA_903884815.1 of Candidatus Omnitrophota bacterium. GTDB lineage: Bacteria > Omnitrophota > Omnitrophia > Omnitrophales > Aquincolibacteriaceae > Aquincolibacterium > Aquincolibacterium aerophilum. The sequence goes on along the minus strand of CAISGE010000002.1, from coordinate 176,727 downwards.
CACCCCTCGCTTTTAAAGATCTTCGTCGCCCCCACTTTCATGAGGTCTTTCAAACGGCCAGTCATGTCCTCCGGCGCGTCGATCTCAAGGCGCACGACGGGGCTTTCGCGCCGGGACCTCAGAGCCTCGCTCATGAGATTGGCGAGATCTTCATCATTTTCCTCATCGATCGTAAATTCCGCGCCCCGCGTCACCCGGAGCGTCCCCTGACGCCCGACTGTAAATCCGCGGAAAAGCTCCTGGGCAAAATGGCCGATCACGTCCTCGATCAAAATGAAGGCGTGCACATTTTCCGAGGGAAGCGTGATCATGCGCGGACAATTTTTGGGGATCTCCACCAGGGCATAACGTGTTATCTTGGAATCGGCGGACTCCGTCACTTCAAAAACGCGGTAAAGGCTCAGGTTCGCAAGATGCGGGAAGGGCTGCGCGTCATGAACCGCGAGCGGGGTGAGAAGCGGCAGGAATTCTGTCAGAAAAAGATTTTTGACGAAGAGGAACTGCTTCTCGTTTAAAGCCTGCGGAAGAACCCTCACGATCCCGGCCGCTTCAAGCTCGTGAACCAGGATCTCCTTGAAATAAAGCTGCTGCTTATCGCTCAGTAAGGACGCCTGCCGGTAGATCTCCGGCAAAACAGGATCGGTCTCCGGAAAACCCGCCACACGGACCATGAAGAATTCATCAAAGTTCGAGCTGACGATCCCGGAGAACTTCAAGCGCTCCAATACGGGGTTGGAGTGATCCCTCGCCTCCGCCAGGACACGGGCATTGAAGCGGATCCACGACAACTCGCGATCGAAGAATTTTTCCTGAGGGGGATTCGCCATGGGGTTTCGCCTTAAGCCGCGGGAGGCACGCCTTGCTTCAGGTCGATCGGAGCACCGAACACGTCCGCGAACATGTCCCCCTTCCGGCGAAGGCTCTCCCGTTCCAGCGAAATATCCCCGATCTCTTTTGGCACCCAGAGCGCGTAACTATCTTCCGAACGCTCCAGGGTAAAAGACCGGATCTTCTGCTGGTGCGCGGTGTCCAAGGCATCCGCGATACGCAAAATGGAGGCAAGCTTGGAGACGGTTGCCCGGTCCGACTTCGCAAGCGACATGTAAGGAACATGCGTTTCACGCGGCGGGATGCGGCGGTGATAGCGTACCACATTCGCGACGATGTTCTTGTCCATCCTCCTCAGTCCAAAGATCTCGGCAGCATCCACGAGATAATAGGAGTGCTTGTGATGTCCGGAGGGAGAGATATAGGTCCCGATATCATGCAGGATCCCGGAAACCTCGAGCAAGAGGCGCTCCCGGGACTTCATCCCATGGTCCAAGGCGAGCAGATCAAAGAGCTTCAGCGCCAACGACGCCACGCAGACGGCATGCGCTTTGTCGTACTTGAATTTCGCCCCAAGATGATGCGCGGAATTGAGAACCTGCTTTGAGACATCCGTTCTCCTGAAGCCGGAAAAAAGCTGGGCTAATTCGAGCAAAAGACCGTCCCGGATACTCAGCTTCGGGATAATGATCTCCTCAGCCTTGGTTTCATTCAGGAAGTTCAGATAAAAAAGAAGAGCGGGATAAAGCGATTCGGCATGCCCGTAATCCAGGGCATATTGCACCGCGATCTCGTCGGGCGTCATTTTCCCCACCCGTCCCACGAAATTCACGAACTCTTTTTTCCCAAGAACCGTAAAACGGTCGGCCGTCTCCGGAAGAAGCTGCTGGGACACGAACCGCATATCGCCTCCAAGCGCGATGAACGTATCGATCTGCTCCATGCGGACTTCGCGCGCCACGTTCTGCGCGATATCCCGGATGCTTTTCTTCAGAACGCGCTGGATGAATCCCGTATCGCCTTTCCCGGCCAAGCCCTGTTCCGGAAGGCGCACCGACCCGATCGTCAGAGTCCGCGTAACACTCACCTGGCCCTGGTCCATGAGTATCATTTCCGTGCTGCCGGAACCCACTTCGACGATCAGACAGTTCTTTTTTCCGAGATCGATCTTCCCTTCCAGCGCGTGCTCGACGGCGATCAGTTCCAGGCGATTCTCTTCCGGACCTTCCAGGATCTCCACCTCGATCCCGGCGCGCACGTAGATCTGATCGATAAAATTATCCCGGTTCTGGGCTTCCCGGACCGCGCTCGTGGCGATCGCGTGGATCTTCTTGATCCCGTAGGTATCGATCAGGGACTTGAAATCGCGGAGAATATTCACGCCCTGGCGCATCGAGACGCTGCTCAGGCGCCCCGTCTTGAACACGTCTTTTCCGAAGCGTACCGGTTTCTGAAGCTGCTCCAGAGTACGGATCTCATTTTGAGCCCCGACCTCCGCGATCACCATGCGGATCGCGATCGTCCCGATGTCGATCACCGCAACAATCTGTTTTTGAATGACATTCTCTGGCATTTATTCTCCTAGTCCGCTCGCTTCAAAACATCGAATGCTAATTTTGCGGCCCCTAAAATAACGGCGTCGTCCTTGAGCGCCGAGGCCCTTACTTTAACGTCTTTCATGAGGGGCTTGAGGGCGTAAGTTTCCATGGCATTGCGGACCTCCGGCAGAATGATCTTGCCCATCGCTTCCATCATCCCGCCTCCCAGAAGAACAAGCTCCGGGTTCAGCACATTCACGACATTCGCCAGCGCGACCCCCAACCACCGGGCACGGCTCCGGATCAGGTTCTCGAGCGCGATATCGCCGCCCTTGATCGCGCGGGAAATAGCTCCGCTTCGTATTTTTTTGACGTTGTAGCCGATCTCCCCGAGGAGATGCGGGCACTTTTGTCGCAATAAAAGAAATCCGGCCTCTGACGCGATCGCGTTCCGCCCGATCAAGGCGCCGACCTTTTGGCGGGAAATCTCGAAATCAGAAAAAGAGGGCATCGAAACAAGCATCTGCCCGATCTCGCCAGCACCCCCGGAAATGCCTCTGTAAAGATGGCCGTTCAGTATCAACGCGCCGCCCACGCCGGTACCGAGAAAAGCTCCCACGACCTGCCGGTACCCGTGAGCGGCTCCGAATTGCTGCTCCCCGTAGAGTGCCGCGTTGGCATCATTCTCAAGAAGGATCGGCACCTTCAGTTTGGCTTTAAGCTTTTTGACGAGAGGATAATTCTTGAAGAAAGAGACGTTCGAGGAGATCTTGACCACCCCGTTAAAAACATCGATGATCCCGGGACAGCCGATCCCGATCATGGAGATATTGTTCAGTCCCGTGCCGGCCTCCTCCAAAACCTCTTCAATGCCGTCCACGAGATTATTGAAGAAGAATTTTTCGCCCTTGTTCCCGTCCATCTCGAGCTTGACCCGTTTCAGGATCCGGAATTTCTTGTCCATGATCCCGATCAGAACCTTGGTCCCGCCGAGGTCGATCCCAAGCAGGTATCTTTTCTTGTTGTTCCCCATAGATTTCTCCTACGCCTGAAGAGACGCTTTAAGGCCGTATTCTAATCCGAATCCCGCGAGAATTCATGTAAAACCTAGGTAAACTGGCCCTCGGATAAACACCTTTAAATCTTTTGAAACAAACAAGTTATAAAAAACTTCGCGCGCCAAAGGCTCTCAGTGCGGCGCGAGCGCCATGAGCTGCTTAGGGGTCAGGAACCATTTCATAGTGGCGCAAGGGATTTCGTCCCAGCGGTCGATGCTGACTTTGCAAACCCCGCCTTTTTTCATCGGGAGAAAAGCGTTCGCGGTCCCGGAAAGGATCAGGGACAAACTCTGCCTCAGAAAAGGCTCATGTCCCACCAGAAGAACGCGGGAAAATTCTTTTCCTGAAACACGGAGCTCCTTGAGAAGTTCCCGGAATGAAGCGCCGGGGATCAGATGATCCGAAAATTCCACCTTAAGAGGCGTCTTCATTTCCTGGGAGACGATTTCCGCGGTCTGTCTCGCTCGGAGATAGGGACTGGAAAGAATCCGGTCGATCCGGAACTTCATATGGTGCATCCCCCTTGCGATGGTCCTCATCTCACGCTTCCCTCCCGGCGTGAGCGGGCGCTTGGAATCATCAGGATAATCGCTGTCGCTTTTCTCGGCAGCCATCCCGTGACGTAAAAAATACAGTTTCATAGCAAAGCCCCTCGTTGGATCACATAATGGGTTTATTCTATTACGTTGTTCTGAAGATTCGAACGACTATTTCTCTTTTCCGAAAAGAGAGACAAGGGGAGCTTACAGGGAATTTTCCAAACACTTACGCCTGTATTACGGAAGCATTACATCACAGCGCTAGACTCCTCCATGATCCTCTATATGAAAGAATGCCTGAGCCCGCGCGTGAACGGAAAGCGCCGGTCGGTATTCCTGACAACACTGTGTTCGCTGGTTCTTTTGACCGCGAATCCCCTGTCGGCAGATCCAGGCTCTTCACCCGTCTTCACCGCGACTGAGCTCCCTCAGGAGATCCCCCTGCCGCCACAAAAAACTCAGCCCGAGCCTCGCGACCTTCTCCGGGACGCCGCACGCGTCGTGCGGGGCCCGATAACAACGGTCTCTCCGGAAGCGCGGCTCCAGGAGCCTCCCGAATTCTTTCGCTATCCAGGACAGGAAGAAATCCCGGAGGCTTTGGCCTCGTTCCTGAACGGGACACTGATCCCCACAGAAGCCCTTTACTTTCAGCCCGGCACGGGACTGGACGCTAAGACCGGACTGCCTTACGACCATATCCGGATACGCCTGGACGAGAATATGCTAAGCGAGGTAGGCCACTACACGGCCGCCTCGAAGCTATCTCTTTCTATCCCTTTTCTTCTGAAGATCATCCAAAAGAAAAAGGGGTTCCAAAAACTCTCCATCACCCCGAAAGAAGCACGCAGGCTTTTGAACCTGAGCCTTCACGTCCTCCGGGTCTATCAGAAAAAATATCCCGAACAGGCCGGCTTCTTTCCTTGGGTCGATATCCGCCCGAACGGAACCATTGCCCCCGCAAACACGAAGATCCCGTCGCTTGATAACGGCCAGATGACCTGGGCTCTCGCCGCGATCGTCGCCGCTTTTGAGAACGCCTCGGACCGTCCCGACCGGGAGCTCGCAAGAGAGGCGCAGATCATCTTGGACGCCCAAAATTACAGGAAATTCTATAACGCTAAAAAAGGCGTGCTCCACGGAACGATCCAGTTTGATCCTGAAACCGGGCAGTGGACCGGCGACGACACCTATTATCTGAATGACATGTTCGAGGGAACCCTCGCCGTGCTCTGGGGCGTCCTCCACGGCCAGATCCCCGAAGAAGCCTGGCAGCGCCTCAGGATTCCGACCACCGAATACCTGACCGGATCCGGAGAAAAGATCACTGTCCTGAAAGGTTTCCGCGCTTCCTTTCACGAAAGCTGGGCACTCGCTTTCATTCCTTTCATGGAAACCGCCCTCGCCCCGCTTTATCAAAATTATCTTTACGCCCAGGCCGACCATGCCCGCCGCCTTGGACTCCCGGGTTTTTCCAGCACCGCGTATGATCCCAAGGGGATCTATCGCCAGATGGGCCTTCCTTCGATCGCCGAAGAGGCGGTCGACCGGGAGGATGTGGCGGTTTTTTTCGCGACCTCCATGGGCATGCTGATCAATCCCACGGTGGGAGCCGCATGGATGGAACGTTTCTATCAAGTCCCGAAGATGGTTACTCCGTTCGGAGCTCTGGAGTCCGTAGGGCGCGATGGCTATGCCGACATTTTCACGGCGGACGCCAAGGGCATGACCCTTTTGGCCGCAAGCGGCGGCGTTCTCGACGAGATTAAAGAGTATCTTCACCGGCGCACCGTGCCTCATTCAGGTATTCCGATGGACATCAAGCTGGCCGAACTTCTGCATTCTAAATACCGACAGATAATCGCCGAAAGAAAGGGCGTGCCGCTTTATTTCCCGACACAGCCTTTTCCGGCTCCCACGTCCGGAACCTTCGAAGTCCACTTTCAAAAGCCGCCCGACCCGGGTCCTTTTTTCAATATCACGGAACATCTTCAAAGCGGGCATCTTCACGGGAAAAACGTCTATTCTATCGACCGCCCGACCCTGGAAATGGATATCGCCCCGGGCAAACCCTTCACTTTTTATTACAACATCCCCGCCTACGCCTCCTATTTTGACCAGTGGGCATTCCGGGGCACCTATATTGACAAAGCCGTCCGGATCGCGGATATGCGTTATTTATCCGTCACGCTCCCCGTCCGGAGTTCGCCGAGCATTTTTGAGATCGAACTCAAAAGCGATGACATCACGCTCGCCACGGTCGTGGTCAATACCGTGCAACCTGGAGTCCTTTCCAAAGACGGACTTTCCAAGACATTCATACTGCCCATCAAACCCATCCCGGAGTCGGACGACAAGCCCCTGAATTACATTTCGGTGGTCCTTCACGACCCGAGGTATCTTCTCAACGCCATGGTGCGCGGCGGACGGGAGGGAGAAATCCGGCTCGAAAAGATCCTCCTCACCCGAACCGATCCCTTCAAGGAAGCCGAGATGGCTCCCACCGATAATATTCTCCAAAGACCGGAAGAATTCGAAGTGATCCGCTACTGGCGCTTAAGCCACGGCAGCATTCCGTTCTTAAAATATCCGGGAAAGGGTTCTTACCGGTTCTCCGGAGGCCAAGGATGGCGGGGCGGGTATATCCCTTACACGAATTTAAAAAAATTCAACTACATCTACCTGCGGGCCAGGAACGTGTCGGGAAAGAACAACAATTTTTTTATCGAATTCAAATACGAGGATAATCAGCTGCTCACGACGAAAGTGCCCGTCGTGCTTTCCACGGATAGCGACTGGTCTGTCTTCGAGATCAAGATTCCCAAGGACACGGGACAAACCTTCAACTATCTGGCCGTGTCCGACGCCGCCGGAGAGTTCGAGCTCAGTTCAGTGCTCCTGACCCAGGAACCCCTGGACGACCCGATGCTCAAAAAAACCACCCTCACCAAACACCTCCGAACAATTCACCCCCGCTAGGGCAACCTCAAAGACTTTGGCTTGGACGTGTGTGGTGGGAATTTCCTCCAGTCTAACGCAGAGAAAATGAGGGGGTGGGTTAGGACAGCGAAAAATAGCCCGGGGAGTCCGCTGCTACGCCGCTGCGACGGGCTGGCGCCACTGAGTTCCGCAGATCATCTCGGCCAAGGCCCAGCGCCTGACCCTCAGGAGATTCTTGGTGATCTCATCTGTGCGGCTCTCGCAATAAGAGAAGTCCTCAACACTGAGAGCTTCTTTCTTTTCGAGTTCCTCCACGAGATCTTCGAGCAGCTCCACTTGATTCCTCAACAAAACGACCATCTTTTCATTTTCGCTCATAAGCTTGGCTCCTTTTGTGAATTGCGTTTAAAGTTCTTGCCCAGAAGGGCTGCTGAAACCTTACGCCGCATGAGCGATGCGCTGGATCGCCAGGGTCTGTTCCAGCAGAATCGGCAACGCGGTATCGATCGACCAGATAAAATCCTTCCGGATTTTCCCTAAATTGAAGACATACAGGCTCTGGAACGCGTCCAGAAGCCATTCTCCCGGAACGAGGGTCTCGCCGTCGACGTGAATCAAATTGCCGACATACGGCCTTAGATGGCGAAGCACCTTTTCGTCAGAGCCCGCGAACGCGAACTGCATTTTTTCTTCATTGTCTTCCTGGACAGGGCGCCCGACGCTCAAGCGAACGACTTCTTCGACTTTCCCTAGCCTGATTTCAAACGATCCCTTTTTGGTGCCGCCAAGCCGAGCAACGAAATTCATGTATTCTTTTTTCTGCACCTCATTGAAAACCACTACCACTTTGTAAGGCAAACGAGTCAGTGGCTCGATCGTCTCCTGCCCCTTCAGCAGAGCCGCCTCCAGAAAGAGCGTGTAGTTCGCATCCGCTTTGGGGGCCAGCAACGCCAAAGATTCTTTCGGCGCGCGGGCTACCAAAGCATTTAGGTCCGGCTGGAGCAGGGCTTCTCGCGCTTCGAAGGCTTTCCTGGCAAGCGTTGCGGCATAAGCTCCTGCCCCCAACGGCAATATTCCGAGAAAGATAATCAACGTCGCGGCCACCACTGCCGCGGTGAGCGCCGGCTTTGGCGAGGGCTTGGCGTTTCCCGAAGGAAGGGCAGTTTTTTCGGCAATGGGGAGATCGCTGAAGATGACCCGGGAACTTTCGGCATCCACTTGAAACGCGAGGCCGGAGAAACCGGGAAAGTGGTTAAAGACAGTGCCGCCGCTAGTGACCTGTCCATAGAGTTGTGTGGCGATCCCCAAACCAAAAATGAGCGCCCGCTTTTTTTCTCTTAACGGCATTATGCCAAGGTCAGCCACCGCAAGGCGCCCGCTCTCCTTGTCTATATGAAGACGAACATTTCCCTGTTCTTTCACAGCCGCAAGAGTTTCGCGAAGGCGGTTTTCTTTCCCCTTTTTCACATCTTCCCCACCGCCGGCGGAAGCGGAAAGCTCCTTCAAGGCAAAAGAGCCGATCCCTCTCATTAATGCGTCAAAGGCCTCTTCCTGGCCAGCTCTGGAGAAAACCGCCACCCAATATTCTTTTTTCCCTTTCATTTCCGTCTTGATCGAATTGGCCATAAGCGTGACCGGCACGCGGGATTCTGCGCGGCCAGGATCTCCGGTTTCGGATGAATTTTGGACCCGGGCCAGCGCCGGGACCATTCCTGACGGATCCGGTTCAAACTGGAAAATATTGTCAGGAAGAAACTCATCGCCATCGACTTCGGTAGCGTCATCTTCCTCCGGCGAAGCAGCGTCAAATGCCATCTTCAGTCTTTGAAGCTTCAGGATCCCTTCGGTGAAGTGACGCCCTTCCGCACCGCTCATATTGCCAATGACGTGAGCGAGATAGTTGATCCAGGGCAATAAAAGACCGATGTTCACCACGAACAACATGCAGGTCAAAACTCCGAAGCCCAGGGTATGAATACTGATCCCCAAAGCCAAAAGTCCGGGAATCCCCATAATGCGGGACACAAGATTAAGCATTCTTGATTTCAGCCTTCGGTGAACATTAAAAGCATCATTGTCATCTGTCGTCAGCCGGGTCTCCTGCATAGGCTTCTCTGTATCCAGGACCTCCCCGAGAATCGTTCTCAGCCCCGGAAGATCCACCCGTTCCCCCAGCCGCTCTGCAACCCTCGCGTATTCATCCAGGGACTGAAAAGCGAGCTCATTATGTTTTCCTCTCATCCAATTGAGCGCCCATTGGGGGCGAACGATATATTTCCAGCCTCTTCTTTCATGTTTGAGTAATTTTCTTGAGATCCGGTCGATCTCCTTGTCATTAACTAGAAGCGGTTCAATAACATTCAGAGCCCGGTTCGATCGGAGATTTTTCATCGTGAAAAGAAGCCTTTTCAGGAAAAGCATCTTGAGCGCAAGATCTCTGTGAAAAATGAAATCCGAATTCCGGGAACGACCCGCTCCCTCATGAATCAACCGCTCCATAGTCAGCATCGAAAGCTCTGCGACCATATGCATCATGTTCCTGTTATGGATGCGGTCATTGTGCCAGTAACGACGAAGCATGGTTTCACCAAGTTTCAGTTTATGGTCCCTGGAGATCCGCTCGGCTTCCACGCGCATCCCTGCCAGATTTTCCGCGGACAAAGGGCCTTCCGTCGCCAGCATATTCATCCACCGCTGAAGTGCGTCCTTGAGGTTTTCATACCCGACAAATTCAGAGGAGTTGATCTGCCCTTGAAATTCCAGGCGCCACTCCTCAAGCGACGGGAAAGAGTGCACAGGAAGGCCCTTCTCGACGCGACTATCCAGCAATTTCTCGCGCTTGTGCGCTAACCGGTACATGTTCATAAGCCATCCGACGAAATAAAATCCGAGACCGCCCAATCCCCAGCTGAGCCAGGCCATAAAATTAGCCCCCATGTAGTAATCTTTCTTGGGGTCAAAGTCCGGACGCGCCTGCCCGTTCATGTATCCCAACGCTTCCCCCGACGCTTTCCGGACATCGTCTTTGAGACTCTCGGAAGCTCTCCATTTCGAAAGGGACGTTTCGATGAACTCTCCGGCCGACGAAGCCGTCACAGACCCAACCCCAGCACGCGAAAGCTCAAGATCCGCAAGCAAGATGCCAAGATCCGTCTGTATCGATCCGAGACGCGCCTCGCCCAAAGCTTCGGAATGTTTGCTTTTAAAAACGGCATTGGCTCCGGCCCTCACCGCGCGGCGCCCTTCTTCATTTATGGCAGCCTTTCGTAGTCCTTCGCGGTCTTCTTCCGGAACCCCTTGGAGGATACGGTCTGTATCCGCGGAAACACCCTTCAGATTTCCTTCCAAAGCTCTAAGGGAATGACCGTGCGGAACAAGTCCCGCCAAAGCTCTCAAGACGGCATTACGGTCCGCGCTGCCCGCACTGTTCGCACTATCCGCACTGTTCTTTTTAAGCGATTGCAGCAATGCCTCTATGTAAATGAACCTGGGGGAGCGAGGGGAAAGAGTTCCGTCTTTCTTTTCCTCCGATGTCCCGGACTGATTCAGATCCGTGAACTGCGCGGCATCTTTGATCAAATTGGAAAGGTAGGCCTGACTGAACGGAAGGGTGACGGTTCCGTTTAAAACTGCGGCATAGAGCGCCAGCCGGCCTTCCGGGGAAGCTGAAAGCGTCTTGAGGATCATGTCTGTCAGGACCGGCTGCCTGGAACCAAGCCCTCGCAAGGCTTGTGTGAGATCATAAAACCGGCCCTGGGACGCCCATTCGCGGACCATTTCCTGCCGTTGCAATAATCCCACGGTGTCCCATTCGCCAAGCGTCGCGCCCGTCGCGGAACTGCCCGGATATAATTTGAATTCCGAACCGGAGGAGGCTTCGTTTGTGTTTGTCTGCTTCAACTGAGCGGCCGTCGAGGGATCGATCTGGGCAGCGCCCAATCCCGCGTCGGAGGTCAGCCGGCCCGATTGAAGCATAAGGACATCGTCCCTCCGGACCGCCTGGGTAAAATGCGCGGCGCGTTTCTTTTCAGGAGAAAGGTTTTTGAAAGGATTGGTGGGATCCACGCTGCTCGTGGCAGCCGCAACATCCGGCGTAAGTTTAAGATCTAAAATTTCCCGCGCGGCAGCTTCATGCCTCCGGAAGGTATCCAGCTGCGCTCCCAAGGTTTTATAAAGAGGATCGGCGGAATGCCGCGCTGCGCGCGCAACGGGCTTCATATCCTCGAGAGTGAAATATCCGGAACCCAGGAAAGCTTGTGATGCCTGGGAATGAATCCCCTCTTTTTGAAGAATATACAGGAAAACGGAATCGATGAACGCCTGGGCTTCCGGATATTCCCGGGATTGTACTTTGAGACGCATGAGATCCGAAGAAAGATTCGCCGGCCGCTGATAGAGAACCGAAACGATCGCTAGTTCAATGGCACCCGCCCGCTGGACATCGGCACCGTCTTTCCCGGCATGTCCGCTTAGCGCACGGAGCGAGTCCATCGCCGGAGCCCAATCATGTTTTTCAGCAAGCAAGAACCGGCTCATTTCAAAGACCAGCGGCACCGAGCCCCGTTCAAATAGCTCCCTGAATTCCGGGTCCGTCATGGATCCTTTCTCTTTATTAAACTTTTCAATCTGCCGTCCGGGACTGTGTTCCGCCGTAATCTCGCGAACTCGGGGGCTTGAAGGATCCGGAAGAGTGACGATAGGCCTTGAATCCGTTGAAGCCAACTGGGCGGACCTGGGTCCGATAGAAGGTGCGACTGAAGGTGTTCCCGTAGCCTTCTTGCCCACCGAGGCCAGCAAGCATTCCTCCCCGAATCCCGCAGGCCCCGCGATCCAATGGAACCCTGCCCCTTCCGGAGAATATTGGGAGGTTTCCTGAGACTGTTCGCGGATCTTCCGGAGAATTTCGCCGAAAAGCGGCAGGTCCAATCCTTTCGGCCAGACGATGATCTGCGAAGCCGGCGACTCGACCTCAACAACCACCGCGTCCAGATCCTTGTAGGCATCTCTCGGCTCGGCAGGGATCTCCTCAATGATCTTCGAAACTTTCCCCGTTAATACCTCGCCGCCTCCGGTGACCCTCACAAGATCGCCCACCTTGGCGGAGCCCTTGGGAACCATGAACATCTCCCCCGGATCCGTCTTCGAACCTATAAAAACGCTGTCGGAATAAACTGTTCCGAGAGAGGCGCCTTTTGCAGCGGGAAGGGCTGTCGCCTGCGGGTCCGGCGAAAAAAATCCGTTGCCACCCCTGACAGTCGATTGTCCGATGCCTGTCAAAATCTGGGAAAGATCATGCACACGATTTTGAAACGCCTGCACTTTATCGGACCCGACGCCTGAATCGCTCATACGCTGCAACATCTCTGCGGCCCCGTTGACAAGACTCTGCGCGTCGCTTAAAAGAGACTGCCAGCTTTCATTCGCCAGCACCTGGGCCCCGTCGCGCCGGGAAGCCAGATGGACATTTCCCTGATAATGGCCGGGACCTTCTACCTTAAAAAAACCATCCTCGGGTGCGGGCACATCCTTTTGGGCTCTTGCGGCCGGAGTCAGCGTGCCGGAATCGCCGAGCTCCACATTAACAGGCTCACCTTCCTGGATCCCGCCGGTTTTAGCAAAGCGCAATTCCACGTTGAATTCCGCATCTTTTTCAATCGAGCCCCCGTCAGCGGGTTGAGCTGCAAAGTGAATGACGGCCGTCGGGCCGCCTTTCGGATCGATCTCCGGGTTCCCCGTCGGATCAATCTTCAGCACCTGGATGGAGCCAAGGATCGCCGCCGGCTTTTCATTGATCAGAGGATGGAGCTGGTGGCCGATCAACGTCCAAAGAGGCACCGTTGTTTCAACGCCCACCACGCTATCCGGGAATGCCTCGATGACAGGGTCCCCGGCATTGACCGAACCCGCCTCGGCATAGACATGCCCGGTCTCCACGAAGCGGCCCGTTTCAAGATGCCCGAGTTCTTCGTCGTTCTGCAGCGCGCGCGCCAGCTGTATTTTCTCCTCTGCAGCTTTCAGCTTTTGCATAAGCAATTCATATGGAGCCCAGGATTGAGAATCCATGCCGGCCAATTGCCCCAGATCGGTTTTGAGAAGATCGAAAAGATTCTTGATCGCGTTGGCCCGAATGGGATCTTCGATGCTCCAGGTCTGCGTCCCCCCGCTGTCACTTGTCCTGACTTCTCCCGCCGAAAAAGCTTTGATGACAAAGCCTCCGGAGGGGCCGTCCCCCAGTTTGGCCGAATGCATTTTTATTTCGGGCATCTCAAAAACAAAATCACTGTCGGAATCCCCGGAAAGATCTTCCGCCTTGGGAGGCGTTTGAGCCAGGGGCGTTTTACGCTGGGCGGATGGAGTCGGAGTTTCCGCCACCGCGGGAATTCCGGCCGGAGAAGTTTTTTCCGTCTTGATTTTTTCAGGCATCGCCGGAGGATTCACGGTGGAGGGCGAAGCGGCCGCCGCGACGGCCTTGTTAATGGCCTCATCGCGCTGAGCCTCTGTTTCGTGGGTCTTCCCTTTTGAAAGATGCTCCTCCGCCTTCGGAGCGGGAGCTTGCGCCGTCTTTGTCTCAGCAGGTGTTCCGCTCGTGAGCGCCAGAATCTGAGGTGCGTCTCCCATAACCTTCTTCAGCCAGACGTAGGTGTATTTTCCAAAGCTGCCGCGATTTTTCGTGTGGAGTGGATCGTCGACGAAGTCCAGTCCTGCCAGGAGAGGCGCCGCAGCGACGAGGGCGTCCTGGAATTTCTTGATCGGCTCTCCCTGAAGCAGCGCGTCACGCGTTTCTCCGGGCTGGAAATGATAGGCATCCAGCACCTTCGCGGTATCGAGGAGGGTCTTGATAAGGGCCGCATTTTCGGCCGTTTCGCTCTTCGGAGCCGCGGCGGGTTTCTCCGGAGCCGTCTTCACCGTATCCGATGCATCCCAAGCGTTTTTCCCGGGCCCCTCCACTTTAATTTCTTTTGGAGCGTCTTGCTTCGCCTGCTTTGAGGTTTCCGCGAGGGGTGTTGATGCCAGGATCCTGGCTTTCGTTTCGGCGTCAGCTTTGGGCGGAAGCAAGTCCCCATAAAAGCCGTCAGAAACACCCCCGGTCAAGGGAAGCGCGGGCTCCTTATACTTCTCGATATTCATGTGCCGCGGGGCCGCGGGGGCTTTCCACTCCATCTTGGCCGCGTGAGGCGGCATAACATTCCGGGGCCCCGTCGCGCAAGACGCCAGAAACAAGGCGAATCCTGCCATGAAAAGGAGCGGCAGCTTCTGAAAAACCGTCTTGATCCATGTCCGGACCTCGGACCGCGGCGAAGAACCACGGGAATAGAGATTCGGACTGATCGGGGCGGCCCCGAGTGTAGCGGGGTCCAGGATCCCCAGGCCCACAAACCCTACGACAGTTTCGCTGACGCTGACCCGGGCATCGATCAGCTGCCCGCCGAGTTCCTGCATATTCCCCAGGAGATTCATTTGCACGGCATTGGAGGAATGAAATGTGAGCGAGTTCTGTTGCCAATCCGCCCAGTACTTCGCGAGCATCTCTTCCGAGGCTTGTTCCTGGTCGAGCCCCATCCATATTCCATCGAGTCCTTTTCTGGCTTGAAGCGCTACTTGAGCCTGAGCAACCTCCAAGGCTGCCTCTTGATCGGCCCCCTCCAAATTGGCTTTTCTTCGCTCCGGGGTCCATCCCGGGACAGCCTCTCCACCGGCTTGCTCCGCCGTAAGACCGGAGATCCTGACCTGCGGAAGATGGAACCAACCCCGGCGTCCTTCCGCCGTCGCTGCCTCGCTGGCCCCGAGAGCCAACATTTCACGGGACCTCAGACGCAAACTTGCCGGAATAGATCCGAGAACGGCATTTGAAAAATTTTCCCGCTGATTGTTTTTCCATGAGATAGGAAGAAGAGGAACCGGGAGACGTCCCACACTGTCAAGGCTGATCGCTTCAGCCGAAACCCCGAGCAAAAATCCTAGCTCCGCCCGGAGGGTCTGCCGCTGCCGCATCAGATCTCTTGTTCTGACCTGGAGCATACGGAGCTTCATCTCGACGTTTAAAGCCGTCCCGGGACTTTCCAGCCTGTTTTTGGGATCTTCCCGGACCCGGGCCTGCGGTAAGGATATCTCCAGCAATTTCAGGATTCTTGTATTCAAATCGATCTTGGCGCCAAGTTTCTGGATCTGGATCACTGTCGCATAGGCCTGAGCTTCGAGATTCTTGACTTGCGCTTCCCACTCCAGCCGCCACCCTTGGGCGTAGGCCTCATCCGCGGCATTCTGGGGAGCCGCCGACAAAAGCCATTCCAAAGCCTCCGTAGCCGCCCTCAGTTTTAAAAATCCAAGCATGAGAGGGCTGGGATGGATCAGATCGGTAGCTTTAGTGCTGCTCGAAGAAGTCTTAATATCCAATCCGATCGACAGATACCGGCCGCGTAGCTCGTTCTGTAAAAGTGCCTGGATCGCAACCCGGCGCGCTTCCGGATTCATACGCGCCAATTCTCCAAGGTTCTTCCCGCCAGCACCGAGTCCTTTTCCCCAAACAAAACTCTGGGAATTGAGTCGTCCCGAAGTAAAAAGCATGGCAGGCCGCTCCGCTACCGGGGGCCTATTGACGTTAAAACCCTGTCCGGCGATCCGGTTCAACTCCGCCAGTTCGGCCTTATGAGATGCCGGAGCTTCCTGACTCAGGCCTCGAGAAGAAAACAACAGAATGAAAGCCGTAAGTATCCAGCGGATCCAGGATTTCCACCGGAACTCTGTGGGAACGGCTTTGCGAACCGTAGCAGCAGGAGTCCCGGGGGTAGAAGCTTCGTCCAAGATCTTCGCCACTCTCCTTTCGCTTCGCTCGGCATTCGCGTCGCCTACCAGCCCGCGCAATTCGGAGGAACCTACCACCGCGGCAGGAACTATCGAAAGCGTCGAAGCTTCCGGCGTGGTTTCCAGCATTCTATACAGATAGGCGACGTTCTGATCCACCCGCTCTAATACCGGAGTCACGACCGCCACACGCAGCCCCTGGGACTTCAGATTATTAAGGAGCCCGATCTTGTGATAGCCGCCGGTCACGACGGCCACGTGGGGAGTTCTGGCATTCTTTGAGGATAATGCTTCGAGCGTTTCCGAAAGGCGCGCGACAAATCCCTGCTCACGGCTTTCTGCTAATTTGTAGAAGGACAGAACTCCGCTGCTGAATTTCTCAAAAGTCTCTTTTTCCTCCGGCAGGAACTTCCCGATCCAGGCTTCGAAGGCTTTGGCCTCGAGCGCCCTGGAGAATTGACGAACCTCTCCGCGTGAAAGCTCCAGGCGGCTGGCCTTCGCAAGCAGAACTCCGAGCCTTCCAAGCGCCATCCAACCGCGGTCTTCCGGGTTCTGGAACCAGGCCTTCCAGATCCTGTCCTCGAGCCTTTCGATCTCAAGGGCAAGATCCTCGGCCTGAATCTCCTGGCGGAATGTCTCGCAGGCCAGCCAGTCATAAAAAGCTCCATAAGAAAGCATCGGGCGCTTTTGCTTCACAAGTTCCGTCATGAGCTGCGCTGCAAAATCACGGTAGAGGGTGGCATCTTCCTGTACAAGCGTTCCTTTGAGGCCTCCGTCAATCCTCATTTGAATGAAATCGAGCTTTTCCTTGAATGAGCCCGGAAGGATTTTCCTCAGATCCTTGAATGCGGCGCGGGCTTCATCCATCCGGAGCCTGGGTTGGATCTCAAGCATGCGCTGGACCCGGATCAGCTGCGGCCACTCGGCCTGATCCCCGATACTCCAGGAGATCCCGGCTTTCTCGGAAGCCATGCGGAGGAGCTGCTGGAAATACGCCGGCTCGATAGCGTCGGTGTGCCGGGAAGCGGCATTGAGGAAAAAAGTCCGGGACGCTTCATCCATGTGACCTTGGAGCCAACGCTGCCATTCCACTTTGAAGCGCTCCGTCACCGGATCGATCCTGTCGCGGAATGCAAAGACATCGCGGAAGGCCTGGCGGTTTTCACGGTAAAGCCCCGGTGTTTCGAGACCTTCCACGGTCGTGTCGGGACGTAAAACATAGAAGGCCGCAGCTCCATGGAGATAGCCTTGCTTCTCGAGGTTCTCAATCAGTTCGGGGGTTTTTTTGAGCCCGGGGTGGGCGTCGAAGCGGTCAGCGGTCAACCTGCCCGCAGCGCCTTCTACAAGAACGGCATCGATCGCGCCTTGCTTCCGGAGTTCGAGAAGCGTCTGGGTAATTCTTTGCTGCGCCAAGAGAGAGGTGTGGGCGTCCTGGAAAAGATACACCACGCCGCGCGGCACGTTCACAGAGGTATTCGCCCATTCCACGCGGGCAAAATCCGGGAAAACGATCCTTTCATACGCCGGGGCTTTCATGAATCCAGCTGTCATTTCCTGAAAGGCCCACGCGGTATCCGCGGGAAGAACCTGACTCCATACAAAAACTAGGATCAGAAAAAAACTGATGATTCGTGGAAAAAACTCGAGAGCCCGTTTTGAGATCGCCGACGAGTGGAAAATCTCCTTTGGTTTAGCCCTGGATTTTCTTCTCAAGTTTTTCATCGACCGAGTCCTCTTCCTGAATTCTTTTTAAAAATGTTTTTCTTTCTATGACAATGCTATCCTTGCCGTGAAAAAACCCCTTGATGATGGTGTAAATTGAACGTAAAACAGATTCGCTGCCGCGGAACAGGCCTGGACGTGTTTCCCACCGCTATCGACCTGAGCGGAACCGCAGCCGGCTTAAGCACGCTATGTAAAGGATGTGTAAAAACATCTGAGGGAGGACCTTAAGTCTTCTTCGGGCTGGATTCTTTGTGATAGAATGCTTTCCGAAAACTTATGGCAAACGAAACGATCCTCCTCATTGAAGATGAAAAAAACATTGCCGAGCTTGTAAAATACAATCTCGAGCAGGACGGTTTTCGCGTTCTCACGGCCGCCAAGGGCACAACGGGTCTTGAGTCGGCGCTCAAAGATAAACCGGCGCTTGTGGTTTTGGATCTCATGCTTCCGGAAATGAGCGGCCTTGATGTGTGCAAAGCCCTCAAGCAGAACGACAAGACCCGCACGATCCCCATCATCATGCTTACCGCTAAGGGCACGGAATCCGACAAGATCGTGGGCCTTGAACTCGGCGCCGATGACTACATGACAAAGCCTTTCAGCCCGAGGGAACTTGTCGCGCGCGTCAAGGCGGTCTTGCGCCGGGCAAAGGATAGGCCCAAGGTGGAGATGATGAGGGCCGGCACGCTCGAACTCGACCTCACCAAGCACGAGCTCCGCCTCAAAGAGAAACCTGTCGAGCTGACCGCCAAAGAGTTTGAACTGCTGAAAACACTGATGGAAGCAAGCGGCCGCGTGCTTTCCCGGGAATTTCTTCTGGAGCGGGTTTGGGGTTATGACAATTCGGTCAATATCGAAACCCGGACCGTCGACATGCACATTGGGCAGTTGCGGAAAAAACTCGGGAAGGAATCCCCCCGTATCGTAACCGTAAAAAGTGTCGGCTACCGCTTCGACGGAGAATAAGATGGCATTCCTCCAAACCGGTTTCGCCAAGCGCCTTCTCGCGCTTTATGGCATCGTTTTCGTTCTCGTCCTGTTCGTAACCGACTGGACGCTTTCCCGTTATCTCCAGCAGCGCGACCTCCAACAGCTGCAGAGCTCCCTGACGCATCAGACGACACTGATCCGTGAGATCGCGACGCCCCTGCTGGGCGACGTGCCCCGTCTTCAATCCGAGATCAAAAAACTATCTGAAGTGATCCGGCTGCGCATCACCGTCATAGATCCCGAAGGAGCGATCCTGGCGGACTCCAGCGAGACCGTGGAAGGACTCTCGAAAATGGACAATCACGCGACCCGGCCGGAAGTGGCGGCTGCGCTCAGGAAGGAAACGGGCATAAGCATCCGCTACAGCATGACCGTCAGAACCCGGATGCTTTATGTTGCCCTCCCCGTGCTGGACCGTGAAAGAGTCCTGGGGGTCGTGCGCGCGTCGATGCCGGTCACGCGCGTTGATGAGATCCTGTCCTCCGTCAGCCGGCCCGTCATATTCACCGCGCTTCTCGGCATCCTCGTCGTCGTGGGCGCCGGAATGATCTTCAGCCACCAGCTCACAAAACGTATCCGGCGCATCACCTCCGTGGCTGAGCGCTACGCCCGGGAGGACTGGTCTGAAAAGATCCTGATGGATGGCCGGGATGAGCTCAAGATGCTCGCGGTCACGATGAACCAGATGGCCGCGACGCTGCGTTCGCGGATAGAAGACCTGGAAACCGAAAAAGAAAAACTTTCGGTCATCCTGAGCAATATGACCGAAGGCGTGATCGCGATCAGCCGGCGGAAACAGTGCGTCATGGCGAACCCCGCCGCGGAAAAGATCTTCGAATTCTCTGCCGCCGGCGCACAAAGCAAGGGACTGATCGAGATCACGCGGCATCCCCTGCTCGAACAGATCGTGGACCAGGCCTTCCGGGACCAGAAAACCGTCTCCGGAGAAATCCAGCTTTCCGGAAAAATCAAAAAGATCCTACGCGTGAACGTCATCGTTCTCGAGTCCCATGTACGCGACATCGGCGGCATCCTGGTCTTTCATGATATGACGGAGCTACGGCGCCTCGAGAATATCCGCAGGGAATTCGTCGCCAACGTCTCCCATGAGCTCCGGACGCCTCTTACAACGATCAAGGGCTTTATCGAAACCTTGCTGGACGGCGCCGCGAAAGACCCGGCCACACGCGAAAAGTTCCTCAAGATCGTCGCCGAAGAGACCGGCCGTCTTGGGCGTCTTGTAGAAGACGTCTTGACCCTCGGAGAGATTGAGCAGGGCGTGGCCCTCCTTAGAAAAGAGACGGTCGACCTGGCTTCGGAACTGCCCATGATCCTGGAGAGATTCAAGCTACGGCTTCAGGAGAGAAGGATCTCGGTGGAAAACCGTCTGTCAGGCAAGCCGCTCGAGGTGTCCGGCGACAGAGACAAGATCCATCAGGTATTCGTGAACCTTCTCGACAACGCGATCAAATTCAACAAACCGGAAGGACGGATCACTGTTTGGTCTGAGCAAGAATCGAAGGGAATCACGGTGACGATCGAAGATACGGGGACCGGGATCCCCGAGGACTCCTTAGAACGGGTTTTCGAGCGATTTTTTCGAGCGGATAAGTCTCATTCGAAAGAGCTGGGAGGAACGGGATTGGGGCTTGCGATCGTGAAGCACATTATGGAAGCTCATGGCGGCCACGCCTCCTGCCAAAGCACCCTCGGCCAAGGGGCGCGCTTCTCGGTATTCTTTCCATCCTGATTATCATTCATTAAAAGAATCTACAACAAATCAGGATTGTCCCGGTTTCCCGTAAAAACTAAAAGAAAACCGGGGCGCGCCTATTTCATGAAATATTTTGCCGCGCTGTAAGAAATAGCAGAGATCGCCGCCGAACACGGGATCGTGATGATCCAGGCCCAAACAATACTCCCCGCCACTCCCCACCGTACCGCGCTCATCCGTTTCAGGGAACCAACGCCCATGATGGCGCCGGTGATCGTATGGGTCGTGCTGACCGGGATCCCGAACGCGGATGCCACGAAAAGGCTTGTCGCCGCTCCTGCCTCCGCACAAAAACCATCCACGGGGCGAAGTTTCGCGACTTTCTGTCCCATGGTCTTCACGATCCGCCATCCCCCCGACATCGTTCCAAGGGCGATCGCGGAATGACAGGTGATCACGATCCAGAACGGGATATGAAACTCCTTACCAAGAAGCCCCGCGCTGAAAAGAAGGCTTGCGATGATACCCATGGTCTTTTGCGCATCATTGCCGCCATGTCCCAGGCTGTAAAGCGCCGCGGAAACCAGCTGCCCTTTTCTGAACCAATGATCGACACCCGCCAGAGAACTTTTCCGGGCAATCCAGTGGACAATAACTCCGTAGACAACCCCAAGAATAAGACCCACGACGGGGGAGATAATGATGAAAGCCACCGTTTTGATGATCCCGCCCCAAACGAGAGCCCCCGTCCCGGCCTTCACAAGCGCCGATCCCACCAGCCCACCGATCAAAGCGTGGGAAGAGCTCGTGGGAAGCCCGTAATACCAGGTGATAATGTTCCAAGCACACGCACCCATCAAGGCGCCAAAGATGATCTGGCTGTCCACGATGTGGATATCGATGATTCCCTTCCCGATGGTATTGGCCACGTGGAGCCCGAAGAAAAGGAACGCGATGAAGTTGAAGAAGGCGGCCCAGATCACCGCATGCTGGGGCGAAAGAACGCGCGTGGAAACGACCGTCGCAATGGAGTTCGCGGAATCGTGAAAACCGTTCAGGAAATCAAAGGAAAGCGCCAGCACGATCAGGAAGAGGATCCAGAGGGTCATCGCGGCAATTCTCAGGCGTGTTTGACGAGAATGGATTCGACGACGTGGACCACATCCTCACAAACGTCCAGGACCGTTTCCGCGTCCTGATAAATATCCTTCCACTTGATCACGGCGATGGGATCTTTACCGTGTTTTTCGAAAAGCTCGCTCAGCATGTCATCCCGCATCCTGTCCCCGAGATTCTCGAGGTTATTCACTTCGATGCAGGCTTTGAGGACATTCTTGCTGTTCTTCATGTCCCGGAGGCCTTTGACGGCCTGAGAAACGCCTTTGACGGACATTTCGATCACGCGGGCAAATTCCGTGAGGTTCCGCTCCATGCTCAGGATCTTATAGACGCGGAGACGCTTGGTGAGGGTGTAGAGTATGTCCACGATATCATCGAGCCTTTTGGCCAGATCGTGAATATCCTCCCGGTCGAACGGCGTGATGAACGTATTGTTGAGCTGGTCCATGATCTGGTGGGTGACTTCGTCCCCGCCGTGCTCGATCTCCTTCATGATCCCGACCTCGGCTTCGTCGACTTTGAAATCCGCCACCATCTTCACGAATTGGGCCGCCGCCTGAACGGCGTAATCCGCCTGCTTGTCAAAATAGTCATAAAAGCTGGTTTCTTTGGGTAGAAGGAATCCGAAGGGCATAATTTTCTCCTTTAACGGTTCAATAGTGCTTCGAATACGCAGGAAGGCGGGGGCTCGCCCCAAGTCACGAACGCATAGTACTGAGTCATCCGATGCTCGTAAAGCGAAAAATAGACGCTTCCGGCGCGGAAATCAGACCCCCGAACAGCCTAGTTAAAATTAAGAACGACGGCCTTGCAGCGCGTCATGGCTTCGATCGAATAACGGATCCCCTGGGTTCCCATTCCGGAGCTCTTGACCCCGACGAACGGGAAATGATCCGGTCCGCGCTCTGTCTTTCCGTTGACCTGGATCGTCCCGACATCAAGGCGCGCCGCCACCCGGAAAGCCTCGTCGATACTTTTTGTGAAGATGGACGCCTGGAGACCGTATTCGGAATCATTCGTGATCTTGACCGCTTCCTCGATTGATTTCACGCGCAGGATGGGAAGCACCGGCCCGAAAGGCTCCTCCCAGGCGATCCGCATATCCACGGTCACTTGGTCAAAGAGCGTCGGATAAATAATGTTCCCTTCGCGTTTATTCCCGGTCAACAACTTGGCGCCTTTCTGAATCGCATCGTCGATCAGCTCTTGGACGAAATCCGCGGCCTCGGTGGTGATCAGCGGGGTGATTTCCGCGTTATCTTCAGGGCGACCCACGGTCAGAGCCCGGACCAGAGGCAGGATCTGCTCGATCAGCTTGTCGGCCACAGAATCCAGTACGAGAATGCGCTTCACGGCCGTGCAACGCTGGCCGGAATACGAGAAAGCGCCCCCGACAATATGTTTTGCGGCCAAAACAAGATCGGCATCTTCCAGAATAATCGCCGCGTCCTTGCCGCCGAGCTCTAAAAGAAGGGGCTTCATCCCGACAAGCGAAGCAATGTGCTTCCCGACCTTGCTGCTTCCCGTGAAGGCCACCATATTCACAAGCGGATGGCTGACCAAATAGTCTCCGATCACGCGGCCCTGTCCCGTAATGACGTTCAGAACCCCCGCCGGGATCCCTGCCTCGCAGAAAACGCGCGCGAGATAAAGGGCGCTCACGGACCCTTGCGTCGGGGGTTTAAAAAGCACGGAATTCCCCGCCACAAGCGCCGGGGTGATCTTGGAAGCCGCCAGGTTGATCGGATAATTGAAAGGCGCGATCGCGAGCACCACCCCGACCGGGACTCGGTTCACGATCGAGAGTTTCGTTTCGTGAAAGCCGGGAAACGCTCCGGAAGAAATACTTTCCCCGGTGACGCGCTTGCCCTCTTCTGCCGTGAAACGGATCAGATCCGCCGTACGGACCACCTCGGAAACACAGGATTTCCGGTTCCTGGAGATCTCCCGCATCAGTACTTCCGCGATCACATCCTTTTCACTCTCCAGGATATCGGCCGCCTTGTGCAAAAGAGCGGCACGTTCATTGACCGGCACCGCCTCCCAGCCCTTTTGCGCCGCGGCCGCGGACTTGAGAAACTCATCCGCCTCTTCCCGGCTCATCGCGGGCACTTCCCCCACCAGAGAACCATCGGACGGGGAAACGATCTTGTCCCATTTTTTTGAAGCGGGGGCTACCCACTCGCCGTTAAGGAGATTTTTATATTTTTGGCAGTCACCATGAATGCACCGGAACATTGGAACCTCTTTTTTTTCGGGTTTTACTTCAGTTGATTCTTGGAGCTTCGCCCTCAGGATTTGACCTGAACGCGGTAGCGAACGACGACTTCCTGGTCTTTTCCGACGGGAACATCAAAACGTAAAGTGTTGGCATCCACCTTCTTATACTCGTGCGTACTCGTCAGGACTTTCCAGTCGGAGTAAAGCGGCTCAAGGATCGCCACGTCGATCGCGGAGGTCTTGTGGTTGCGGATCGTCACTTCCCACTCGCTCTCGTGCATGTTCGAAGAAATATGCTTGTAGTCCATCTGAACGCGCTCGGCCACCACATCGAAGGCCTTGCCGATCTTGAGACGCACGACCTCATCCTTGGGGGTGTGGCGGATATTGTCCTCACCGATAAACTGGAGGCTACCGTCGGTGTCTTTCTTGTACATCCGCACCGTCCCCTGGGGAAGCGGCATCCCGACGTGATTGGCCTGGGAGTTCCTGAATTCGATAAAAACATTCACATCCTGCTTTTGCTTCTGACCCGGCATGGCGTAAAAATAATAATTAGCGTCACCGGAAACCAGGAATTCCTTCTTCGCGTCAACTCCAGAGGCTTCCAGCAGGCTGATCTGTTTGGTCTGCCTGTCCTTGATCGTGGTCCTTCGCTGCAAATCGTAGATATGATATTCAAAGAAGGCCTTCTCCTCGAACTGCTGGGCCGCGGCACCGTTCATCGCCATCGATTCGGTAGGCATCATGGATTTCTCCCTAAAGTTATCTTGGACGCGATTGACATCGCCGGCGACGAGCTTGAGGCGCGCGTCTTTGTACATCGCGCCGCTTTGATTGTCGATCGTGACCCATCCGGACAATCCGAGAGATTTGTCATCTCCCGAGAGCGTCGCCACATAGTCCGCTTTCCAGCTAATATTCCCGGTCAGATAGGAAACCTCGAGCTGATGCGCCTTCGTGCTCTTGTTCGTGAAAAGCCAGGTCAGGGTCGGCTTGGAGATAAGATTTTCCGGGATCGTCGGAACGACCTTGGTGCCGGGGTACCCGAGATAGATTTCACTCCCGATCTGATAGATCTGCCCGTCGTTATTACTCAAAAGCGTCGCCTCGACCTCTTCTCTTTTGGTGAGGGTCTCGTCCCAACGGAGGATTTTGAGCTTCTTGCCGACGTATTTATCGAGAAGCCGGGATTCGCTGATCAGGTCATACTCGTAATTCTGGTCGAGTATCGAAAAATCATTGGGGAAATTAAGCGACCGCGCGCTCACCGTCACGGGATTGATGCTGGAGGCCACGTCCATGAAGCGGAGCTCCCCTTCCCCGGCCGGAAGTGTCACCTGCCGCGTGTCCTTCACGAGGGCGATATTGCTGTTATAGACGGTGAGCTCGATCGCGGCCTGGTCCGCCAAAGTGCTTTGAGACGGCGCACCGGTCGCGGCAGAGCAGCAAACGAGGGGAAGTGTCATGAGAAGTAGTAAAGACAAGCTTGAGCGGACGTTCATAGTGCCTCCTGGGGATAGCTGCATGGAACCGGCTTTAAGTTTTTTTCTTGCCCGGCCGTTTGGGATCAAGCGGAACACGCTCATGGATCTTTTTCCCGATCGGACGGTAGTGGCCGATCTCTGGCTCACCGAGCTGCCAGGAAAAATAAACCTCCATCCCATCATGGGAACCGAAGAACTCGATATGTCCTCTTTCGATATTGCGGAGCAGGCACCCTGTCGCAAAGATCGCCTCGACGTCCTTGGCAAGATCCTCGATCGCGTCTTCGAGCGCGTGAATGCCGTCCTCCAGGTCGTCGGTTTCGTCCGAAAGTCCGTGGGAGCGTTCGGCCGCGCAAACAAGTTCGTGCATGAAAAGAAGATCGTGGGTGCGGCTGTAGGTCTCTTTTTTGTCGCGGAGATGTTTCAGGCGTTTTTCGAGTTCCGGCAGAAGCGCGTGCGCTTCATGAAGGGTGAAAGACTTGCGTTTTTTTTGGGCCACAGATCAGTTCTCCTTGCGGATAAGGATACTCCCCCTTCTCCGCGAAATCAAATTCCAAATCACGAGATCCAGGATACCGTCTTTTAGCGCGCCGCCTGTCCCGCGGGAGATACCGGAGCCCCTTTAGGGATCGCGCGATAGAAATAGAAAGTCTCGTACGTATAGCCAAACCCTTTCCGGGAAGTGAAAAAGTTCTCATACTTGTAATCAGCGTCCTCCGGGACCGGAAGCGGAGCATCGAAGAGGAAGATCGCCTTGCTAATGTCTCCCCAAGCAGCTTTCGTCCGCAGGACCGCTTCATAAGAAGGAACCTCGGTGCAGGCGGCCAGCGCCTTATTATTGTAATAGTAACGGGCAAAGCTTCTCGTGCAAGGGTTCCAAAACTTCACCCCGGGCAAATACGGCATGAGACTGATGGCGTTCGCGTTCTTGGCCACGACCGTAAAACCCTGACTCAAAAGGCCGTAGCGCCTCTCCAATAATTTAACAGCGTCCGCGGCGTCACGCGACCCCGAAAAGGGCAACTTGTATTCCATCATATAAATAAAGTTGACCGCACGGAGGCCCACAAAAAAGAACGCGCACATGAGCGCGATCACTGCGGCTCGCGTGCGACGGGGCCAAACCGTGGGCGCAGTCCCCAGCGGCGCGGGATAACTTGCCGCGATCCAAAACGTGAAAATAATACTGACCAGAATGAATCCGTAGTGGCGGTAATCCCCGACATCCACGAAATTAAAGATGTAAAAAAGCGGCGCGAGCGCGCACCCCAAGATCACAAGAGGCGCGGGCTTTCGCAAGAGCGCGATCCACGAAAGAAAAAATGCCGTGAAGCTGGCAAGCATCGCCACCCGAGGCAATCCCGGAGTTTGACTGTCGTTAAAAAACGGGAGGAACGCCTTGCTGACGGGAACGAGGCATTGGCTCACGGAAAATGCGAGATGCCGGCCGCGTGCGGGATGGTCCAGAGGAAGCGCGTGTGCGATCCAGAGGACGAGCAGGGCTGAGAATGTCATCAAGGTCATGGAGATGATGAGCGGACGGTTTCCGGCAAATTTGTTCCGGTGCTCCCAGGCAAAGACGGCTGTCAATCCGAGCCCGAGGCCCAGGCACATAAAATCCGCGTGCAAAAGAAGGGCGACCAGAATCGCGTAAACCATCGGGCGCTCCGTTCGCTTGGGATACAAGGCCGCGATAGCAAAAAGGATCAGAAGCGACATCATATAATTCCGCGTGATCACGGCGTACTCGTAAAGCATGTAAAAGGAGAACAGGAAAAGGTAGCGGAACACGCGGGGAAAAGGCGCGCGCTTGAGCCAGAGAAACGCCGCTCCAAGCGCAAAGAGGAGATTCAAAATCCCCTGGGCGATATACGGAAAGCCCAGCTTGACCCAAGGAAGGATCACGAGATAGAAAAGTCCGGGGTGCCGGTCCCGATTCGTGAAGAGGATCTCCAGAAAGGTCCGCCAGTCCGCGTCCCGGGCAATGATCCAGGGATAAGCCTCGTCGCCCCAGGGCTCGTGGTGCCAGATCCCGAAGCTGACGATCACGCCATAAACAGCCAGCACCAGGAGGTCCGTTCTGCGGAATTTTTCGTCGAGCAGCCAGCCCATGACCTTCTTCGGTAAAGACAGGACAAGCTCCAGGCTACTTTTAAAAGTTATTTGCATCAATCGTTCCTTCTCGCCACGTACATCATTTCGCCGGAGAAACCTTGGGCAGCGCCCGGTAAAGAGAAAACGTTTCCTGCCAGTGTCCGAAAGCGGGACTGACCCGGTAGAGTTCTTGATATTCATAATCCGGATCTGTCATTGCCGGCAAGGGATTCCGGAAAAGGAACAGGACACGGCTTAGATCCCTAAAATAACCCTTCGCAATCTGAACGGCCGCCGCCTCGGGAAGATCATTACACCGGGACGTTTCCCGCGTCAACCGGTAGTATTCCGCGTAATTGCCCGTGCAGGGATTCCAGAACCTCACGCCGGGCAAATAAGGCATCAGCCCCACGGAATTCTTGTGCGGTGAAACGATCACAAATCCCTGTTCGAAAATGTGGTTCTTTTTTTCGATCCCCGCGATCACCCGGGCCATATCCCGGCTCCCCGAGAAAGGAAGGTGATATTCCAGGCGATAAACAAAACTGAGATTCTGAAGGCCCAGGAGAATGCAAAGGCTCATGATCGCAATCGCAAGTTGACCGAACCAGGGCCGGGCACTTCTTCCGGTCCCGGGAGCGGCCGGAGCCTCCCCGGCGGAATCCCGGGCGATCCAGAGAGCAAAGAGAACGCTGAGTAAAATAAAACCGTGATTGCGGTAATCGCCTCCGTGGAAAAACGTAAAAACCGTAAAAAGGTACGCCAAGGAAACGCCCAGGATCAAGGCGGGTATCCGACGCCGGATCAGAGAGACGAACGTCGCGATCAAAACATAGCTTCCGGCGATCACGGCCGTGGGGAACGCGAAAGCCGCGTGCCGGCCCAGATCCGAGAACGGAAAAAAGGCGTTTGCCAGGGGCTTCACGAAGTTCAGGATATCCGGCGCCCATTTATTGCCATATTCCCCGTGCCCCGCCGGAAGCGCGTGGGCCATCCACCCGATCCACAGCGCATTCAGCGCCATCAAGGCGAACGCCGCGGCCAAACGTGGCTTCGTTTTAAACAGGCGTCCATATTCCACCAGATAAGCTGCCGTCAATCCCACTCCCAATCCAAAACTCATATAGTCCGCGTGAAACAACAGGGTGATCAGAAGCGCGTAGGTGATCGGCCGGCTCTCGCGCTTGGGATAAAAAACCGCCAGAATGAACAGAAGGACGACGGTGAGCATGTAGGGACGAACGACCACGGAATATTCAAAGAGCATGTAATAGGTGAACAGAAAAAGATACCGGAAGATCCGTGGAAAGGGCGCCTTCGTCAGAAAAAGGAAAGCCGCCAGAAGCGCCAGGAGAGCGTTCAGAATGGCCTGGGTAAAATAAGGAAAGCCGAGCTTCACGAAGGGGAGCAGAAGGACGTGGAAAAGCCCCGGATGCCTGTCCCAATTCTGAAGGATCATCCCAAGGAAGCCGCGCAGATCGGTATCCCGCGCGATGATCCAGGGCAGCGCCTCGTCGCTCCACGGCTCGTGATACCGGATCCCGAACCCGATCAGCAGCCCGTAGAGCGCGAGCACGAACAGATCGCTGCGTCTGAATGTTTCTTCAGTCATCCAGCCGGTGATTGCGTTAAAAAACTTTTTCACTTTATCAAACCCGCCATTTTTTGAATGGATATGCGCTTCCGTTTGTATCCTCTAAGCCTCAAGAAAGCCAAGCCTTATTAACTTCGGCCATATTACCTAGAAGCTATATGGAGCGAAACGCGCCCGGTCTGTCCCCCACTCACCCCTGAGCCGATTGGGCCGCAGCAAACGGCAAATAATCCGTATACCCGGCCGCTCCCCCGCCGTACCATTGGGACATATCGCTGAAGGGATTGAGGGGCCAGTCGTTTTTGAAGCGGTCGGCCAGGTCCGGGTTGGTGATAAACGGACGGCCGAAGGCGATCAGGTCCGCGTCGCCCTGCCCGACCCGCTGCTCTGCCAGTTCACGCGTGTACCCACAATTACCGAGGATCGCCCCGGAAAAGATCCCCCGGAACTCCGAAAGCTTCATCGGCTCTCCTTTGCCATGAAAACCAAAGGCCAGACCGTCCATGACGTGCAGATAGCCCAGCCGCAGCTGATTTAATTCTTTCGCGACAAAAAGATAGGTCTCCCTGAAATCGTCACTGCCCATATCGTTAAAGACCCCGTTCGGAGAAATGCGTACGCCCACTTCCTCGGGGCGCCAAACCTCCAGCACCGCTTCCAGGATCTCTCTCAGGAAACGGAAGCGGTTCAGGACGTCCCCCCCGTAAGCATCCGTGCGCAGGTTCGCTTTCGGATCGAGAAATTGATTGATCAGATAACCATTCGCCCCGTGGATCTCGATGCCCGAGAAGCCGGCCGATTTCGCGTGGACCGCCGCGGCCCGGAAATCCTGCACCACCGCCTTGACTTCACCTGTCGTCAAAGCGCGCGGGACCTCATAAGGTTTTTTACCGAGTGGCGTACGGACCAGCTCGCCGTTATCGATCTTCACGGCCGAAGCTGAAACCGGAAGCGCGCCTCCCAAGAAATCACTGTGCGAGACCCTCCCGCAATGCCAGAGCTGAAGAATGACCGGCGCCCCGCCCGCCTGGACCGTTTGAGTGATCTTTTTCCATCCCTCCGCCATGGCCTGCGTGTAGATCCCCGGAGTCCCGCCCCAGCCGATCCCCTGCTCCGAGATCACGGTCGCTTCCGTGATCAGCATCCCGGCGCCGGAGCGCTGGAGATAATATTCCGCCATCAGCTCGTTGGGGACGCGGCTTGTGCCCGCCCGTGCCCGAGTCATGGGAGCAAGGACGATCCTGTTTTTAAGGCGCATGCCCCCGATCGAAAAAGATTCGAACAATTTGTCCTCTTTCATTTCAATCGCCTCCTTGTTTTGACATACCTGCTTTCCGCGGATCCGCGTCGAAGGGTTCCATTCTACTACCGTGTGAACCCAACGGCATCCCCCGCCACAATGCGTTGGCGGGCAGGCGCGGGGAAGCGTTAGCTTACCCCTCCTTCACAGACGAAGTTTGGTTTACTTCAACGGGAGGGGCCGACGGCCTCGGATGGGTTACCTGGTCTGTCGTATAAAACACGGGACGATCACCGTCGAACCGCATTAGCTCAATCGTTCTCCCGTCGGAATAGGTCTCGCGTACCGGGATCCCTAGTTTTTTTGCGCGGCGTACCGCCTCAGCCTTGTCGGCCGCCATCTCTCGTCCCAGCCGGTCAATTCTCTCCGCGGGCGTCTCTTTCTTATTGGCCGTAACTGCGAAAGCAAGGAGTCCTCCCAATAGCAAAACGGCCACAAACATTAAAACCATCCTTGCACCTTTGGATTTTTTAATCATCTTTCATCCTTCCCGCCGTTGAGTCGTCCTTCCTGAAAACGAGACTGCGTCCGGTCTTTCCAACTGGCCGCAGAACCGCCGGGCTGTAAAATAAAAACTGGTGCTTATTTAATGCGTTTTAACACCTTGGTTATTGTTTTATTTTGATATCCCGGGATTTCGCTCGTCGTCAGTATGAGATTCTCCCCATCAAACTTGAAAGACGTATAAGCCGGAATAAACTGCTTGGCATAAACATAGAACGGACTTTCCGCAGCTTCGCCCTCAGGCGGGATCATGATGATTTTATCGCCTTCTAATTTATACGGTTCTTCATCGTTTATGTTTACGCCTTCTCCGACCGTTTTATTTATCAGATTGTTTTCTGTAATGGTTACCGTCTGTTTAGTCTCGGGGACAACGACGTCATCATTATTCACGCCCTCGAATCCCGCAGGTTTCTTTGTGTATGATAACAGCTCCTTTTGCGAAGGAACTTGCGACACGACTTCCCACTCTCCGATAAGGCTATTCGTTTCGCAATAAACGCAAGTCGGCATCTGTGTGAACAACGCACCCAAAACGACTGCCCAAAGAAACATTTTCATACTCACCTCCATTTTAGAGACACCACGATAAACTCTGAATAACCTCGGGACGGAACGGCGTCCCACGGGGACGCATTTTTTGTTCCCGTAATTCAATCTTCAACGCCAATACCGTTTCGCCATCAACCAGGCAGTTGCAATCAACATACCTATGCCGAGGAAGATCAGGATCGAAAGTCCGCTTTCAGCAGAGTGACCTTCGCCTCAGAATTCGCTTCCGTCTCAGATCCTGGGATCGCGGGGTCGGAGAGTTGCTTTTTGATAGGGTCTGGAGTCATGGTTTTCTCACGGACATTAATTTTCCGTCTAGACCATAGAGCTTTATCGTTCCCTCGCCAGGCTCTCCCTTCTCGTAAGATACCTCGGATTGCAATTGCCCGCTTTCGTAATAAGACTTCATCAGTCCCTCTTGCATTCCGTTCTTGAAATTTCTCTCGACATGCAATTGCCCGCTCGGGTAATACTCTTCACTCGGCCCCTCTGGTTTTCCATTCACATAAGCTTTCGCCTCTTTCAATTGCCCGCTTTCGTAATATTCTTTATACGGCCCTTCACGATAGCCATTTTTATAAGATCCATCTTCCCGCACATGTCCGTTTCTGTAATAAAGTTTATACGGCCCTTCAAGCATTCCGTTCTTGAAAAGCGTCTCGCCTTGTAATTCCCCGCTTTCGTAATATTCCTTAGACAGAGACTCATTACTTTCGTTCTTATAAATCATCTCGCCCTGCAACTTCCCATTCGCATAGTACGCCCTTTTTGTTTCCTCCCCGTATCCAATAGAACTGAATGTTATTATGAAAATTACGACAACTCCGAGTGCCCCGCCAATGAAAGCTCTAACCTTAGCATTCACACCACAACCCCCTTTTCTGTTCCCGTGGTTCCTTGTTTGAACTGTATCTTTACATTGGGGCGCATAAAATACAAAAGAACCAGCAACTCCAAGAAAAGAGAAGAATAAAATACAAAAACAGTCAATTCGGTTTGAAAAATAAAATCTAGGTTGAATCGTGAAGAGGCGTACATCCAGAATGATTTTTGAATAAAATCGGTAAGGATAGCTCCTACCACAAGCCATCTTCCCCATGACTTTAGCCTTAATACCCCTATCCCACCTATAAGCATTCCTATTGCGACAAATTTATTCGGAAGAGGCATAAAAACACTCGTAACAAGGTCCACAGATGTACGGTATTGTGACTCCGACATTGGTGCTTGGCGTATACTAAGGAGAGCACCTAAAAAGAAGCTAACCGCAAGCCCGCAAAAAGAAATCAATCCATATAATACCAACAGCCATCCTGTCCCCCTCAATCCTGCTGATATTTTTCTCATCTCCACAACCCCCTTTTATTTTCTCTCGCTTCCTTCTCCAGCTTCACGAAACAGCTCCAGATACTTTACGACCCTTAGAAAACAGGCACTAGCCTTCTTTTCCGTTCCCGCTCTTCCGCATACGGACCTTCCCAAAAACAGCGGACATTTTATGAAGGCGGAATTACTGCTCCCCCAAAAGCTGTTTCAACCGACCTTCAACAGGCTTGAGGGGGTCCTGCCCCTCATTAAAAGTTTCATAGCTTAATCCTCCAGAAAAGAACCCTGTCAAATAACGCAGATCTTCGGGAGTCACCCTGTCTGTGCGGACCGTTCTCCCGTCGGCATATTGAAGGACAAGGGAAACGTATCTTTCCGCATCGGGGAGTGCCGGATTACACTTGGCGCAGAGTTTGCTCTCATCGAGCGATAGGGAGATCCCCTTTGCAAACGGGCGCAATTTTTCGATCGAACTTCTGAGCCCCTGCAAATCTACTGCCTGTTTAGATGCTTGGGCTCGTGAATAGACGGTTTTCTCCCCGTCAACGGGGCAAACATATTCAAAGTTTTCAGGTGTTTCACCCATTTTATAACACATCGCGCCCATCTTCTTCGCCGGCGGATTACTCGACTCGATCCTTTTCAAGGCTTTTTGTATATCCTCACGCGACATGGCTTGGATTTTCTCGGAAGTCACCGCCTGCTTACTCTTGGTGTCGGGCGGATCCGCCTGCTGCGCACGAGCCGATAAAACCGTGAGCCCCAGAACAAGCATCACGACAAAAACAATTTGCAAGAACATCATGTGCCTACTCCTTTCTCACCCAACAGCTCCTTGAGGCGAGCCACTTTAGGCTTCAGGGGCTCCTGATCCGGACCTTGAGATAAATAGCTTAATCCGCCGGAAAAGAACCCCGTCAGATATTTGAGGTCCTCAGGAGTCACCCGATCCGTACGGACCGTTCTTCCATCGGCATATTGAAGAACCAGGGAAACAAATCTTTCCGCATCAGGAAGCGCCGGATGACACTTGGCGCAAAGCCTGCCTTCATCAAGTGATAGGGCGATCCCCTTAGCAAGCGGACGCAATCTTTCGACCGAGCCTCTAAGCTCCTGCAAATGGGTTGCCTGATCAAATGCATTGGATTTTAGCGAAAAAACTGTTTTATCGCCGTCAACGGGGCAAACATATTCGAAGTATCCAGATGCGGGAGCTACTGGTTCATAACACATCGCGCCCATCTTTTGCGACGTTGGCGTATGACTCGATTCGATCCTTTTCAAGGCTCTTTGTATATCCTCACGCGACATGGCTTGGATTTGCTCGGACGTAACCGCCTGCTTACTCTTGGCATCTGATTGATTTGCCTGCTTTGTGCAAGCGGATAAAACCGTGAGCCCAAGAAGAAGCATCGTGACCAAAGCGATTTGAATAAAAAGCATCCTGTCTCCTTTCTTTAAATGAGCAGAGCGTCCGGCGCGTTGATCGCGCCCGCGACAATATGCGCGGCTTCCCGGCATCCACCGGCACAACGACCGGCATCCTCACACCCCGCACACATGGCGGGTAAGTAATCACTCCGGGCGAATTTCATCCAATACGGATCCATTTTCAAGGTTTCGATCTCCGAATAGTGCGCCAGCTCCACCGGCGAATGATTGCAAACCCTCACTTTTCCCGATGGACCGATCACAAAAAAACCCTTGGCCGCAGAACATCCCGTTGAAACCTCTAATCTCTTATATTTACCAGAGGTGAACAAGCACAGCGGCAGCTCGGTCCCCACCGAGCCATAACGGCCCGCATCATGAAGCGCTTGTTCCGCGACATCGAGCATTTCGATCAATTCTGCGCGGCTTAAAGCAAGTTCCCGGGCGTAGCGGCGCCCGCGACCGCCTTCAAGAAATCGATTTAATAAAAGCTGGGTCGCCCCCGCAAGAAAGGCCGCTGAAATCGTTTCGTAGAGTTCGAAAAGATTCTTCTTTGTCACAGTGATGCCCACCACCGTTGAAAGGCCGCGCTCCCGGGCTTTCTCGAAGATACGCAGTATTTTGTTCACGTCACCCCCGCCGGTCAATTCGGCAAAAGTGCGCAGCCCGGGCATGCTGATGCTCAGCTGGATGTCATCTCTCTTGCAGAGGTCGAGAATAGCATCGTCGACCAACGCACCATTCGATAAAAGGTATAGTTTGGGGGACGCTATGTGTTCCGCCAGTTGACCGTCTTTATCCTTGATCACTTTAACCTTCAGCCGTGAAGCGTAAGCCATGATCTCGGGAAGATCGGGGCGTAATAGCGCTTCACCGCCCGTAAAACAGATTTGGTGAACGCCCTGCCGCGCCAAAAGATCAAGAACGGCCTTCCATTGAACCGTGGAAAGCTCTTTCCCCTTCATGGAGACATGCTCCTCCGTCATCCAAGGACAGGAACAGAACTGGCACTGGTGATTACACCGATAAGTCATTTCAAGAACAGCGGTGATCGGCAAAAAAGAAATGGCGCGGCAGGAATGACTCAAGTCATTCTCCTTTTGAAAAATAGCTTCATTTCCACAATCCCCTTGTCTGTCCCCGTGCTTGCATTTTCAACGCCAATACCGCTTCGTCATATACCAGGCGGTCGCGATGAGCATGCCTATGCCGAAAAAGATCAGGATCAAAAGTCCGCGCTTCAGCAAAGTGACCTTCGCCTCAGAATTCGCTTCCGGCTCAGATCCGGGGATGTCGAGATTGGTGGGTTTATTCTTGCTGGGGTCTTCGGTCATAGTTTTCTCAATGTTTCGATTCCCACAATTTCCGGAGAGCCTCTTTCTGTAATGCCAATGGATTTCTCAGCAGGCTGCCCACAGATGTCCCGCCTTTTTTTATAGATTCCCTTATGATCGGTTTTATTTGGGCCTTTAATACCTGCCCATAAACTGTGAGTGGGAGGTAAATTAATATCACAATCACACCCACCCAATTCCATAATCGTACCGATTGGTTACTGGGTGCGGGGAGCAAAGAGTCGGGAAAGTTCAATTTTACTCGTTCTGATTTTTCAAAATATGATAACCAGATCCATGCCGAAAAAATACCCCCCAGGGTTCCTCTAATTGCAAAAAAAGCTTCGTAGTAATTCCTGCCGGAAGACCATGTCCATAAAAAATCAGGCGCATGGAAAAGGAAAAAAGCAGCATCCACGCCCATTTGGCTCCATAGAAAAAGCCGTGTCCATTTCACTGCATTACTATTTTTCTTTATGAGCAAAAAGCAGGCTATTGCATTACATATGATCAGAACTGCACGCGAAACAGTTTCAACGGTTGGAAACAAACAAATAACCGGAACCGATATAAGGTCCAAAAATCCCAAGAGAATGTATAGCCCCAACCACCCGCCAGTTCCCTTCAACTTTTCCGCATCATTCATCTCCATCACAACCCCCTTTTCTGTTCTCGTGCTCCCCGCCACGTACCCATGTAGTTCGGGGTCCTTATTGGAACTGGGCTTTGACGTTGGGACGGCTAAGATAGCAAATGACCAACGACTGCAACAATACTGACAAAATGATTCTGCTTGGTGATTTTATGTTATACGCTAACACATTAAGCCAAGGAGTAAGAAATATGTAAAAAACGGTAAGATATAAAATGCCTTTCCTTCCTTTTTCCTTGAATTGCAAAAGTTGGCTTCCCAAAATATAGCAGATAGGTGAAAGTATTAGACTAAGGATACAGTAAATTTTTACATAAAATATGTTCTCCCCGTGTTGCGGCATCCTCCCAATAAACTGAGGAAGAAAATTTGGAAAAAAAAGCTCAAAAAGATATGCAAGCGATGAGAAGAAACCCAAAATTCCACCAAACCACTTGTGATAAATGCCAATTATTTTCACACCCTTGGGTAGTTTCTTTTTCTGTTCTCCTTTTTTAATAAATACCACAGCTCCTGTTTTCATTTCCAAAGCCCCCTTTCGTTTTCTCTCGCTTCCTTCTCCAGCTTCACGAACAGCTCCAGATACTTTACGACCCAAAGAAAACAAGACCTAACCCCATTTTCTTTTTTCCCGCGTTAATCTTCCCAATCCTTGGGCTTGGGATCGCTGTACAAGCAGGCGTGGCCGGCCGCGAGAAGTTCGTTATTGAGGAAAAGCTCCGCCCCGTCCTTCATCCGGAGAAAGATATCGGAAAGGTAGCGGTCGTACTTGTCGGGCTTCGTCGTCGTGACGGTCATCCCCACCGCCCGGCTGAAAAGCTCCACCACGAAGCGCTTCGCCGCCTTCCCCGCCGCGTACTTAAGCTCCGGACAGTCGATCCCGCGGAGCCGGAGCTTGTCGTTTTTCATAAAGCCGGCACTTTTATTTCCCGGCCCTTCTCCGCGCCCCGTAAAAATAAAATACCACTGCGTGTCGCCGTCATAGATGTGGTCAAGCGCCGCTTCATACGTATAAAGGGCTCCGGAGCCAGACTCCGACCTTTTCAACCGCGTAGGTTGAAGGGGTTCCACGTTGACAATATCGCCTTCTTTGAACCCCGCCGCAGCTTGGTCTGGCGTCAGCGGGCGGTAAATACGGAAGCCCAGGTCGAGATAAAGCGCGCCCCCTTTGAGGGCGATCTGATGCGTGTGAAGCTTTCCGCGGAGGGGGATTAAAAGATCGGGACTCGTCGCTCGGGACTCGGGACTTGCGGAGGGGGAAGGAGCTTCTTCGCGAACGCGTTCGGACTGGACAAGCTTGCGGATTGCTTTGTGAGAAAGTCCTTCCCTCAGGGCCTGCTTTTCAAGCCGTTTCCGAACTGCGGCATTCCCGACGGGGAGAAGCTCCGAGTATTGGGTCCAGGTCAATTCGTGCGGCGCCGCACGAATTGGGTAACTCAGGTAGAACTGCCGCATGCGCCGGAGGTTCGATTCGGAAAATCCAGGACCGCACTTTCGCGTAAGCTCTTCGGAGATTTTTTGAAGGAGACCGGAACCGTAAACGGCTTTGACCGCGCCCTGCTGTTCGACCCGAACGATCCTCTGTCCGATCTTCCAATAGGCCTCGACCAGGGTCCTACGCGCACCCTCATAGATCTCGCCGATCTCCCGCACCAGCTTCTGATAAACGTCCTTCGCGATCGCGTTCATACGCCCCTCGCTTGGTTCTACGGCTCCCCGACTCTGCCTCTCATGACTTCCCTACGGGCCAAGGACCGGCTCGCAATCCTTGTCCTCCTAAAATGGCCAGAACCAATGTTTCTTTTGTTTTGCTTTCCTCGGGGATGAGGGCTTGGACGATTCGGCGGGAGCAAAAGTAGCAATCTCCGAGCATTCGACGCTTTCGCTGATCGCAATTCCAAAAGGCGCGACTTTTTTAAAGGCTTTCGTGCACGCATGCCCCCCGGCATCCACAAAAGCAGTTTGGGATGTCGATGTCGCACAGCCCGCCAAAAACAAAATCCCAGATAACAACAGAATTATCCGCATCATAGCACCGCTTTGATCCTCAGCTCTGGTCACGAAACATCCGAACAGCATATATCCTCTCCTTCGTAGGTTCTCCCTCTCCTATTTTCCCCGCTTCTTTGGAAAAGATATCCCAACCATGCAAATGACAATGATAGTAAGGGAGAAAATGCCCAGAAACATTATCGTGGGACCATCCAACTTACTTATCAGGCCAATGGCATAGCGCATTATGTCCTTCCCCAACGGCTCCTGTTATTTCTTCCTTTAATCCGCCGCATCCTCTTGATAAACGCCCGTTTTCATCTCATGTTTTAAGACTGTTGGGTAAGAACGAATTTTCCCATGCCGCAATTTAAAATGACACTCTTCACATTATTTGATGTTATCACAGCCCGAATAAGCGGATCTTTGATATACAGCACCTTCTCCGCTATGCCGCCCGGGTTAATAAGTCGAACTTCTTTGTTTTTAGAAGCCTCCTCCGAGTCATCCTCCAGAGGAGCCACTAATGTCTCAAAAGGTGACGGCTTTCTTAGTTCGGGATGATTTTTCACGACATCTTCAACCTTTTCGGGAGTCACTGTGCCGGGAATCTCGTATTTACTTCCGTCTTTCAACTCCACCATTCCAGTCGCCCATGGCACCTCATAGGTCTTCTCATCCTTGGAAACAATTTGCGTTGTTTGAGAGAAGAATGGATCGCCTTTCATCGGAGCATTGCCTGTATTCGTAAACCGAAGGGTCGCAACAATTTCACTCGATGGCAACGTCTCATCCACAGAGAAGCTCACGGTACACATGCGAGATTTGTCGATCGAACCAAACAAGACTCGTTTCCCATACCCGGAAAAAACATACTGTCCCGCCCAAACGGTGCCCATGTTGAGCGCCAGTAACAATCCTAAAATAGAAATTGTTTTTAGCTTCATTTTGCCTTCTCCTTTAGCTGCCTCATCATTTTAATAAACTACGATGCACGCCCGCATCCCGAAGCAGCCTCTTCCCCCCCCCCATCAAGACTTAAGGGAGGGATGGCTTTTCAAACATTCCTTGATCTCCCGAAGCAACTTCGTGACTTCATTCATTTTAAAATACCAGCACACGATTTCTCTGCAAACGAGAAAAACAAGGAGACTCCCGACGATATACGTTACGATCATTGTCATATCACTTCCGTTCATAGAACCCTCCTTTTTTTCTTACTCTTTTAATCCTCCATCATCTCCCCGAACTCAACATCACCCTCCAACCGGTTAAACGCCTTCGTCGCCCCCGCCTCTAATGACTTACATAGGGGCCAAGGATCGGCTCGCAATCCTTCCTCATGGCTTCCCCATGGCCAAGATTCTTCTCAATGCACTCGCGGTACATCCGTGTCAGCTTCGCCTCGTCCTGGCTGATTTGCAAGTCCGCCGCCGACTGAGAAGTGCAACAACCGCTGAAGGTCAAAACCAGTGCTGCCAAAAAGATTATGCGTGTCATAGAGTTGCCTTTCTGATCATTTTCAATTCATAACGAGGGATCTATTTGCTTTCTATTTTTTGCGCCGTTATTTTTTTCTCCGGCACCGCCGTTGCTCCTGGAGGAGTTTTTTCGGGCACCACGGTGCCGTTAAAATCCTTACAAACGCCTTCTGTCCTCACCATTTGCGGGACGCCCTTGACGAGGCACGTCACCTTCCTCCCTTGATCCTCTTTGTTATTCGGGGCCTCTGCTTTTTTAGAATGATGGTGCTTCGCAAACGCAACGTCAGAAATTCCAAGCAAGATACTTAATGTTAATATTATTACAAATATCCTTTTCATCTCCACAACCTCCTTTTCTGTTCCCGCGCTCCCTGCCGCGGCCCCTTGCGGTTCGGGGTCCTTACTTGAACTGCTCCTTAACTTTGGGATGCGTGAAATACATTTGCACCCACATAAAATACAGCACGGCGGCAAGCGTCACAAGAAGGCTGAATTCCATTCTAATCATTAGATGCGGTGCAAGCGTAACCGCAAAAATAACTTCGCCTCCCCCCACGAAAACAATCGTCCATTTAGCGATAGCCTTATTGAGGGCTACGGAACCAGGCTTGAGATTATAAGTTGAAATTCCCGCATAACTAAATAGGACGGGGAAACAAACAGCTGTTAGCGCCATAAGAACATAGAGTATAAAAACGAAAACGCTGAAAAAAGACAAATCACC
Organism: Candidatus Omnitrophota bacterium; assembly: GCA_903884815.1. Classification (GTDB taxonomy): domain Bacteria; phylum Omnitrophota; class Omnitrophia; order Omnitrophales; family Aquincolibacteriaceae; genus Aquincolibacterium; species Aquincolibacterium aerophilum. The sequence continues at coordinate 136,783 of CAISGE010000002.1, read as the reverse complement.
TAGCTGCGATATGAACTTTTCATAATTTGAAATGAAAAAACGGAGGCATAAAAAAAGCACGGGCAAACCTACCAGCAAATTAACTATAGAAATGACCATTACACCTATTGACCTTTTCTTTTCCACAACCCCCTCCTATTATTTCTTTAACGCACCTGCGATTAATTTAAGTCCCAGCCAAAGGCAGGATAAGTCGAGAAGCATGCCTCCAATGCCGACCGCCAGTGTAACCTCAGTTGTTTTGACGTTGATGGCTTCAGACAAGCTCTTATAAATCATAGGAAACATAAAGATAGCGTAGCCAAGAAACGGTAGCGCCAGAAGAATAAAACCCAGCCTTGTCACCCAACTCTTCTTGAATCTCCCCGAAGCGCCTGCTCCGTATATATTTCCTTCTGCCAAGGCAACTTTAACTGGGTCGTAAGAAGAAAGGACGTTGCTTGGTGTTACCACGTTCTGATTTTTCTGTTTTTTCATTTCCACAACCCCCTTTTATTTTCTCTGGCTTCCTGCTCCAGCTTCACAAACAACTCCTGATACTTCACATTCGGCGGGATGGCATCCTTGGAGGAGGTCATGCCTTGGGCGTAGCCAGCCTTGATGAGGGTGGCGTTGATAAAGACGAGGCTCGATTTTCCCGGCCCGCCATAACCATCATCCAAAAAACGTCCGAATTCAAGAACGGTCTTGTCATGATTCTCTGCCTGCCTTGGCAATAGATAAACATACGCCAGCGTCCTGCCGGACTTATCCTTCTTCTGAACGTCGTACTCCAACCGAACCTGCTTGCCCTCGACCAGCTTGCGGGCGAAATCTGCCGACGCCTTAGCGTGCATCAGAGATCCCGGCGCGCGCTTCCATTTTTTTCCTTGGTTAAGATAGACCGCCTCGGCAGGACTGTACTCGTTTTCCTCACAATCGATTCCGATCAGACGCACAGTTTCGCCGCTCGAAAGTTCCAGGGTATCACCGTCGATCACGCGTTTCACAACCAAAGAACCCTCCGGCGCCAGGCTCGCTTGCAGCTGCTTTCCCTCGTCCGGCACGGGAATAAAGGATTTTTCAATCTTTACGGAGCCGCCCATGCTACGCAAATCCGTTTTAACGGTTTGCTTTAAAAAAAGGGCTTTGCCCTGAAAAATAGGTTCGATGACGATCTGTTGATGCTTTTCAATCATATAAAGCTTGTCCCCACCCAAGATCCCGCGGGTCTTCAACTCCACGACCTCCGAATAGTTCGACCTTCTGAGCTTCGCGCGGTTTTCCGTATTTACACCTATGAGCCACCGGAATCCATGGTCAGGAAGTTGCAGGCGGACCACGCCGCCCCTCCTCTCGATCTTGCTGAACGGGAAATTCCCGGAAGATTCCTCCCCATACCCCGCCGAGGCCGCTAGGCACAGCGCCGTGATCACGAATAATAGCTTCCTCATTTTAACGACTCCTCACTTTTCCGTAGCAATGCTCAACGCTTGTTTGACGTCAGCCTCAAGTTTCTTTTCAACAGGATCGAGTCCCCACATACCCCCACCCCAATAAATTTTAAAATGCTCACTTCTGCCGAGGTATCGCGCAGGCCGTTCCGCGACCTCCGGATGCAGAGCTGAGACTGTATGGCTTTTCTCTTTATAGCGAAGGTCCATCAGATAGAGCTCGTACGGCCCGATCTTGGCTTTACTTTTCATTTTCGCATCGATTGATGGATTGCTGATCAAAACAACAACAGCCTCTTGTGCATCCTCCGCGTAATGGTTCGGAGAAGACGGCCCTTTCACAACTTTGACAATGAACCAGCCTTGAGGCAGAACCGATCTAACCTTCTTAAGGGTCTCTGTTGATCCGTTTGATGCGCGACTCTCCGCCGCAATGGTGGTGGCCGCCAGGCACAATGCCGCGATCGCGAACAAGTACTTCTTCATTTCCAAATCCCCCTTTTCTGTTCCCGTGCTTCCTTCTGCAATTTAAAGCCTATTCACGCAGCGAGAACTTTTCAACAAGGCGCTCGACAAACCTTTTTACCCCTCTCCGCATATCCCTTGTTAAGAATCTAGATTGCCAAACGGATGCCTCGCCGTTCCGATGGAGAGCGTCTTTCAGCAATGAAGTCTGTATTTGAGTCCTCTGACCCACCACAAAAGGTTTATTAAATGGGCAGTAACAATACTCCATCGGACACCGCACGACCTTGGGAAACATCTTCCAATCCCCCCAAAAGTCGCCTATTTCCCTCCGGATAGCCGCACAGGCAAAAACCTTATAATCGGAATTAACAAAAAATGAATTTACCCCCGCCGGGCACAATTCGCCGACGCTCCTGTTTAAAACGAGATTTACCTTTGGATTTATCCCTGAGATCAAATCAAAGGCGTTTTGCTCGTAAGCTAACCTGCCGGCATGCATTGGATAATTTTTACCGCCCTGTCTTCCGACAAACAAACTAGGCAAAACACTGACCGCATTCTCTCGAAATATTTTCATGTCATCCGAGAACCTCTTCAACAGCGTGGGGTAGACGACATAATTTCCCGTCATGATAAATCCGCGATCTCGGAACTTTCTTACAAGAGCGCACAAGTCCCGCAGCGGCATCTTGCGTTTCTCCCTTTCTCCGGCATGAATCGAAAAAACTATCTCGCAAATCCTTTCCGGATCAACCTCCTTGATAAAGCTCTCGCAAGCTGCTAAAAGGCTGAGATTCGTATCGATGCGAACATAATGTCTTTTTGTTAATTCCTTCACCAGCTCGATAAAATTCGGAACAAGAAAAGGTTCCCCTCCTGTAAATGAAATAAGAGATGTCTTCCCAAAAGCATCTAACCGGTGAACTATCCGCGCAACATCCGCTTTTTTTGCCGGGCCGGTCTGCGGGGAAGAATAACAATATTCACATGAAAAATTACACTCCCTTAATAACTGCCAATGTATATACATGTCATACGGAAGCTCTTTATTCACGGCGCCGCCATCCTGTTTCCTGATGCTGGACGGCCCCAAACATCGGGTGCATCGAACTTTCTGCCCGAGCTCAGAAGCAAGATCATTGCCGAAGTTGTCATACTTGTATTTCCGCATATGTTCTTCGCTCAAATTTTACCCTCACTTCGCAACCCCCTTTTCCTCCCCCTGGCTTCCTTCTCCAGCTTCACGAACAGGTCAGCGTACTTCACACTCGGCGGGACGGTCACGACTTGGGCGTAGCCAGCCTTGATGAGGGTTGCATTAAGAAAGATACAAACAGCATTGCTTTCGTCCGGATCTATCATATCCAGATATTCATATTCTGCCGCCCTAAGAACATCGCAGTTGTTGCATACCAAGACATAAACATAGGCTAACAATCGCCCGTATTTATCCCTCCGCTGGACATCGTAATCTAGTCTGACCTTCTTGCCTTCCACCAGCTTGCGAGTGAACTCCGCCGCTTCCTTGGCGTGTTTTAGTGAATCTGGGCCGCGTTCCCACTTCTTGCCACGGTTAAGATACGCCGCGTCTGCTGGACTGTATTCCTGCTCATCACAATCGATCCCGATCAGGCGCACGGTTTCGCCGCTCGAAAGTTCCAGGGTATCACTGTCGATCACGCGGGTGACAGTCAGGGGTGATTCGGAGAAAAGCAGTGTGGCGGGATAAAGCAGGAGGGCGAGAAAAAGGAACGCTATTGTTTTTCTTTGCATTTCCCCTCGTCCATCAAAGGAAAAGGGAGCCGTCATCCGCAGGCCCCCAGCTGTTTTTAAAAAGCGGCGCCTGCTTGTTTCCCGGGGATGTAATAACTCGGACAAATGAAGCGGAACATGTGGGCAACACGCCGGGCCTTTTCGAGCTCTTCCTGGCCCTCTTTGGCTTTGGCCTCAAGGATGGGCATGATGGACTTCGCGATAAATTCGTCGCCGGCTTTTTTCCGGTCCGCTTCCGTCGGAAAAAGCTTCCGGAAATCCTTCAGCTCCCCGGCATCCAACCAGATCCCGCCGCATCCCGGACATTGATCGATCTGGATCTTCCGGAGGGGACTTTCAAAATGCCGCATCAGCACCGTGTCCGCACAACGGGGGCAGTTGATCCGTTTGTCCAGGTCGACCGGTCCCTTCCCCTTCGCGAAAGACGCCATCAAATCAACCAGTTTGTCGCCCGCGTTTTCATGAGCCTCATCGAATTTTTCAAATTCCAGATTGTCGAACCAGACGCCGCCACATCCCTCGGAAATATCCACCTTAACCTTGTTGATCTCGACTTCTTTCATGTTGGCGCCTGTGCGAGGACATTTCATGAGAGGTCTCCTTTTTATTTTATTCTACGGTGACTGACTTCGCCAGATTTCTCGGCTGGTCCACATCCCTGCCGTTCAGCACGGCGATCTTATACGCCAGAAACTGGAGCGGGATAACGGTGAGGATCGCGGAAAGGATTTCCGGAACCCGGGGGATCGCGAAAAAATCATCCGCCATTTTTTTAAGGTCCTTCTGGCCGTCGGTTCCGATCGCGATCACGATGCCGTCCCGGGCGAGGATCTCCTGAACGTTCGAGATCATTTTGTCATAAGTCTTGGATTCCGGAGCAATACAGATCACGGGTTGTTCGTGATCGATCAAGGCGATCGGCCCGTGCTTCATCTCCCCCGCCGCGTAGCCGTGTGCGTGGGCGTAGGAAATTTCTTTTAGTTTTAAGGCGCCCTCAAGCGCGGTCGGATAGTTGCAGCCCCGCCCGAGATAAAGAAAATTGCGCCGGGTATAATGTTTCTCGGCACACGATTCGAATTTCTTGATATCTTTCAGAACCCGGGCGCAATGCTGGGGCATTTTTTTAAATTCGCGGAGCAGTTCCTTGAGATCCGCGGGAGAGATCGTTTTGCGGATCTTCGCCATATAGAAAGCCAGCAAAAGAAGCGTGGCCAGCTGGGCGATATAGGCTTTGGTCGAAGCCACGCCGATCTCGGGCCCGGCATGCGTGTAAATCACCGCATCGGCTTCGCGCGCGATCGTGCTTCCGACTACGTTCACCACCGCCAAGGTGGCGGCCCCTTTGGCTTTTGCTTCACGAAGCGCGGCCAAGGTATCGGCCGTCTCGCCCGACTGCGTGATCAAGACCACCAGATCCTTGGTGTTCAGAATAGGATCCCCGTAGCGGAATTCGCTGGAGACCTGCGTGCGACACGGAAGCCGCGTGTACTGCTCGAGGGCGATGGCGCCGACCAAGCCCGCGTGATACGCCGTGCCGCAGCTGATCATGGAGACCCGTTCAATCTCCCGGAGACGCTTCTGGAATTTCTTGTCGAGCGTGTCAAAAAAGATCTCCCCGCTTCCAGGAGTGCGTTTGGCGAGAATGTTCTTGAGGACCTCCGGCTGTTCATACATTTCCTTGAGCATGAAATGCGGGAACCCCTGCTTCTGGGCCTGCGAGACATCCCAATGGACCGTGGTCGGATGACGCTTGACCCAGGTCTTGGTCTTGAGGGAATAAACGGAAATTTTTTGCGCCGTGATCACGGCCAGGTCTTCGTCTTCGAGGTAGATCACCTGCCGCGTGTAGGGGATCAAGGCCGTCACATCACTCGCGACGAAATTTTCTCCCTGTCCGAGCCCGATCACGAGTGGATTCGACCTTTTGTAGGCGATCAAGGTCTCGGGGTCCTCTTTGGAAAAAAGAACGAACGCGAAATAGCCGTGCAGTTCCTGAACCGCGCGCTTGACCGCGTCAAAAAGCTTGCCGGTTTTCCGGTAATAGGCGCCGATGAGATTGACACCGACCTCGGTATCGGTCTGGGAGAGAAAGCGTACTCTTTTTTTCTGGAGGATGCTTTTGACGGCGGCGTAATTCTCCAGAATTCCGTTATGAACGAGGGCGATCTTGCCTGAGGCATCCACGTGCGGGTGGGCGTTCGCGCGGGAGGGTTCCCCGTGCGTGGCCCAGCGGGTATGCCCGATCCCGATATGCGCCTCGATCGCGAAATCCCCGAGTTTTTCCTTCAGGACCCCGAGCTTCCCCTTTTCCTTAATGAGGATCAGCCCGTCCTTCTGATGGTCCACGCAAGCGATCCCGGCCGAGTCATAGCCCCGGTATTCGAGCCGCTCAAGCCCGGTGATCAGGACCGGCACGGTGTTCCTATAACCTACATAACCAATAATGCCGCACATGATTTTCCTCCGGAAAAAGTAAGGCGTACGGGGTACGGCGCAACGCGCATCTTTTCCCGCCGTACTCCTTACGCCGTACGCTATTATATACAAGGAATAACGTTTTGACAGATGATTTCCTTTTCAATAGTATGAAGATCGAGGGAAAAATCAATGAACCCAAATCGCCGTAGGCAGTTTTTCATTAATCGACCGCTCCAAACGCGCTTCATGCTGGCCGTCACGGTCCCGCTCCTCCTGATCAACCTCGTTGCAATGGGCGGCCTCTATTTCGGCATCTGGAGCAAGGTGCTGGATACTTTTTCCGATGAGCAAACGCTGAACGATCTCGTGACCGCGTCTCGGATGGTGGAATACGAGCAGGCGCGCCACACCCCCGGTACGCCGAGCTTCTCCTCCCTCTCCTTTTTTAAGTCGACCGAAAAGCTGGGGGAGCGTCAGCGTGAAGTTTTCAAGGAAATCCTCAATGAAGCGAACCGGTCCCTTTTCTGGAAATTTTCCCTCCTTCTCGTTCTGATCGCGTGGGGTACCATTTTTATCTCGCACAAGATCGCGGGGCCTTTTTTCAGGTTCAGTCAGGCCTTCGGCACGCTCGAAAAAGGCGATTACCGGGCGCGTGTTTTTTTAAGAAAGCTGGATGAGGGCATCCCCGCCGCGGAGGAATTCAATGAAGCGCTTGAAAAATCCGATCGTTTCCTCTCCGACCTTAAAGCTCTGACCCTGGAAAAGGATGCGACGCAGGCTGTCGCGCGGATCAAAGAAAAGCTTTCCCAAGTCAAAACCAGCGCTGATGCTTAAGCGTCTCACCTGTTTTTTTCTCGCACTTCTGCTCGCGTTTTCTTTTTCTCCCGCGTCTCTCTGGGCCTTTGAACCGTCCCCCGAAGACCGCGAGCTCCTGAACAAGATCGAAAAAGACACCTTCCAGTATTTCACCCGCTTCTCGGACAAGCTCACGGGACTGACCAAGGATTCTTCCCGTGCCGGCTCCCCGACTTCAGTGGCCGCCACGGGGTTTGCCCTCGCGGCTTACGCCATCGGAGCTTCCCGCGGATGGATCACCCGGGATTATGCCTACGGGAGAATTCTCACGACGCTCCAAATGCTCCGCCACAAAGCTGCGCACCAGGAAGGGTTTTTTTATCATTTCCTGGACAATAAAACCGGAAAACGGGTTTGGGGTTCGGAGGCTTCGTCGATCGACACCGCGCTGGCGGTCGCGGGCGCGCTCCTGGCCGCTCAGTATTATCCGGGGACGGAGGTCGACAAGCTCGCCCGGGAGATCTACGAACGTGTGAACTGGAAGTGGATGATGAACGGTTCTGATTTTATTTGCATGGGCTGGACGCCGGAGTCCAAATTCCTCCCCTATTATTGGGATTCCTACAATGAGTTGATGCTCCTGGTGGCTCTCGCCGTCGGCTCTCCGACTTTTCCCGTCCCTCCGAGAGCCTGGGAGCGTTGGCTTCGCCCTGAGGGGGATTTCAACGGCCACAAAGTTGTTTACGCGTCCACCGGCGCGCTTTTTACTTATCAGTTCTCACACGCCTACATCGACTTCCGGGGGCTGGACGACCGCGGCATCAATTTTTTTGAGAATTCCCGCGAGGCGACCCTGGCCAACCGGGAGTATTCCCTGAGCTTCGCCGGAAAATACAAGGGTTACTCCGAGTCCTCCTGGGGGTTATCCTCGTCCGTGGGCCCGGGAGGTTACAAAGCGTACGGCGGAAAACCCGGAGGCGGCATCCAGGACGGCACGATCGCTCCCTACGCCGCTCTTTCCTCGATCGTCTTCACCCCGGAGCTCAGCACCAAAGCCGCGCGCTTCTTCTATGACCACTACCAGCAAGAACTCTACGGAAACTTCGGATTCAAAGATGCCTTCAACGTGGACAAAGGCTGGTGGGCTACGGAATATCTCGGGATCGATCAGGGGATCACGCTGCTGATGTTGGAGAATTACTTGAATGGCGAGAGCGTCTGGAAAAAGTTCATGACGCTTCCGGCGGTCAAAAAGTGGATCGAGCTTACGGGTCTCAACTCGCGATCTGCTTCAACGGCTGTTGCGACTTCCGGAGCTTTGTAGCTAAGGTTTAAACCTTAGCTACCTTTCCAGAAGGGGACTGGGGAAACTCCGGTCTAATCTTTTTCTTTCCTTAGGAGCCTGAGCGCCAGCTGCATCGCAGCGGCTTCGATCATCTCATGCGTCAGGTAAGTGCCTTTTTTGATCTCTTCTTTGATCTCGCGGACGCGCCCCAGATTGGGCTCCGCTTCGGTGGGGATAAGGCGAAGATATTTCTGGACCTCCTCGCGATCTTTTTGCGCGATCGTTCTCTCGCTCGGAGCCTGGATCCTGAATTTGGGTCTTTTAGATTCTGCCACGCTTTGCATTCTTCCTGCCTTTAAGCCACTTGCGGTCGCTTTTGGCGAGCCCTGTTTTTCACTTCGGGCTTCGTCCTGAGCGGCAGGCCGTTTTGGGATAAGACAACTACACGGCTTCCTTCGCTGTGACTCTCTTTATATCGACGCAGCGTGACAAAACTTAATACTTTTGTAACAAAGGTGCTGGATTTTTTATCTTCTGTTCCTTTTCGTCTTCCCTCTCGCTTAGGCTTCCATGGTCAAGTGACCGGCGCGACGCATCAGATGACCGCGCAGGCGCGTGACGACTTTCGTGTGGATCTGGCAAACTCGGGACTCGGAAACATCCAGGATCTCGCCGATCTCGCGAAGCGTCAGATTCTCGTAATAGTAGAGCACGATCACGAGCTTTTCCTTTTCGGGAAGCTGATCGATCGCCTCGGCCAACAGCTCCTTCACTTCGTTCTGGTGGACATAATTGAACTGGTCCGTGATCAGGGAATCTTCGATCGTCTGAAGACGCGAGATAGGCTTATTGCCGTCATCGTTCTGCCACACCTCATCCAGCGACAGAAAGGTCGTGGAATTGAGATCGCTGTAGATCGAGTTCAAATCGTCGGTGGAGATCTTCAGGGCCTTCGCCACTTCATCATCCGTGGCCAAGCGGCCGTTCTTCTCTTCGAGCTCTTTGCATTTCCGGTCGATCTCCCGCGCCCGCTTGCGCAGAAGCCGGGGCGCCCAGTCGAGTTTGCGAAGTTCGTCCATGATCGAGCCGCGAATGCGGGAGACGGCATAGGTCTCGAACTTGTTGCCCTGGGAGACGTCATATTTATTGATCGCGTCAAAAAGCCCCAGGATCCCGTAGCTGACGAGGTCGTTGAACTCGACGCTCGACGGAAGTCCGATCGCCACCCGGCCCGCGACATACTTCACGAGATACAAATATTTCTTCACGATCTCTTCACGCAACGGAAGGCTCTTGCTTCTCTTGAACTTCTTCCACATCTTGATCTCATCTTCGTGCATGGGGGGTCTCCTTTTCACCGCGCCCAGCTCGAGAACCCTTCATTTGGGTGTCTCTTGCTGTTCGAGGATCTTTTTGATTTGGCTTAATGTATAATTCTTCGCTTGCAAGATCTTGATCTGTTCCAGACGGTCGAACGCTGATTCATCATAAAGCCGGTGCCCTGAGATGGTCCTCCGGGCCTCATGGATCAGCCCGGCAACCGTATAGTTATGAAGTGTTTGCCTCGAAAGACTTGTGTACTGCATTACTTCCCCGATCTTATAGAGTTTTTCGCGCTTCATAGCGATTCGCTCCTTGTCCTGTCCATGTGTGAAAGGACTTTCTGAAGAACGCCGAGGGCCTTGGGATCCTCGGGTTCGAGCATGAGGATCTTTTCGGCAGTGAACTGGGCCTGCCCGAAAAGTCCCTGAGACGCCAGATCCTCAGCCTGGGTACGATATTGTTCCAGACGGTCCGCGATCTCTTCCTTGTACATCTTATGAATAAAAAGCGTGTCGGCCTTGCCCTCCTTGAGGGCCTTCCCCTTGATCTCATCGATGAGTTCTGAGGCAGCGGCATTATTCGCGTCATAAAGAAAAACCTTTTCCGCCGCGAAAAGCGCCAGATCATATTGGCTCACCGCGAAAAGCGAGCGGCTCCGCTCGAGCCAGGTCTTGATCGCGTCCTGCTTGTCATCCGCATTCATTTCTTCAACGGCCTGGGGCAAGAGCTGTTCCTTCTGGCGCTCGATCTCCTTATCAAGGATGGCGCCCATCATCTTTGTCGCTTCGGGATCCTGTGGATTTTTTTCGAGGGCTTGCTGGGTCAAGCGGCGCGCGGTGTAGTATTCGTGATTACTAAAACTTTTCCGGGCCTGAACGAGCGGCTTTTCTTTTTTTTCTCCAAACCCGAGAAAAGCCTCCGTCGACTGAATCGGCGTCAGCACCAACATCGCAATAGTCATTAGCGTTATTGTTCTCATAGTTTATAAAATGTAAATTACACTTTATACTTTACAATCTATAACAAATTTTTTTCCCGTCAACGCAAAAAGTGAAGGTATTTTAATGTTCCACAAGTAATTGTGCTCATTTTTGGATAGTAACGCTATATATAGATATAAAATAATTAATTTTTTAGGAAATCTTCAACAAAGTCGATAGATTCAGCAAAAGATGCCGAAGTGATACACATACTCGGGAGGTAAAAAATGACACTCTATGAAAAATTATTCGATCTGAAATACAGGCAGGGCATCCCCACCTATGAGCTCGCGCACCGCTTCCCCGAACACATTGATCGCGTTAGCGAGGTAGCCTTGCTGGATATTCCTGAAAACACTCTGCGGGAAGTTGTGCAGGAAAAGAAATTGTTCGAGAGATTGATGAACTTGAAAAAACAGCTCTGGGGAGCCGCCTAAAGGGTCGGGAGGAATTTTCCGCTTTAAAAACTGCCGTATTTTTTAGCGTGTACCGCTCGGGATTCGCAGATAGGAACGCAACACGCTCTTCCACCATAAATCCACTTTAAACTTCGTGCGCAGCGTGCTACTTCGTGGAAAAAACACCCATTTTGCGGAACTTCTGATAACGCAGGTCCGGAAGTTCTTTCCGGGGGATCTTGTTAAGCTCTTCGAGAGCTTCGCTGACCGTCTTGCGAAGATTCTCCGCGGTCGCGTTAAAATCCCGGTGAGCGCCGCCGAGCGGCTCCGGGATCACGCCATCGATCACGCCAAGCTCGAGAAGATCCGGGCCGGTCAATTTTAAAGCCGTCGCGGCATCCGGAGCGCGTGTGGGTTCTTTCCAGAGAATGGCCGCGCAGCCTTCCGGGGAGATCACCGAGTAGTACGCATTTTCCATGACATAGATCCTGTCGCCGACCCCGATCCCCAAGGCCCCGCCGCTTCCGCCCTCACCGATCACCACGCAAATAATGGGAACCTTGAGTTCCCCCATCGCTCTGAGGTTGTAGGCAATCGCCTCGGCCTGCCCGCGCTCCTCGGCGCCGATCCCGGGATAAGCGCCCGGCGTATCGATAAAACAAAGAATAGGAATATTATGCTTCTCCGCCAGGGTCATCACGCGCATGGCTTTGCGATAGCCTTCCGGATGGGCGCTCCCGAAACTCCGCATCAGATTTTCTTTGGTATCGCGGCCTTTCTGGTGCCCGATTATACAAACGGGTTCCTTGCCGCCCCATTTCGCGATCCCCGTCACGATCGCCCGGTCATCGCTAAAGCGCCGGTCACCGTGTAACTCTAAAAAATCGGTAGTGAGAAAACTCACATAGTCGAGCGTGTAAGGGCGAAGCGGATGCCGCGCAACCTGCACGCGCTGCCACGGCGTTAAATGATCGAAGATGTCCTGAATGGCCTTCTCAAGCTTTTTCTCGGCGCTTTTGATCTCGCCGGAAAGATCGATCCCTTCATGATTGATCTTGCGAAGCTCGTTGATCTTTTTTTCCATCTCCACGACCGGCCGTTCGAACGCGAGGCACGTGTCAAAGATATCGCGCGTCCCAAGCTTGATCTTTTCCCGGATCTCGACAGGCGCCACGATTTGTTTTTTAACGATTTTTTTCTTCTTCGTTTTTTTAGTCATAGAAAAGAAGGCCTCTTTTGATTAATCCTGGATGGTGACCTTGGTACCTACCGGCACAATGCTGTAAAGTTCTTCGACCTCTTCGTTCAGCATCCGGATGCAGCCTTCGGAGGCCTGCGTGCCGATGCTCTTGGGCTCGATCGTTCCATGAATGCCGTAGGACGGCTTGTCCAAGCCCATCCACCGGGTCCCGAGCGCATTCTCCGGACTCCCCGGGGGAAGAATCGCGCCGGTCTTAAACCAAGTCGGATTCGTAAGTTTGTCCGTGATCTTGAACTCGCCAACCGGCGTGCAGTTCTTTTTCCCGGTTGCTACGGAATATTTTTTCACCGGCAGATCCCCAGAATAAAGCACGAGGGTGTTCTTCGCCTTATCCACCACGATCGAAAAAGGAGCGGTGTGGATTTTGAGCTTTTTCCCGATATAAATGTCGTCACTCGTGAGATGGTTGATCTTTTTGATGAACTCGACTGTCGTGTGGTTTTTTTGGGCGAGAACATAAAGACTGTCGCCGGGCTTTACAACGCAGAAAATGCTGTCGGGGGAAGCGTCCTTGGAAAACAAGGCTTTCCACCGCTTCTGCATCTCATCCGTGTTGAGCTTTGAAACCGTCTCGGTCTTCGCTGAAACGTCCGGCGCTTTTTTCCTGGAAGGAACGTTGGAAGAGGTCTTCCAAACATCGTTCTCCTTTTTCACGGCCGCGGCCTGACTTTTTTTCTTTTCCGCTCCGGAAACCGTCGCGACAGGTTCGGGCCGGGATTCAGGGACCACCATATGCTTTTCGTTAAAAGCATCGTGGTCGTTTTTCTGCAGCGCGCCTCCCGGTGCGCTCTTGGGAGATTCCGTCACGCGAGCCTCGTGGTCCACCGCCTCTTTGACAGGCGTCTCGGCCCCATAGGCCATCATAGGCGCAAGAAATATTGCGACGATCAGGGTCTTCAGAAGGATGTTTTTTTTCATGAGACGGTCCATGCACAAAAAAGATAGGCCATGAAAATTCCTAAAGCCGCGCCGGCGATCACTTCGACAGGCGTGTGTCCCAAAAGTTCCTTGAGACGCTTCTCCGGGACCGCGCCCTTCGCGTAAAACTCGTCGACGATCTCATTGAGGATCTTCCCCTGCGTGCCCAAATGCCGGCGGACGCCTGCGGCATCGAACATCGTGATAAGGCAAATGATCAATCCCATCAAGGCAGGAATGCTGTTGAAGCCATAATAGAGCCCCACCACAGTGGCGAGACTAGCCACGGTCGCGGAGTGCGCGCTGGGCATCCCGCCCGTGTCAAAAAGCCAACGGACGTCAAATTTTTTGTGACTCGCTCCTCCCAGTATCACCTTAAGAGCCTGGGCGACGAACCAGCTCAATAAGACGGCGGCGTAGGCTCTTTCACTATGAAATGGAGGATTCAAGACATCGATCATAAGGGATTTGTGAACAGGAAAAAGGTTGACACCTTTCTTGTTTATGAATTATTATCATTAATAATATGATAAAGAAGCACTTCCAGTGAGCAACGGCCTCATGAAGTGCGTCATTATAAGTTTAGCTTATTTAAAAAGCAAGCGTGTTTGTTTCGGGGTTATAACGAAGGGAGATCCCATGATACGCATCAAAAGCGCCTTCGCCATTGGCATCCACGCCTTTCCGGTGGATATCGAGGTCGATATCAGCGACGGGCTTCCCCAGCTAATCCTGGTGGGCCTCGCCGACACCAGCATCAAGGAGGCCCGGGAAAGGGTTCGCACCGCCCTCAAAAATAGCGGTTTCCATATCCCGCCGGATAAGATCACCATCAGTCTCGCCCCAGCGGACATCAAGAAGGAAGGCGCTTCTTTTGACTTCCCTATCGCCTTGGGAATTCTGGCCTGCCACGGGATCATCCCCCCTGAAAAGCTGGCAAAACATATCTTTATCGGAGAACTGGCCCTCGACGGGGCCTTGCGCCCTCTGAAAGGCGTTATTGCCATCACTTCGGGCTTTCGGGAATCCTCGTTTGTCCTCCCAGCCGAAAACGGGGGGGAAGCGGCATTAGCCAAAGACGTCTCCGTCTATCCCGTCAAGAATCTCCGTGAAACCGTAGAATTTCTGACCGGAGAGCGCAGCGTCGAGCCTCTCCGGAATATTCCCTATAAGAACATGAACCCGTCCTCCCATCTTCTTGATTTCTCCGAGGTGCGCGGCCAGCAGGCCGCTAAGCGCGCCCTGGAGATTGCCGTCTCGGGAGATCACAAGATCCTTTTCATCGGCCCTCCCGGAAGCGGAAAGACGATGCTCGCCAAGCGAATCCCGACCCTCCTCCCTCCCATGACAACCGAGGAGGCCCTGGAGATCACCAAGATCCACAGTGTGGCGGGGTCGATCCCTCAAGGAAGCGGACTAATCGCCGAGCGCCCCTTCCGCTCGCCCCATTACACCGCGTCCGCCATTGCTCTCGCCGGAGGCGGCACCTCTCCCCGCCCCGGAGAAATGTCACTTTCCCACGGCGGCGTCCTTTTCCTGGATGAACTTCCGGAATTCCGTCGCGACGCACTGGAAACCTTGCGCGGTCCCTTGGAGGACGGCTACATCACGATCTCGAGAGCCAAGAACCAGATCACCTTCCCTGCCCATTTTTTATTAGTCGCGGCGATGAATCCCTGTCCGTGTGGTTATCTCGGCGATACACGCAAGACCTGCCGGTGCTCGCTAGGGGCAATCCATAAATATCAGTCTAAGATCTCGGGGCCGGTGCTCGACAGGATCGATATTCATATTGAAGTGCCGGCCTTATCGTTCCAGACGCTGACGAGTCAAGAACCGTCGGAAAGTTCGTCAGTGATACGGGAGAGAGTTTGCGCGTGCCGAACGATCCAAAGGTCACGCTACCGCATGAGGTCCTATAAAACTAATTCCCAGATGAATCCCAGGGACATCAAGGAATTCGCAACGCCGGACATGCAGGGCCGCAAGCTTATCGAAATGGCGATGAAGGAACTCCATTTATCGGCGAGGGCTTATTATAAGATTCTCAAAATCGCCCGAACAATCGGTGATCTGGCGGGGTGCGAACAAATTCAAAGCGAGCATATTGCTGAGGCAATTCAATATCGCAGCCTAGACAGACAGTGGTATGGATAACCGTGACATCAGAAAGGAAAACAAACCCATGGCAGGATCAAAGGCTCTCGTCCCGCAAGAAGTAATTCAGAGCAAGATTTTCCTGCTTCGGGGAAAAAAGGTCATGTTCGACAGAGGCTTGGCAGAACTTTATGGAGTCGAAACCGAGCATCTCAAGCGCCAGGTGCGCAGAAACACAGAACGCTTTCCGGATGACTTTCTCTTAGTCCTTACAAGAGAAGAGCTTACAAACTTGACCCGCCATTTTGGCGGAACAAGTTGGGGAGGAACACGCAAGCCTCCTTTTGCGTTCACAGAGCATGGCATCCTAATGCTTTCCAGCGTTCTTAACAGCAAACGAGCAATTCAAGTCAACATCCAGATAATGCGGACATTTACCCAATTACGGGAAATGCTAGCGGGGAACAAGGAGCTGCGACAGAAAATCGAGGCGATGGAGAGAAAATACGACCATCAGTTTCAGATTGTATTCAAGGCCATCAAAGAACTCCTCGAACCACCGGCTTCCACTTCGAAAAAACCCAAAGGTCCGATTGGGTTTCAGACATAACGCATGAGGCAATCCAGCATCGTTCGTTAGACAGACAGTGGTGTGAATAAAATCCATGGGCGAGTTTCAGAATCAGTAGGATTCTAGCGGAAAACACGGTGGTTTTCAGGCAGCGGACTATTCCCTTTTTAAACCGTGCAAACGCCATTCACGGACTTAAAAAGGACCCCATCGCAGCCCCAAATATCTGAAATAGGTGGACCGTAGTATTCGGTGAAAACTATGTATTTTGAGTCGCTCGCAGCGTCATAAACAGAGACTTGCCACATAGTGTCATCCGCATAGGCAAAATAATTCCAGAATTGCGATTTGTCCATGAGTGGAAGCCCAAGATCTGACCAATGGCCAGTTGTCTCTATATTCCCATAACTGTGGCCCGAATTCAGATCTAGCTGCGGACGAGTCGCAGACATATCGACGTATCTCTCGAGGGCCCTTTTCATAGCACCCACCATCTGGAGGGCTTCGGCAGCTTTGGCTTTTTCGGTCTGCATCAGCATACGCGGCACGATGAGCGATGCAAGGATGGCAATAATGACGACAACGATCAGCACTTCAACAAGCGTAAATCCTTTTTTTCTATTTTTCATATGCTTTCCCCGTTCGCCGCTACCCGTTTCCCTTCTTAATCTTTAAATCGTGCAGCCCTTCACAGATGTCTCCATACCATGTCCCGGCGCGGGAGGTTCTATCGGTTTAAAAGTACCTGCGCAAACCCAAAAGCTTACCTCATTGATATCTTCATAGCCCTCGTAATGGATCTCCGCCTTGCGTTTTTCGGAAGCTATGTCATCATAGGCAATGATGGCGTAACTGGCGCCCGTCCCTTGGTAAATGTAATACCAATTCTTTGATTTCTCTATACCTGTGAGGCCAAGTTCGGACCAATCGCCAATATTCGCACCCCCGTCAGGTCTCGTAAAAATCATACTTCCCTGAAAAGGAACATTATAACTTCCCGCAAAGTCGTAATATCTTTCCGCTGCTCGTTTGATGGCCCCCATCATCTGAAAGGCTTCGGCAGCTTTGGCTTTCTCGGTCTGCATGAGCATGCGAGGCACGATGAGCGAAGCGAGGATGGCAATAATGACGACAACGATCAGCACTTCAACAAGCGTAAATCCTTTTTTCGTGTTTTCCATGACCCTGTTTTCCCGCGTGAAATAGGCCGCGCTCCCTTTCAACACACCACCTACTCTATTCTGCTTTTAAATCGTGCGGCCGGTCACATTGCCACCGGCATTTTTAAGCTCTTTAAAAAAAATCCCGTCGCAACTCCACAGCTCCGTTTGCATATTGTAAGTTGCGAATTTTACCCCATCGGGCGTCTGCACGTCGAGGATGTTATTCCCGGGAGAATAATTATAAGCCCAGTACTTTGTTTTTCTGATATTGCTGTCGTCAAGGCCGAGATCCGCCCAATCACCCTCTGCGGATGCAGCTCCTGCAGGGTCCGCATAAATTTCGTAAGTGGGGGTAATATAAGTTCCATGGAAATCGTAGTACCTATCCGCAGCGCGTTTGATAGCACCTATCATCTGGAGAGCTTCGGCGGCTTTGGCCTTTTCGGTCTGCATGAGCATACGCGGCACAATAAGCGAGGCGAGAATAGCGATGATGACAACGACAATCAGTACTTCTACAAGCGTGAAACCTTTTCTCATGTTTTTCATGGCCTTCCCCCATTCAGGTGAAAAGATTATGTTGCCTATTGATTCGGCATCTACCTATAGAAACTATAACATGTCTTTAAGGCTTGGGGCCGTCCAAGTCGCCCTTTATGGCATGGGTGCAAAAACTTGAACGGCGGTGGAAAGGAGCGGCTTGAGGACTTCGGATCACGCCTCAGATAAGGGTTCTTCCGAAACGCCGAGGGGAAGGTCCTGACATTAACAGAATGCGAACACTGAAATTACTAAGTTAGAGGGAATGGGTTTTCGTTTGCAGAGGATCCTCGGAGAACGGGATGGCCCGCGAAGGGCCATCCCTTTCAATCCGGATTTTCACGGACTCTATCCGCCCCCTTACGACGGCGGATAGAGCAATGAAAAAAGGGGCTTCTTAAGAGAGATGCTTGCTGACGAGCTTGGTCATCTCGAACATATTGACGACCTTCTTGCCTGCGAACACGGCCTTGAGCGACTCATCCGCATTGATGTTGCGCTTGTTCTTGGTGTCCTGGAGCTTATTCTTCTTGATGTAGGCCCAGAGCTTCTTGACGACTTCGCTGCGGGGCATCGGACCTTTGCCGACCACCGGTGCGAGTTTCTCGCTGATCTTCATCGGTTTCATGAACGCTGAGTTTGCTTTTCCTTTTGCCTTCGTTTTTGCTTTCGCCTTCGCCATGATGCTTTCTCCTTTTGGTTTACACCGCGTCCTCACATCCGGACTTCCGGACCGGGCTCACGGCCTTTTTGCTGAGGAAGTATCATACAATCCCGCTCTAAAGACAACCGTAAAGATTTTTTTTCTGCAGGAGGCCTAAGCTTAGGCTTCCTGGAGGGTTCCGTGGGCCCTTTCTATTTTTGTGACGAAAAATCAAACAACCTCCCATGTTTTGCTTTTCTGCAAAGATAGGGTATACTCCCGTTCGAGGTGGCTTCGATGAAAAAAATCACGGCTGTTTTAATTTTGGGAATAGGACTTCTTTCGTTCGCGCTTCCGGTCGCGCCGGCCGCAGAAAATGATTCGGCAGAAACCGGAATGAGCGGAACTCCCCAGGAAGTCGCGGACCTTCAGAAAACCCTGCGGAGCGACAGAATGGATGAAATGGAGCAGAGCATCGCGGAGCTGACGGAAACGGTCAGCGCCTTATCCGACCGGGTCCAGGATTTGGAACGCACCGTGGATGACTTCAACGGCAAGACATAGAACTATTTTGGCTTGTCGTTTGGCGAGAGGACTTCCCTCGTAAGAGGGCGAACCAGAGAATCCTTGCCACATATTTATAGAAAAAAGTTGTGGCACGAATTGGCAATGCCCTCACGGATGAAACAAGATATCTCTCTTTAGAGTTTTCCATAGCAATTAGCCCCTTTTCAGATCCCCGTGATTTGCTTTTTCCACATTCGCCAGATATACTTCCTTTCGAGTTAAAGAAAGTTCCGTTTCAAAAGAAACGTTTTCGCGAAAAAGATCCGCTGCGGTTTCGCGCGGCCTGTTGATTCCAAATGAGGATCGTTGATATGGCGTCAGAGACCACCACCCCTAAATTTAATTTGCCTGCAGAAAAAAAGAGCCCCATGGAAAAAAAATCCGTTACAAAAAAAAGAATCCTCATCATTGAAGACGAATACAGCGCCAGCAAGTTTTTGACCATGCGCCTGAAAAATCTAGGCTACTCGGTCTCAGCAGCCTTTGACGGCATGACCGGTCTTAAAGAAGCCACGGAAACCCTCCCCGACCTTATCATTCTTGATCTCATGATCCCCAAACTCCCCGGCGAGGAAGTCTGCAAAGCGCTCCGGGAAAGTTTTGATGAAAACCTGGTGAAAATTCCCATCATTATGTTGACGGGGAAAGATTCCATTGTCGATAAGATCCTGGGCAAGGTCATCGGGGCCGACGCTTATTTGACAAAGCCGTATGAATTCAGCGATCTCTTTGACGCGATCAAGAAAATCCTTCCCGATGTTTAGGCGCTAGGCAGGATGAAGCCCCGGGAAGGGATCCCCGGGACGGAAAAGGGAGTGCGGAGATGGACCAGGAAAAGTTCACGCAACCCGGATGGAAGGTACTCCTCGTCGAAGACGAGCAGGATTTCGCGGAGATCATGAAGATCCGCCTCAGCAAAGAGGCAAATCCCCCACTCGATATCACATGGGTTCCCACTCTGCGGCAAGCCCTGGAAGCCATCGCCGAAACGGGCTGGGACCTGATCCTGCTCGACCTGATGCTCCCCGACTCCTCCGGCATCCAGACCTTTGTTTCTCTCCGGGCCCAGGCGCGCCATACTCCCATCGTGATCATGAGCGGCCTGGACAGCGACACCCTCGCGATCGACGCTGTCCGCAAAGGGGCGGAAGACTACCTGATCAAAGGCGAGATCAATTCGAGGCTCCTGCTCCGCATTTTGCATCACGCGATCGACCGCCACCGGATCAAAGAGAAGCTCGCTTCAGTCACCGGACGCCTTCGCGAAAGCAATCTGCGTCTTGAAAAAATGGCGCTTCTTGATCCCCTGACCGAACTTTACAACCGCCGCGGCCTCCAGCAAGTCCTCCGCCGCGAAACCCAGGTCCTGACCCGCGAGGGCGGAAGATTAATGGTCCTTATTTTGGATATCGACGACTTGAAACGGATCAATGATACGCTGGGCCATCCCGTCGGCGATCTTCTCCTGAAGGAGACCGCGAAAAAGATCCGGGATTCGGTGCGCATCTCCGATCACGTAGCGCGGATCGGCGGCGATGAGTTCATCCTGCTTCTGCCGAAAACACCGCTGAAGGAAGGACTTCAGCTAGCCGAGCGTCTCCGGTTCGCGATTTCGAACACCACCATCGTCATTTCAGACAAAGAGTCCCTCCGCATCACGGCCAGCTTTGGACTTTCTTCCGTGCCGTCTCACGTGACCTCCGTCGATGATCTTCTGGCCATTTCCGACCCCTTTCTGAGACAAAGCAAGAAGGAAGGGAAAAACCGAATTTCGTATCAAACGCCCGGCGAAGCGGAAGAGCTGATCCTGGGGGCCGACGCGGGGCATATGACCGAACTCATGCGACGGGGGACGGATTTCTTCGCGGTGAAACAGCCGATCCTTCGTCTGGACAACCTGTCGATCATCGGCTACGAATTCCTTTCGCGCCTTCAAAATAGCGGCGTTCACACCCCCGACGAATTTTTCCGGCTCGCAATGGAAAACAACATGCTGACCTTGGTCGATCATCACTGTTTCCGCTCCTGCGTCTCGGCTTCGGCCTCTCTACCTCCCGCCATGCACCGGCACATCAACCTTTTTCCGGCCACGATCATTGACCTTGCGGTGGAGGACCTTGTCCAGAAACTCGTGACGAATTGCCCGGCCCAAAGCTACTGCCTTGAGATCAGCGAGCAGCAAATCCTCGGTGAGCCCTCGCATCTGATCGGCCCTGTCGAGGAGCTCAAACGTTATGGCATTTCGATCGCCGTCGATGACGTGGGGTTCGGGAACACCTGTCTGGAAAGTCTCATTTTGCTGGAGCCCGACGTGATCAAGCTGGATAAAAAATACATACGCGGGATCGCCCAGGACCTTCACATTGAACGTTCTCTGCGCCGCACCCTCAAGATCGCGGCAGACCTCAACGCCGAAGTGATAGCCGAAGGCATCGAGACCTTAGAAGACCTCGACAAACTTAAGGAGCTTGGCGTAAAATACGGCCAGGGATTCTACCTCGGAATGCCCGCTTGAGCCACGCTCCTGAAAAGGCTATGGAAAAAAAACCTGTGAAAGCCCGTCGCGATTCCGTCCTCCTCGCGACCAATCTGAAATTCCTTTTCTCATTCATTTTCCTCGCTTGTTTTGCGGTCGGAAACTTCTCCGTGATGAATCACCAAATCGTCCACGCGGAACGTGACGCAGCGATCATCGGCTTCATGGAAGGTCAGTACAGCCTTATCCAAAAAACGTCTTTTTTGTCGATCGCCTACGCGCAATCGATGGATCCCCAGGAACGCGCCGACCTGCGGGCAAGCGTCCACGACGATCTCAATTCCCTGTTGGTCTTCAGCACCACCTCCAACGATATTGTTTCCGAGAAAACACAACTCCCTCTCCACCTGATCAACGTCCTCCGCAGACTCTATTATTCCTCCTCCGCCCCGCTGAACCTGGAACTGGAAGAATACGTTTCGTCATTAAAAAAGTTCCTGGTCAGCTCCCCGGTCAGGGTCCACGCGGACAATCTTCAGCTTGTAGCTTTCCAGGCGAAAAGCACCCGCCTTCTTGGCACACTGCGCTCATCGATCAAGAAATTCCAGAAAGACAACGGCGTGCAGATCCTCGCGCTTCAAAATCTTGGACGGGCACTCTTTGTTTTAAACTTTTTTTGCCTCGTCTTGATCGGCGCGCTTGTGTTCTTGCCAACGCTTAAGAAGCTCGGGGTCTACCTTCAGGGATTCAAACACATGAATGAAGCCCTGGAGCTGAAGGTCGCCGAAAGAACCTCGGAGCTTGAGCAGAAATCGCGCCAACTTGGACTTTCAAACGAGGAACTGCGGGAGCAGATCGACCAGAGAATCCGTATCGAAAAGGAGCTGCGTCAGACGAACTCCTTTCTGGATTCGATCATCGAGAACATTCCCGACATGGTCTTTATCAAGGAGGCGAACGAGCTGCGCTTTGTACGCTTCAACCGCGCGGGCGAAGAGCTCGTCGGACACAAACGCGAAGAATTGATCGGGAAAAACGACTATTCCTTTTTTCCAAAGCCCGAGGCAGACGCCTTCGTGGAAAAAGACCGGCAAACGCTCCTCGGCGGAGCCCTTCTGGAGATCCGGGAAGAATCCATTCACACAAATAAAAAAGGCGTGCGGATCCTCCACACGAAGAAAATCCCGATCCTTGACGCTCAGGGAAAACCCGCTTACCTGCTCGGTATCTCGGAGGATATCACCGAAAGGATCCTGTCCGAAAAGCAGCTTCGGGATTTTTCTATCGCGATGGAATACGCGCTTGACGGCATCGCCCGCATGGACCCCCAGAAAAAGATCCTGAGCGTCAATAAGGCCTACGCCGCCATGATGGGTTACACCCCGGACGAAATGGTTGGCCTGAATCGTATGACGACGATCTGCCCGGAGGATGCGGGCAAAGCTGGGATGGCGTTCGAAGAAATGAAGCGCTCGGGCAAAGCCGAAACCGAGGTGAAAGCCCTCCGGAAGGACGGCTCGATCTTCCACCAGTATGTTTGTATTGTGCGGGCTCTGGACAAAGACGGGAACTTTGACGGATTTTACTGTTTCGCCAAGGACGTAACCGAGCACAAATACAAAGAATCCCTTGAGATCAAGGCAGAGCTCATCCAAATGGTTTCCCATGAGCTCCGCACGCCAATTCACTCTGTTAAGGAAGGTCTGAGCATCATCCTTGAGGGGCTGACAGGCGAGATCACGGCCGAGCAAAAAGAAGTGCTCAATATCTCCAAGCGCTGCGTCGACCGGCTGGTGCGGCTCGTCAACGATGTTCTCGCCTTTCACAAAATGGAAGCCGGCGTGATCGAGTTCCACATGAAAAAGGAGAATGTTAATAAGCTCCTCGAAGAAGCCGCCCTCGCCATGCGACCGCTGGTGGAAAACAAAAATCTTATTTTAAAGCTGGAGCTCCAACCCCACCTCCCTCATCCCGAACTCGACCGCGACAAGATCCTCCAGGTACTGACCAATCTTATCCAGAATTCCATCAAATTTACGCTTCAAGGCGAGATCACGCTCGTCACAGCCGCAACCCCGGAGGGTATCAAGGTCTCGGTCAAAGACACGGGGATCGGCGTCCAGCAAAAAGATATCCCGAAGCTCTTTCGGAAATTCGGCCAGCTGGAATCGGCCAAGCTCGTCGCGCCGGGCGGCACGGGGTTGGGACTTGCGATCTCGAAGAAGATCGTAGAACAGCATCACGGCCAGATCGAAATTGAATCGGAATTCAAGAAGGGCAGCACCTTCTCTTTCGTCCTCCCGCTCGTGCAGCCCAAACCCGTCAAGACTTTCGCCAGCTAAAGACAGGGCTCTCGAGAACGCTGCTAGACCCTGGGGCCATTGCTTTATTTATCTCATACAGCGTATGTCGTATGTAGTATGTCGAAAAGACAACGCAGCTTCGCTATTTCATGTGACATACGACATGCCACATACCGTTTTTGCGACTCTTAGTCTTTGTGGTCGATTCGCCAGATCAAGACAAAGTCTTCGTCGTTCACTCCGGCAGCGCCAGCTTGCGGCGGGCCTGCGCGCGCCCCGGACTTCAACTGATTCTGACCAACCTGAACGTTCTTTCGACGGGTTTGGCCGCATCATAGATGGCTTGATCCAAAGCCTCGAGCGCGGCAATCTGGGGGGCGAGCTTGGCCTTCAGGTCCTCGCCGCGATAACCTTGGCTATAATATAAACTGGCATAGTTCTGAAAATTATTGACTCCTGTATGTAGCTGGACCCCGTAGGTTTGTGGTACGGTATTTGGGTTCGGGCCCAGGCCCTCTTTAGCGTAAATGGCGTCGAGCACGCGTTGCAACTGGTCGTGGATCGGACCTTGCGTCATGGCCATGGCGGCCATGTTCCAGCCATTCGCAAGCTGCCCCGAGGTGACCGTGGCCGATTCTTGTCCATCGATATAGACCTTGTAGGTCCCGGCTTGCAAGCCGTTTACCTGCAGCATATATTGATTGAGCTTTACAATGTCCGGCTGTAATAAGAGCGATTTGTCGGTGGGGATCGCCATCGGCAACCGGTCATCAAGCCGCGTGAATTCGATGAGGTCCTTCCCCGGGGAGACGTAGATCGATTTGTCGTCGATGGTCGTTTTGTTATGCGCCGTAACCACGGGATCGGTCGCGGTTCCCGTCGCGGCAGCGTTGATCGTGGCCGAGCTCACCAAGGGGTCCGCTCCCAATTGGCTCAGTCTTTCATAAGCGATGCTCGCCTGGGGCGTGGGTCCCGGATGATCCGGGGTCGCTTCTTCAAAAGGAATCGGATTCGCCGAATTGCGATTGGCGGTCCAGAGATCATTGAGCGGTCCGAAGTCATCCGTGTAGAGATAGCCATTGTCTTTTGCAAACGAAGTGTACGCATCGTTGAAAACCTCATTTGCCCAGTTGCTAAGACCGCTTGGCGCCGGAATAGTACCGAATATTACCGGGATCGCGCCACTCTCTCCCTCAATGAAATTATGGGCAAGATCGTCCAGCTGACCCCGGACCAAATCCCGGACGGCAGGCCCGTTGCAGATCGAAGCGCTCACAATATCCGGGTCCCAGGAATAAGCCCAATAGTCATATCTGCCGTAGTTCGTGAAACCAATAATTTGCTGTCCGCTACCCGCGGCTTCGCGAAAATGAAAATCCATGCCGGGATAGCGCAGCTGGTAATACGCCTCCATGTACACGTTGTATTCATGCAAGCTCGTGATGCTATCGCCCGCGAACACCCACGTCATATCCTTTTCGAGCGAAACAGGGGTCGCGCCTTCGCTACTAATTTGCGGAGCATCCGTGGTTGGAAGCTGTGCGGTCGTGAACATGTAGTCGCTTGACACTTCCGTGCCCGCGTCATTCGTGGACTTCACGCGGTAATAATAGGTCGCGCCCGGCTCCAGACCCTTGAGCATTATCGAATGTTCGCGAGTCGGAGTGTTGTCATCCGGCACCTGGGAAGAAACGATCGCTGAAACGCTTCCGTTATCCTCGACACGGACGTATTCCACCTGGGTATTCGAATTGGAAAGTGTTTTCCAGTTCACGGTCACATCCGTCGCATTCCTCTCCAAATAGACCGAGTAAATGGGATAATTCATAACCCTCAGGTTAAAAAACATCGTCGTTGTGTTGCCGGCGCTGTCTGTCGCTATCGCGCTGATGACGTGGGCGCCGTTGGTCGTTTGGGTCGTATCCCAATCAAACGTATTATTCGTGGGAGTGCCTATGGTCAGATTATTTCCGTCCAGCTGGAATCGAATGGAAGGCGCGTCGGCATCGTTACTGTAGGCCGAGAGTTTCACAATGTCGGTCACGGTGCCGTTTATATTCTCACTCGCCACCTTGAGCGTGGGAACGATCGTATCTGTGGAACTTGCGGAAGGGGCCGTTGTAAAAGCAGCGGGCTTCATCTCGTCCGCGGAACGGTACGCGCTGTCCGTGGAGTTCACTCGGTACTCATAAAGCGTGCCCGCCATAAGCCCGGTAAGCATGACTGAGTGATTTTTTACGAGCGAATCAGAACTCGTGGCCGTCTCCCAGGCCGAGGCCCCCTGCGCCCGGTACATCACCTTAGAATCGCTGGCTGTGGAGGTACCCCAGGTAATGGTCGCACTCGCAGCCTTAGCCGCCACGGCGATACCGTAGATCAACGGATAGAGAGGCGAGACGGTCACCGCGGCCGCAGCGCTCGGGACCTGACTAAGCACCGTTGTGCCGCTCATTCGCTTGACGATGCAACGGTAACTCCCGGCTAAAGCAGGACTCGCTCCGGAAAGCAGGTAACTGCTATTCGTCGCTCCGTTGATGTCGACGCCGTCTTTCTGCCATTGATACGCCACGGTGGAACCGGCAGGCACGCTCGCCGCCACGCCTAAAGTCATATCGTTGCCGTTCTGGATTTGCCCTCCCACGGGCTGGGCACTGATCACGGGATCCAAGCCAAAGGAAGGAGACGGCGTCGTCAAGATAGATGGCGTCGCCTGGGTATCGAGACTGTCCGCAAGATTGCCCGAAGCATCCGAGGATTTCACATGGTATTCATAGATCACACCCGCAGTCAGCCCGGTAAGCGCCACCGAATGGCTTGTCACAAGAGAAGGGTCAGTGCTTGTGGGCATCCAAGCAGTGGTCCCCTTAACCCGGTACTCCACCTGAGAATCGCTGGCTTCGTCGGTCGTCCAGTTGATCGTCGCGACCGCAGATGTCACGCTGGGTAAACCGATGCTGATCACGGGATCGGCCACATCATCGGTAAGTGATTTCGTGGTAAATGTCACCGGAGTGCAAAAGGCGGAGGCGTTAGCTGCAAGATCCTTGGCTCTGACCGTGAAGGTATAAGTCGTCGACGCCGTGAGCCCGGTGACCGAGTAGGTCGTGCCGGACAGTACGTCCGCTAGAAATGTTCCGTTCTCGAAGATCTGATAACCCGTCACGCCGATATCGTCCGTCGAAGCGCTCCAGGAGAGCGTCACGGTCTCCCGCTTCAATTTCGAGTAATGAAGCCCCGCCGGAGCTGACGGAGCCTGGGTGTCCGGTGCCGTTCTGACCGTGAGCGGGTCGCTTGGATCCGAGTAGTTTGACGCGGCATCCTTCGCTTTGACCGTGAAGATATAATCCGTACTCGGCGCAAGCCCCTTCGCCGTATAAGTCGTGACATTACCGGCCACCGTCGCGAGAAGCACCGAGTTCTTGAAGATTTGATAGCCCGTCACTCCGATATTGTCCGTCGTCGCGTTCCACGAGAGCGTCACCGAAGTACTCGTTAGATTGGAGATCGGATTGGAGATCGGCGACAAATCCAGCCACGTCGGCTTCCGCGGCGCCTCATGATCGGGAATGGACACAAGGGCTTCGCTGCTTGTTACTTCGCTGAGCTCCGTGCCGTTCATTCGCTTGATGATGCAACGGTACCTCCCGGCATCCGCAGGGGCCGCGCTGGAGATCGTGTAACTGCTACTGCTCGTCGCATCGCCCATCGTCGGCTCGCCTACATTTGCCCCGTCTTTCTGCCACTGAAACAAAAGCGTGGAGCCGGCAGGAACGCTCGCAACCACCGTTAAAGTCAGACTGTCGCCTAGCGCAACGCTTCCTCCCACGGGCTGGGCGCTGATCGCCGGCGGATCCGGGGGAACAATAGGCCCGGTATAATTGATCGTAATGGGAACACTAGTTTCGTATGTGTTGTTGGCCGCGTCGCGGGCAACGGCGAACAGCGTGTAATCACCGTTGGCCAAATGAGCGGGATCAGATGCGGGATCCAAGAGAGCACAATAAGCAGGGGCTACGGTCTCGTCTCCGAGGAACGTCACTTCCCCGTGCGAGTTCTCAACCCTATATTGAATGCCGGCAAACCCCGACGTGGTGGCTCCTTCTACCAGTGGATCTCTGCCTGTACCATAAACATAGGTCCTCCCCGTTATGATGGGATTATTTGCAAGCTCGGAGGCGAACGTGAATGTCGGCGGAGTTTTGTCCGGAGCATTTTGAATATTAATGGTGATGGGTAAGGACGTGGAGATAATATTACCGTCTTTATCCTTGGCTTTCGCGGTGAAAATATGCGTACCGTTCGGCTTACCTTCGCTATAGAACGGCCAATAGAAATTCACATTCTGGGTCCACCCCAAGACTCCGTCCATATAAAAATCAACCGAAGTAATAACGCCCGCAATTTTCGTCACGTCCGCTATAATGCAAATCCCTCCGCCGACGGTGCCTCTCTCTGGAACATTCTCGTAATTGTGTTGCGCGATGATCGAAACAGCCGGAGTTTCGGGAGGAGCCGGCGTCGTGAAGTTTGAAATCGTCGTCTGAGTGGCGAGGTTCCCGGCTTGGTCCTTGGACTTCACCTGATATTCGTACACCGTGTTCGCGCTCAGCCCGCTAAACGTCACCGAATGGCTTGTCACAAGTGACGTGTTGAGGGTCGTGTTCGACCAAGCCGTGGTCCCCTGCCCCTGCACGCGATACTGAACCTGAGAATCGCTGGCTTCATTGGTCGTCGTCCAGTTGATCGTGACCGCGCTCTGCGTTGCATTCGAAGGCGGTAACACCGCTAGCACCGGCGGGGTCGTGTCCCGGATGATGTCGGGAAGCACGTATTCAAAATGGCCGTATTCATTGTCCAGGACGGCCTTGAGACCCGAATTCAAACCTTCGTGGAGCAGCGAGACCGAGATCGTGAAGGTGAAAGGAGCGGCGTTTGACGTCACCTGTTTTAGCGTCAGCTGATTGATCGCAGACACCGGTCTCAGCTGGAACGAGATCGAAAGCGAGGTCTGGTTCGTAAGAACCGGGATCGAAGCTGGATCGACCGGCGCAAGCAAATACTGGATCGCGGGCCCAAACCCTTCGCTCCCCCAGGCCACGGCGCTATTATTGACCTGCGATTGGGCGGGGGAATTCGGGCGGATCCTGTAATCGCCGTTCGCGGCATCTATAAAGAGCGGGTCCGTTCCGGTCCTCAACGCATCCGTGATCGTTAGCGTGGCCTGAGGATCTCCGGTGATATCCGACTGCCCGGCATCGGAAAAAATACTCTTGGCGACGGTCATGCGCTGCCCGTTCACCGGATTGATCCAATCCCTTGAATCAATGACGCCTCCGCCCGCGAGGGAGACATTGTCCGCGACAGTCGAAAAACTGATGTGAACTTCCCGGGTTTCCGGCGCGTAAAAAGAGCCCGAAGAGAATGAAGAACCGGCTGACGTGGTCTGGATCGCGCCGCCATAGAGAGCCTTGTTCCCGACGAACAGATTGTGGTCCAGCGTCGCCTGCGCTCCCCCGAGACGGATCGCGCCGCCGTAGCCCTCGGTGGCAGTATTTCCAATAAAGTCACAGCCGGCAATCGTGATATTTCCGCTCAGGGCCATCACGCCGCCGGCTCCGTATTGGGACGTCGCGCTGTTGTTCCGGAAAACCGTGTTCTCGATCACTCCGTTGAAACCGCCCTGGAGCCCGCTCATCGACACCGCCCCGGCGCCTGCCCCGACCTGATTGTTCTCAAAAAGAGAACCCGAGATGTGGACATTCGCTTGAAAGGCCTGGACCGCGGCATTCGACCCGCCGCCTTGCCCCGTCAGCGTCCGGACCCTGAAAAAGCCGCTCGGTGTCGTAGTGGCCGCAGTCGCGACGGACAGATCGCCCGTCGCCGTGACCGGTCCGGTGATCGTCGTCCAATGAACCAGGTCCGTGGAATTCTGAATATCGTAGGTGCATCCCGCAACGGTCGTAAATGTGAACATATTCTTCCCGCCGACAACTTCAGTATTCGTGATCGTCGAGGCCGGCATTGCCGCCCCTGCCGCGGAGATCAGGGTGTTATTTTGGAAGGTCGAATTTGTAATTGTCACGTCGGCTAATTTCGCCGCGGTCAAACCTCCGACCGCGTAGATCAGGCCGCCGGCGGCCGACATTTGATCGTTCTCGAAAGTTACGCCGTCCACCGTCAGCCGGGAGCCCTCTCCCACGTAGAGGATGCCCTTCCCGGCGGGATTAACCGAGGTGCCGCTCGCGTAAGGATGGATGTTGAAATGCCGGAACGTCAGGTGTTCGAGATGTAATTGCCCACCGCTTAAAACGCTCGCGAAACGTTCGGCGCCCGTGCTCCCGTCGATCACCACGGCCCCGTCCCCACGGATCGTCAGCTCTTTAGTTCCCGCGTTCAGATTAAAACCGTTCACGTAAGTTCCGACCGCGAGCAGGATCACGGCGCCCGCCGGGGCGAGATCGATCGCAGCCTGGATCTTGTCCGCCGCGAAGCCTTTGTCCGCGAAACCCACATAAAACACATTTTCGCCGTTCACGACCTCCCCTAGCACCCGCCCTCCCGGAGCAAAAACACCGTTTTGAACGTAGGTCGTGCCGTTGCCGGCCGTATCCGTCTCACTGTATGCATCGTAGACGCCTTGCGCATTATAATGAAAGGTGCGGACATTTCCGTTCGCAAAAACCTGTGTGATCAAACGCCGCTGGATGTCAAAGGTCAGTGAGACCCCGATGAGCGCCCCGCTCGGAGGCGTCACTTTCATTTCACTGCAGGCGGAAGTCGTGGTGTTCAGATCGTTCATGGTGCAGTAATTGAGCGCATAGGTACTGCCGACGGCGCCCGTGAGCGAGAGATTCAGGTCATCAGGGGTCGTCACAAGACTGCTCACCGTCGTGGGAAGCAGGATCTGATTCCCCATCTCAGTTGCGGTCGCGGTTCCGTAAAGAAACCCGTAGGCCTGCACAAGCTCCGTTTTGTAATCCGCCAGGCGCTTCATGGTGCTCGCCAGTTTCGCCATCAACCGGTACGCGTCCGCAGCACTTTGGATCTTCACCTGCTCCAGAACAATGCCAAGCGCCGGAGCATTCACCCGGAAGAGACCGCCGGCCACGGGCACGGCCTCCGCCAGGATCGCTCCGGCAGCGTTCTTATAAGTGTAACCTGTCACGTTCGAAGTCCCGGGGGCATAGGCGACCGTGACGCTGTCCGTTGCGGCTTTCACAACCGAGACGGGAAGCTGATTCTGATAATTCACCGTCGCGACCGTTGAGTAACGCGTCTGCTGAACCCCGGAGATCGTCGCGGAAACAGAGTTCACGATCTTGCCGCTCTGGATATTCCCCTGGGAATCGAGCGTCAAAAGAACCCCGAATTGATCGAACACATCCACCGTCGTCCGGTTCTTGTAGTGCCGCGTGATCCTCACCTGACCGCTTACCACTGTAACCTCATCGTGGTCCAGATCCACATAAGCTCTCGGGATATAACTCACCGCCTGCACGACGCCTTGTGCATCATAGACCGTAAGTTTGTTCAGAATGGAGGAATCCGCGGCCGACACATAATCCGCGGTCCGTCCGCCACTCAACGGGATCGCGCCGGTTGGCGGCGGAGTCAGCGTCGTGAAATTGGAAATCGTTGCCTGAGTGGCAAGATTCCCGGCTTGGTCCTTGGACTTCACCTGATATTCATACACCGTGCGTGCGTTCAGCCCACTGAGCGTCACGGAGTGGCTCGTCACAAGTGACGTGTTGAGGGTCGTGTTCGACCAGGTCGTGGTCCCTTGCACGCGATACTGCAACTGGGAATCACTAGCCTCATTGGTCGTCCAGCTGATCACCGCCCCGTTCACCGTCACACTGCTTGAAAGAACGGCGCTGATCACGGGAACCGTCTGGTCGGGCGGAGGCGTCGTACCGTCCGTGTATTCATAAGCCCCTATTTCAGGCGCGCTTCCTAGTACCGTTCTGGAGAGCGTCTCCCCCGTGATCGGGTCCGTATAGGAGGCCGCGACCCCGGCGTTGATCGCCCCACTTCCAGATTGCAAACTGAAAGCGGTCGCAAACTGACCCTTGAGCCAGGCCACTTTTTGGTCTATCGTTCCCGCCGGCAGACTGAACACGATCTGTCCGTTCGAGCCTTTGAAGAGCGTCGTGTTCGCCAACTTGGGGTCGCCGCTCAAGGGCCCGCTGCCCTTGCCGTTCCAGTTATTCGAGCAAGTCGAATTCGCGCAGGCGGCCGGGATCGACATGTCCGCGTTAAGAACGCTCCCGTACGCCATGTTATTGTGATTGGTTTCGAAGTTACCCCCCGAAAATCCCCACGCGCCGTTATTCAAAGCCAGATTATTGAGAAAGATGCCGGTTGTCGTGCTGCGCAAGTCAAAACCATTTCCATCGTTCGCGTAGGCGATGTTCCCGACAAAGCTGTTCTTTACATTTTCGAAGAACACTTTAAATCCCATGCTGCCCGACGGCCCATTATCAAAAGAGATGTTGTTCTCGATCAGCGAGTCGGAGAAGCTCACGTCAATACCGTCATCGGCGTTCGACCAGACGATATTCCCGCGGAAAATATTATCCGGGCACGCGTTCTGAGTCTTCCCTGAAGCGCAGAACTTGGTGGCCATGATCCCGTCCGAATTCCCTCCCCCTTGCGGATCACCGCCGATAGGCAGCACTTTGGTTCCGTCGGGCAGGTAACCGTTCCTGTAAGAAAGTGAGTTCTCAATGATGTTTTTCGTCACAAGCCAGTCCGGATTCCAATTCGTCTGCTGCGCGAAGTTGATCGCAATGCCCACGTAATGACGGTTGTTGTAGGCTTCACAGCCGGTGACGACATTCCCCTCAACGCGGCGGTTGCCGGCATCTCCGATGCTGATCCCGATGGTCCAATTATCATGGGAGCTGACGTTCTCGATTCGGTTGAAGCTCCCCTCGATGACGAGTCCCCCCTGCTGGGAGTTCGTGAACTCAAGACCTTCGACATGGATGTAATTGCCGCTGATCCGCATGAGCGTTTCGCGTTTGTTAGGATCGGCCGGGCCATCCGCCATTCCGTCACCGTTCAGATCACGATCTTCAAATCCAAATCCGCGGAAAACAACGGGCCCGTCTCCCAAGGGTTTAAAAGTGATCGGCGCGCTCGCGGTCCCTGAAACTGTCACATTGACAAGATTACAAGTGGCGCCTGAGCAGTTTCCCGCCACGTTTTGATACACGCCCGCTTTGATCAGCACCGTGTAGGCAGGCTGTATCCAGGAAGGATCACCCGCATGCGCCGCGATATCCGCCGCGATCCGGCTCTGAGCAGCCTGTACGGTTGTGAAATGGGTCGAGTCGGCTGTGTAATCATTCCCGACATAATAAGAAACAGCCGGCACGCCCGCGTCCGTGTAGTCAGACCCCCCGAGGTCCGGGTTCGCCGGGAGCTGTATCCCGTATAATGTATTAAAATAGGCGGCAAGCGAGACGGGCTTGCCTGCCCCATCCAGGACCGGATTCCCCGAGTGATCCATGGCCGTGATCGTCTGAAGGGACTCGGCTTTTCCGATGGCCGCGGAGCCGGCCTTCAGACTCAGGTCCCACACAAGATTGTTGTCAGTCTTCGGCCCCCAGTTGGTGATCGAAGCCTGCGAGATGAGCTTAGGCACAGGACTGTCCAACACGATCCGGCCTTTGGGTCCGATGGAATCCGAAATGACATTGGTATCGACGCTGACCACTCTCCTGGCAACGCCGTCATGGTTGTATTCGATAACGTCTCCCACGCTGAACTTCGAAACATCGTCGAGATACAGTTCGTTCGTGTTCACCTTCGGATAGGGATAATAATAGATCGAGAACTTCACCGCGTTCGAATCCCAAAGCCAGACATTATCTTTTAAGGTGATCGTATCTCCGTTCACGCTTTCGATGTACATCCACGTGGATGAATAAACAGAGACGGCGGGATTCATAATCTTTTTCCCGTTTTGATCTGTCCTCGCCGCCCCCAGGTCGAGACGGTCTCCCGCTTTGACGCCCAACGCGGTAAAATCCGCGCCTGGGACCGTCAGCATGGTCTTCGTGCCGCCCTCCGCCGAACGCATTTGACCGGCCGTGGCCGTAAATTGAAAATCATCGAGACGCGTCGAGAACGCGGGAACATTGGCGAAAAGGGCGCTGCTTCCCGTGATATTGTCCGAGAGGTTGATGGCATCGGAATGAAGTATGCTGGAGGCTGCATAACCGGTCAGTGTCGTGACGCCGATATTATTGACAAGGGTAAACGACTCATTGTTGGGACGTCCGCCCTGCCACACCGAATAACCGTAATCCGTATCATAGATGGTATTGTTCACGATGTACTTGATGATATTGCCATGCCAATCCGTCATCGCTTGGCCGGATTGAGAATAATCGCCCGAGAGCGGTCCCCCGGCGCCATGGATATCGTAGATCAGGTTCCCGATCATTCCGTAGGTTCCGACAGCGCTGCCGGAGAACTTGAAGCCTAAGGCTCCATCATGAATTTTGTTGTAAAGCCACCAGACAGATTCCGGTCCGTCATCCGAATTACCCGTACAATCGCCCGACGCCGAACTGCTTACACGGATTCCATACATGTCATTTTCAGAAATAATAACATCCTTCGCGCTCTTGACACCCAAAGCGCTCTGTTTATCGTCATGCATTTCGTTGCGTCCGATGTAGATGTTGTTGACGTTGGACGGCGTCACGTGCGGCCCCGCATTGACCTGAATCGAATCGCCTTCGTTGTGATAGATATCGTTATCCAGCACCCAGACATGGTCTACGAGACTAAACCAACCGATGACCAGTCCGTGAATATCCCGATCTCCCTCGGCAAGTTCCGGTTGCCAGATTCCGTTATCGTGGATCGTGTTGTTGTAGAGGGTGACATTGGATATAGCATTGTTGGGATTGGCCTTGGTGCTTTCCGTCGGCCTTTGCAAAGAAACACCGCCGCCGCTCGCATCCCCGTGAACATCTGAGTTTCTCAGTACGACATGGTTGCTCGGTGCGCCTATGTTGACAGCATACGCATTGAGTCCTTCCGCGATCACATAACTGTTCTCCTCCGTGGGCCTCGTGTAGATACTCAGTCTCGCATCAATTCTCACGCCATTCCCTCGAATAAAGATGGGTTTATCTTGCGTTCCCGCTCCGTTTACGGCGTTTTGCCAACTTGTGATATTCGTATACGGTCCGCCATGAAGCTCGATGACAGCGCCGGCGGGAAGTTCGGACGGGATGGTGCACCGCGGACTGGCCGCGGTCCCGGCGGAGTTGCCGGAGTCGGAGCACCCGGCTCCGTTGTCGATATAATGCGTGTAAAAGCCGCCTTCGTCGTTCCGATAGTAGGTGAGTGCCGTATTCCGCTTCGCGATGTCATCATACATCCGGTAAGTCTCCATGATCCCAAACTCCGGATTGGAGATCCCGATCGGAGGAACGTAGCTGACGGCCAGGAGCGTCTGATAAGTCTGCTGGTCCTTGACGAACTGCAACACGTGAACTCCCGCCTGGTTGTAGGTCGGCGTCCAGGTGAATTGACCGTTTGCGGCGTCGTAATGCGCGCCCGCCGGAAGCGATTCCCCGTCAAACGCGTCAAACGTGTATGCCGCGGCATTCGGGACCGTGAACGAAAGGCTTTCCCCCGTCGTCCCCGTTTGGGCCGCCATCATGACCGGCGCCGCGGCGGGCTTGACGACCTCAAAGGTCACGATCGCTGGCTGTGAATCCAGCGTCCCGTCACTTACCTTGTACGAGAAAGAATACGTCCCAAAGTCATTCGCCGCTGGCGTATAAGTGCACGCCGCTCCCGTGCACGACAATGTCCCCTTCGCCGGCCGCGTCAGGATCGTGTAGGAAAGCGTGTCCTTATCGACGTTCAATGCCCCGAGAGTGACGGTGCGGGCCGTATTTTGGAGGATATTCACCACCCGCGTCGTCGTCGCCACCGGCGCGTCGTTAACCGCGTTGATGGTCAGTGAAACCGTCGCGGCGGCGGAGGTTGCGGTTGTGTCGGTCGCCGTATATGTGGCGGTGCCGTCGTTCACTTTATACGTGAACGAATCAGTCCCGTTGTAGTCCGCAACGGGCGTGTAAAGGAACTTGGAGGGATCGTTCGGGAATGCGGGATCATGCACCAGCGACCCGTGCGCCGGTCTGGTGACGATGACATACGTGAGCGGATTATGATCCGGGTCCGTGCCGCCGAGCGTGATGGCTTGCGGCGTATCCTCATTAAAAGGATTCACGGTGGGCGCTGTCGCCACCGGCGGCTGATTGACCGACGACGGCGTGACTGAAAGCGGATCGCTTGCATCCGAGACATTATTCGCCGCGTCCTTGGCCTTGATCGTGAAGGTATAAGCAGTACCCTCCGTAAGCCCCGTCACCGTGTAGGTCGTAACATTCCCGGCCACCGTCGCGAAAAGGGCCGAATCCTTGTAGATATCGTAACCCGTCACACCGGAACCTCCGGCATTATCCGTCACGGCATTCCAGCTAAGCTTCACGCCCGTCGCCGTCACATTCGAGACCGCAAGTCCCGTCGGCACCGAAGGCTTCTGAGTGTCGATAGAAGGTGTCATCGTTGTCGACGGCGTGTTTACTGTCGCGGCTCTTATTGCCGAAGGGTTCATGAAGCCGGCATTCGGCTCGACCGGCACCTCTTGTTTCGCCGTCGTATCGACCTTATCCGCGGGCACCCCAGACTGCTGGGATCCTTTCGAGGAGGTACCAAAAACCAAAGGTTTTTGTGTAACCATCGCATGCGCCGGCATCACCGGTATCGAAATAAAACACATCAGAAAACAAAGCGCCGCTGCAGTCCCGCGATTTACGATTGTGTTTTTCATGCTTCTGTCTCCCGATGATCTTAGAATTTCATTTCAGGGATAAATTCTGCTCTTCCTGGTTAAACCCTCATTGACGCGCAAGACATGCGCAATGGCTGACAATCTAGTTTGATATAGCAATGCCTAACATTAAGCGCATAGCAATACATAGCGTTTATATAATATGAAATAGTATGTTATAGAATTTATGGCATTTATGATTTCTAGAGAGCTATGAAAAGTAATTGGCTTGTATTAATATATGAAAACATAAATTAATGTCCCATAGAGACTATTAAGATATAAGAAAGTCTTACAGACCCATAAGCTAAGTACCATAGACCATGAGCGGCAATCCGCGGATTCTTTGCTCTGAAAATGGTTGATTGGAGGTGGGAGATTTTTTCACTTTCAGGTCCGGGAATGTACTTATTCTTTTTGCTCATTCTGTATTACCTTATAGCGTTGATATTGATACTATTGTGCAAATTGTATTATTCTGCGCAATAAAAGTCAACTGCCATTCTTCGCCACGGGAAACGAGTTGGAATGCCCTTGGGCTGGAGGGAGCTACAAACGCATTGAACGGGGAGGGTATGACTTCGAGGTTTTAATTCAGTACAGAATTCAGCCGATATTCTGTTTCACGAGGTCCAGAAAGTGGTCCAGCTCGAAAGGCTTCATCACAAATTCCTTCACGCCGATCGCTTTGGCTTCCTTCTTTGCCTTGCCGTCTTCATAGGCTGTCATAATGATCTCGGGCTTGAGTTCCTTGCCCTCGTCTTTCCGGGCCTTGCGGATCGCCTTGAGAGTTTCCAGGCCATTCATGTCGGGCATTCTCATGTCCGCAAGCGTCAAATCGAAATCCTGCTGGGTGGACAAGATCACAGCAGATTTTCCGTCAGGTACGGCGGTCACCGAATAACCTTCACGGCCAAGCAACAATTTGATGGACTCCCGAACGAGGATGTCGTCGTCGACCGCGAGAATCTTTTTTTGTTTGACCGCGGGGGCGCTGCGGCCCGACTCGATCAGCTGGGCGATATCTTCCGGGTGAAAGCGGTACATGCCTCCGATGCGAATGGTCTTGATGATCCCCTCATCGATCCAATAATAGATCGTTCGGCGGGAAACATTCAGACGCTTCATCACGTCCGAAACC
The DNA here is from genome assembly GCA_903884815.1 of Candidatus Omnitrophota bacterium. Lineage (GTDB taxonomy): Bacteria > Omnitrophota > Omnitrophia > Omnitrophales > Aquincolibacteriaceae > Aquincolibacterium > Aquincolibacterium aerophilum. The sequence goes on along the minus strand of CAISGE010000002.1, from coordinate 99,365 downwards.
TTTAGAAGTTTTTCCTCCATGGCCAGCCCCCCTCTTGCACATTTCGCATTAATTAGTAGTGCATATTTATCATTATTGCGCAAATGATAGCACTTGTGCAATCGTGGCGGCTACATTTTTTTGCGAAGGCAACGAGAACGTCCGGAGAAAAGCGGGGGACACAGCATCTCTATATATCGTCGGCCGTATGTCACACAATCTTGCCGGCTTATTTTTTACCAACATACTACATACTGTTTTTCAGCAGAGCGTTTAGTCTTCGCGGCGAATGCCCTGAATGCCCGCGGTGTTCAAGCGAACGGTGACAGCGGGACTGGCGGCCTTGGAGGAGGGGCGAAGAACCCGGATCAGGATCCGGACCTCGCCGTTTGCGGGGAGCTCTCCCGCGGGAACATCAAAAACAGATTCCTTAGTTTCAAACTGTGTGATCTTTTCTTTTCCATTTTCTTTCAGGACTTCCACGGAATAAACCGTACCGCCCTGGGGCGCAAGGTCTTTGAAAGATAGTTTCCCGCCGGAGAACGAAAATCCGTCCAGAGGATTGGCGCGGGAAAGCCAGTAGCGGGTGATAATGTCACGACGTTCGGTCAGCGTTTTTGCCAGGGTCGCGGCGTCCGCCGGATCGGTATATTTTCCGGCGCCCACCATCGTCTTGATGTCTTCATCCGAAAAGCTCAAAAGAAGTTTTGCGGCCCAGAATCCGTCGGCACGCGTGACAAGACGGAAGGCTTCATAGGGAAACTCGGCTTTATAACGCGCGGGATCAAAAAGATCATTCGTGAAGTAACCCACGGCCGGAGCCGCGAGGCTCTGCTCGCCCGCTTGTTTCCACTTTTTCTGCCAGGGCTTCTCGCGGAACCCGAGAGCCAGAACTGATTTAAAGGTCTCGCCATAATCAATCGCGTGCTCGTAACCGAGCATCGGCGCTTTCGGGCCTTCCTGCGTGGCCCCTAAGGCTCCGTTAAAATCGCCCAGATAATGGGTGAGCACGGTCTGCCCGTTCTCCTCGACGGAGATATCCAGAGTATCGCTTTCCCTGAGATCGTAGTGGTTGAGCCACGCTGCAAAAATGCCAAGCGTCCGGATCTCACGGTGGTCGCGATGATTCACGAGATCCGTGGGATCCTCTTTTCGGCGGGACTCAAAACTAAAGCTGCCGTGGTACCCCCCCCTCAGGATCTTGCACGCGGAGGCCCGGTAAAGGCCCGCTTCGTTCTGCGGCAGCACCGCCAAATACTCCTCGAGACGCGTCTGCGTCAACTTCTTCTTGAATCCCGTTTCTTCCCAGGTGGTGGCATCAGGAGTCGCCTGAAACCGATCGGCAGGAATCATCGCGATCGTGTATTGCGGCACAAAATAACCGAGGGCGTGATAAAACCGCGCAGCCACCACTTCCGCGCCCGTCACCAGCTCGAATTTCCCTTGGGGGTCGAATTCCAGAAGATACTCATCTCCTCGCGCGTCCTTCGCCCAAAACCTGGGATAGATCCCCCGCTGTTCCGCCGCCATGATCTGTAGAGGGCTGCTCAGGTCGGGTCCGGACGTTTCCTGGAAACCCGTTCCAAGAGCCTCGGCGGAAAGGCGCGTGCGGCCCTGGCGATTGGTGAAAAACCCGGAATCCGGCACCTCATCAAAGATATTTACATTTTTCGAGGGAAGCGCCGCACCGGAAATCCTTCTTCCCCAGCGCCCCAAATCGAGTTGATTCACGCCTTCGTTATAGACATTCGAATCAAAAAAATCGCTGTTGTGAGTGGCTTCCTGTGTCTTGTACTGGACCGTCTCTGCTGCCCAGACCGTGCCGCTAAAACCCGCGATCAAGAGACCGAACATTCCAACGGTTGCCATTCGGCGAACCTCTACCAAAATCTGTCCTTTGAGGAGGGGGTAGGGCAGGTTTAAACCTGCCCTACAAGTTTTATGAGGTGCTCTAAGTTTTTTATTCATCCATACCACCCTAGAACGCGAGTTTGTTTTTGACATAAAATTGCGTACCGTCATTGCTGTGGGCGACCGAAAAATTCACGACCGTATTCTTTGAATAGCTAAGATATAAACCGACCCCGTAGGTTTCCCTGAAATCCTTGATCTGAAACTCATGGATCTCGCCGAAGACCTGCCCCAAGTCGTTAAACAAAGCGGTTTTCACCTTAAACTCCTTATATTCCATCACCGTGTACCGGTATTCCAAGTTAAGCAGCAGGGAACTTTCCCCGTAAAAGCGGTTATACACATAGCCGCGCAGGGTCTCGCTTTGCCGCGCGTTGGTAGCCCCCGCGCCTCCCAGTTTGGCGAGGTTGTAAAAAGGAATGTTTCCGCCCCCGACTTCGTCATTGTGCTCGCCAAAGAGACGCGCCACTAAAACGCGGCGCGGAGACCAGAGCCGGAAATATTTGGCCATATCCAACTGGTACTTGAAATACTTAGCCGTTGAGCCGTTAACGCCGTCGGTAAATTCAAAACGAAGTTTCTGGTAACTCCCCTGGGTTGCATCGTCTTTGCTGTCTCGGGTATCACGTCCGAGAGCCACGGAATAATCCAGAAGATTGTCGCCACTCAGACCCGGAATGTTTTGGCCGGAAAAGAGGCCGGAAATGCTGGCCGTGTTGTCATGAACCACGCTGCGGATATTGACGTTCTTGTAATCAAATCCGGTGGTGATATCCAACGAGGGGGAAAATTCGTAGCCAGCCTCAACGCCTACCCGGGTGGTTTCCATCCGGTAAGACGATTTGTCCCCATGGCTCGTGTCGGGCCCGATACCGTAAAAAGGCTCTTTTTCATCGCGGGAATAATTAAAAAGACCTTTGGCGTGAAACCCGGTCCCGCCGATCTGCTGAGCTCCGATCTCCGACCCAACCATGAAGAAAACCGCAGGGCAGTGAAGGATCGTGGTGGTGGCAAAAAAATCCGGGTATCGTTCTTTCTGGCGGGCAAGCGTCAGAAGGTTAAACTCAGCGCCGTAGTAGGGCAACGCAGAAAGATCCGAAAATCCAACGAGAGGTTTAACGCCTTGTCGCAACGATTCTTCGTAAAGCCAGATCGCCTTTTTGTCAACCCGATGCCGGTCATTAAAGAGAATCCCCTGGTCCATGGGCCACTTGGCCAACTTGAGGGGAAATTCAATAATGCGGGAAAGGGCGCCCTTGAGCGGCTCCGGAGCCAGGGGTTGGGTGTACGTCGGGGCATAAAGATCATCCTTCTTCTCTTCGGCATATGCGAAAAGAGAAAAGGCAAGAAGTCCGAGACAGAAAAAACAAATAGATTTATTCAGTTTTGGGGTCATCGCTCAAAATGTTTTCGGCTTTTATTCTGTTTTCTGAAGGAATGAACGCGCGATATTTTGCACCGTTTGGACGCGAGAATCAATAAGCTTTGTCTTCTTTTTCATAAGCATCGGTGATCAGACGCATTTCAGGGGCCCCACCCTCTTTCCAAAGCACCGCCACTACGTCAAAGGCGACCGGAATCGTTTCGAGTTTTTTCTCTTTTATGTACCACTCGGCCAGCTTAAAGATTTTTTCCTGCTTTTTCCGGTCGACCGCCTCCTGCGGCATGCCAAAGCCGGTCCCCGTTCGAGTTTTCACCTCGACAAACGCCAACCGACCGTTCCGACGGGCAATAACATCGATCTCGCCGATCTTGCATTTGTAATTCTTCTCAAGGATCGCGTAACCTTTTTCTTTCAGAAAGCCGCAAGCCGCCATCTCACCCCGGTCTCCAAGGGAGAAGCGGAAAGGCGCCGGATTCGGCGTGAGCTTCACGCCGCCGCTCCAGCGTTTCTTGCTTCAGGAAAAAGCAGCGCTGCCTCACGAACCGGCGCGAAGCTGTAGCGATGAACCGCCGAAGGGCCCTTTTCAAGAAGCGCCTGCATATGTTCGGCAGTCCCGTAGCCTTTGTGGTTATGGAACGCATAGGCGGGATAGAGTTCGTGGAGCTTGCGCATCCAGTGATCCCGAAAGACTTTCGCGACGATCGAGGCCGCGGCAATGCTCGCCGATTTTCCGTCACCGTGAATGATTCCCTTTTGCTCGAGCGCGAGATCGAGGCGCATGGGACCGTCGATCAGGAGTTTTGCGGGAGTGTGCGGAAGGTCTAAAACCGCCTTTTTCATGGCAAGGCGCGTGGCTTCATAAATGTTGAGTTTGTCGATCTGCTTCTCGTCGGCGAACCCGATGCCGACGAGCGAGGAACGGGCGATTTGCAGGTAAAGTTCTTCGCGAAGTGCCGCGGTGAGTTTCTTGGAGTCGTTAATGCCCGTGAGGAGTTCCGGCCGTAAGAGGATCACGGCCGCCGCGACCACCGGGCCCGCTAAAGGGCCCCGGCCGGCCTCATCCACACCGGCCATCCATCCCCCGCCGGCGGCGGGAGCTTCTTCGAGGTCAAAAGCCCGGAGCTTCTCAAGCAGAAGCGCCTTGCGGGATACTTTGGGAGCCGTCTCCATCAAGCCGGGCCGGAAACGGACTACTTGTCCTTCAGATAATAAAGCTTCGCGCGTCGGACCTTGCCCTTCACGCTCACGGTGACCTTTTCCACGTTCGGCGAATGAAGCGGGAAGATCTTTTCGACCTTATCGCCGTAGGTTTCTTTCAGAACGGTAAAACTTCCGCGGACCCCTTTGCCTTTGATGCGGATACAAACGCCTTCAAACAGCTGAGTGCGGGTCTTGTCACCTTCTTTCACGCGAACGTGCACCTTCAAGGTGTCGCCCACGCGGAATGCCGGCGCTTTTTTGTCTGCGTATTCTTTTTCGACGATGTCCATTTTGCTCATTGGATGTTTCCCCCGTTAGAGTTTACTTTATTGCGTCCCGTGAAATTATTTCAAAAGATCGGGTCGTTTGCTTCTGGTGGCATGCTCAGCGGTTTTTTTCCGCCAGGCATCCAGTTCCTTATGGTCTCCCGACACCAGAACGTCGGGAACTTTCCACCCCCGGAACTCCCGGGGCCGTGTGTAATGGGGATGCTCCAGCATCCCGGTCTGAAAACTTTCGTGCTTGATCGACTCCGCGTTCCCGAGCACGCCGGGAAGAAGCCGCGTCACCGCTTCGATCAGGCAAAGGGCCGGCGCCTCGCCGCCCATGGTGACAAAATCCCCGACCGAAATTTCCTGATCGACCAAATGATCTTTCACCCGCTGATCCACACCTTCGTAATGACCGGCGATCAGGACCAGATGCTTCTTCTTCGCAAGCTTTTCAGCCAGCGTCTGGCTCATCGGCTCGCCCTGCGGGTCCATCAGCACGACCCAGGGCTTCCCGCCGAGCGCTTCCACGCATTCAAAGATCGGCTCGGGCTTCATCACCATCCCCGCCCCACCTCCGAACGGCTTGTCATCGGCCGTCTTGTGGCGATCGTGCGTCCAGTCCCGCAGATTATGCGCCCGGATCTTCACAAGCCCCTTCGCCCGGGCCTTCTCCAAAAGCGATTCCTCGAGCGGGCTTTCGAAAAAACCGGGGAAGAGCGTCACGATATCGATCGTAAGCATGGAACGCCTTCCTGGCCCAAAGGTCTTAGGCTTTCTTCGCTTTGGTCTTTCTCTTCTCGCGACGCACCAAGCTCTTCAAGGCCACGCTCATCTGCGCGCCCTGCTTCACCCAATAATCAAGACGATCCTGCTTCACGACAAAAATATCTTCTTTGGGAAGAGCGTCGTAATAGCCGATCTCCTCGATAAAACGCCCATCACGCGGCATCTTCGCGTCACTGACCACGATGCGCCACTTGGGGCTGTTCTTGGTGCCAAAACGCTTCATTCTGATTTTAACTGCCACATTGCCTCCTTTAGTAATGATCTCAAATTTGAGATTTGAGATTTAAAATTTATTCCTTTTCTCTGCGGATCGAAGCTCCGAGAGAGGTGAGTTTTTGTTCGAGGTTCTCATAACCCCGGTCCAGATGATACACGCGCTGAACTTCCGTCGCGCCTTCCGCGACCAGGCCCGCGAGCACAAGCGCCGCGCTGGCCCTGAGATCGGACGCCATGACCGGCGCGCCGCTCAACTTTTTGACGCCATGCACAATGGCGCTCGGCCCTTCCAAGAACACCTTCGCGCCCATACGGCCGAGTTCGGGCACATGCATAAAACGATTCGGGTAGATCTTCTCCGTCAAAATGCTGATCCCCGGCGTCACGGTCGCAAGGGCCATCGCCTGCGCCTGCAAGTCCGTCGGGAAAGCCGGGTACGGCAGCGTCGTGATGTCGACGGGCTTGAGACGCCCGTTCTTTCTCACGCGCACGGAATTCTTGAACTTCTCGACGCGGACGCCCGCCTGATGGAGCTTGTCGATCACCGCATTGAGATGCCCCGGGTCCATCTTGCGGACCAGAATATCCCCGCCCGTGATCGCCGCCGCGTAAAGGAATGTCCCCGCCTCGATACGGTCCGGGATCACATGATGCTCAGCGCCGTGCAATTTCCGGACACCTTCGATCTCAAGCCTCGGGGAACCTTCCCCCGTGATCTTGGCGCCCATTTTCTTAAGGAATCTTGCGAGGTCCACCACCTCGGGCTCGCAGGCCGCGTTCTCGATCACGGTCCTTCCGTGCGCGAGCGTCGCCGCCATCATCACATTGCCTGTTGCCAGCACCGAAGAGCCATAGGCGCCGCCCAAATAAATTTCGGACCCGCGTAATTTCTTCTTGGCTTTAATTTTTACGTAGCCATGCTGAATATCGATCTCGGCATTCAGGGCCTCCAGACCTTTCAGATGGAGATCGATCGGCCGCGGCCCGATCGCGCATCCGCCAGGAAGCGAAACTTCCGCCTCACCAAGTCTCGCCAAAAGCGGCCCGAGCACGCACACCGACGCGCGCATGGTCTTTACAAGTTTATAAGGGGCGAGCGGCTTAAGATTCTTGCCCGGCTTTACCTTCAGGCATCCGTTCTCAAGGATCGCTTTGGCCCCAAGCGTCCGCAGGATCTTGACCATCGTGTGCACGTCCCAAAGTGAAGGCACGTTCGTGATCACAGACTCTTCTTCGGATAGAAGCGCCGCCGCCATAATAGGCAGGACGGCGTTCTTGGATCCCGAGACATCCACCTCGCCCTTAAGTCGAAAACCGCCCTCTATAATAATTTTATCCATAAAAGATCAAGAATGCCTCTGGGCTAGAATGACCCGTTCGACTTGCAAGTGGTCTTTGAAACGGTGGATATTATCATAACCCGCCTCGTGAAGCCACTTTGAAACCCTTTCCGCCTGCCCCTGCCCCAATTCCAGAGCCAACCGCCCGCCGGGGTTTAAACGGCCCGAGGCCTCCCGGATAATCCTTCGGTAAAAGTCCAAGCCGTCTTTTCCGCCATCCAAGGCCTGCCGGGGCTCGACTTTCAGCTCTTCCTGGAGCTCTTTCAGATCCGTCTCCGACAAATAAGGCGGATTCGACACGATCCAATCAAACCGATCACTTGCATCCAACGCGTTAAACAAATCGCCGCATACGAGTTTCGCCCGGTCTTCCAGGTCATAGCGTTTCACATTCTCGCGAGCCACGTCCAGCGCTTCTCCGGAAATATCAAGAAGTGTTCCCCGGCTGCTCGGACAGGCATTAAGAACCGCCGCCGCGATCGCTCCCGAACCCGTGCCGATATCCAAAAAAGAAAAACTTTTGCCGTAATCCGTACCGAGCGCTTTCAAGACTTGTTCGACGAGTATCTCGGTTTCGGGCCTCGGGATAAGACAACGCTCATCCACGAACAATGTTTCCTGCCAAAAATCGACTTCCTTCAAAAGATAAGCCAACGGGATCCTTTGAGCCCGCCTCTCAAGAATGGCCAAAAATCGTTCGCGCGCGCCGGAAAGCGCCAGCTCATGCTTTTCGAGATAGATGGCGGAACGCGCGCATCCCAAAAGCTTCATCCAGATGCGTTCGCATTCTTCCTGCCCTTCCTCGATCCCCGCCCGCGAAAGCCCCTCGCGACCCTGGGCGATCAACTCGAAGATCTCGTTACTTTTCAATTTTTTCGAACCGCTCATAATGTCGTCAGCAACCGGACCTTTTCATCTTCCGCGAGAGCCTCAACGACAGGGTCCAATTTCCCATCCAAGATCTGGTTCAGACTGTGAAGCGTGAGCCCGATCCGGTGGTCCGTCAGGCGATTGTCCGGATAATTATAAGTCCGGATCTTGCCGGACCGGTCCCCGGAGCCGATCTGCGCCTTGCGATTCTGCGCCTGCTCCGCTTGCTGCTTCGCCCTCTGGAAATCAAAGATCTTCGCCCGCAAAATGCGCATGGCCTTCGTCTTGTTTTTCTGCTGAGACCGCTCGTCCTGGCACGCGACCACGAATCCCGTCGGCATATGCGTGATGCGCACCGCGGACTCGGTCTTGTTCACGTGCTGCCCCCCGGCCCCGGAGGCGCGATACACGTCGATCCTGAGATCGTCTGTATTGATCACAACCTCTTCTTCCTCGACCTCCGGCAGTACCGCGACCGTCACGGCCGAAGTATGGATGCGCCCGCTCGCTTCGGTCTTGGGCACGCGCTGGACACGGTGGATCCCGCTTTCATATTTAAAAAAGCTGAAAACCCGGTCGCCCGTCACGCCGAAAATGATCTCTTTGAAACCGCCGATCCCCGTGGGATTGGAGTCGATCACTTCGACGCGCAACCCGTGATTCCCGGCATACATGCTGTACATGCGAAAAAGATCCGCCACGAAAAGCGCGGCCTCCTCGCCTCCGGTCCCCGCGCGCACCTCCACGATCACATCGCGCGCCGCATCCGGCTGCATGTCGCGGAGAAAAAGCTCCTCGAGTTTACTTTCCCGATCGATTTGTCCGGCCTCGAGCGTCGCGAGCTCATCGGAGATCAGACTTTTCATGGCCTCATCGCCTTGGCTCTCCGCCAAGCTGTGTTTCAACCCCACGAGCTCGTGCTCCGTGCCCTTGTATTTCTGAAAAAGGTCCATGATCGGCTTGATCAAAGACAGCTCCTTGTTCAGGGCCTGGAACTTGCTCGGGGGCGTGTCAGGGCTGCCCATCAAAGCCTCGAGTTCGCGGAACCTCGCCTCGGTTTTTTCTAAACGCTCTCGGATTCTCATTTGCGTCTCGCGTACGGTGTACGGTGTACGGCGTGGCGCGTTTCGTTTTCGCCGTACACCGTACGCCTTCCGCCGTTACGTTTTATTTCCCTTCCGCCTGGACCTTGGCCTTCAGCGCCTGGAGCTTTTCCTTTTGGGCGACGTCGGAGAACTTGAGCTTCACCGGCATCTTGGCAACCACCTTGGTCGTTTTCTTGTTCACGGCGACGCGATCCTGGAACTTCTTCTTGAACCGGTCAATGCGCCCGGCGGTGTCCATGATCTTCTGCGTCCCGGTGTAGAACGGATGGCACGCCGAGCACACATCGACACGGATCTCCGTCATGACGCTGGAGGTCTGGATCGAATTGCCGCACGCGCAATTAATGGTGGCCGGGCCGTATTTCGGATGAATACCTTTTTTCATTGTGTTACTCCTTTACTTTGTTCATGCTGATAAGAAAATCAGCGTTGGATTTGGTTTTTTTAAGACGGTCCACCAGAAGCTCCATGGCCTCTGACGGGTTCAGCTCATTGAGGACCTTGCGGAGGATCCACACGCGATTGAGTTCTTCGGCGGGGATCAGCAGGTCCTCCTTGCGGGTGTTGGACTTCTTCACATCAATGGCCGGATAGATCCTGCGCTGGAAAAGGTTGCGGTCCAGCTGGAGCTCCATGTTGCCCGTGCCTTTGAACTCTTCAAAAATAACTTCGTCCATGCGCGACCCCGTGTCCACGAGCGCGGTCGCGATGATCGTCATGCTGCCACCCTCTTCCACGTTACGGGCCGAACCAAAAAAGCGCTTCGGCTTGTGAAGCGCGTTGGAATCCACGCCACCTGAAAGGATCTTGCCGGAATGCGGCGCCACAGTGTTGTAGGCGCGAGCGAGGCGGGTGATCGAATCAAGCAGGATGACCACGTCCCGTTTGTGCTCCACGAGACGCTTGGCTTTTTCCAGCACGATCTCGGCGACCTGCACGTGACGGTCCGCGGGTTCGTCGAAAGTCGAGGCGATGACCTCACCTTTCACGGAACGCTGCATGTCCGTCACCTCCTCGGGACGTTCATCGATAAGCAGCACGATCAGGTACGAATCCGGATGATTTGTCGTGATGCTGTTGGCAAGCTTTTGGAGCAGGATCGTCTTGCCGCTGTAAGGCGGCGCCACGATCAAGCCGCGCTGGCCAAAACCGATCGGCGTCAGGAGGTCCATCACGCGCATCGAGGCTTCTTCCTGCGTCGTCTCGAGCTTGATCCTCTGGTCCGGATAAAGCGGTGTCAAATTATCGAACGCGATCTTGTCCTTCCCGCTGTCCGGCGCTTCAAAGTTGATGAGCTCCACCTTGAGAAGGGCGAAATAACGCTCCCCTTCTTTCGGAGGACGGATAAGCCCGCCCACCACATCGCCGGTCCTCAAATTGAAGCGGCGAATCTGGCTCGGGCTGACATAAATATCATCCGGCGAAGGGAGATAGTTGTAATTGGGAGAACGCAAAAAACCGAACCCATCTTCCAGGATCTCGAGCACGCCTTCCCCGAACATGAGCCCCGACTGCTGGGCCTGGCCCTGGAGGATCTTGAAGATCAAGTCCTGGCGCTTGAGCCCGGCGATATTCTCGATCTTGAATTTGTGCGCCATTTTCTGAAGCTCGCTGATCTTCATCTGCTTTAGGCTGACCACATCGAGCGGCTTCTCGCCGGATTTTTGCTGCTGGATCGCTTTCTCCAGAGCTTCGCCGTTCGCGGCCGCGTCTTCTTGAATGACCCGGGGCATGCGCGGCTTTGCGGCATTCCCGTCCTCTTCGCGACGGTGATGCGGCTGGGTTCTTTCGCGGGGCTCCCGCGTTTCTCTTGTTTCTCTCATCATGGTTTATTGGCTCCTTTGGAAAGGTTCACGAACTTGTACCAAAGCCGTTCGATCTCCCTTTGTGTTTGATAAATAGTCTTCGAATTGTCGATCAGATAATCCGCTTTTTGCGCTTTCAGAGATTCAAGCATCTGGGCCCGTTCCCGCGCCCGTACCTCGGCCTCCGGGAAGCCCTTGTATCTCAGACGCTTCAACTTGACGGTAGAATTACAAGTCACGACCAGGATTTTATCGAAGAGCTTTTCGAAGCCGGCTTCAAAGAGGAGCGGCACTTCCACGAGGATCACTCTCTTGTCGGACGCTTCGATCTTTTCTTTAATCTTTTCATACACGTAAGGGTGAATGATCGCCTCGAGCTCCTTGCGCCTCTTGGGATCCTGAAAAACGATCTCAGCGAGCATTTCCCGGTCCATTTTCTTGCCTCCCGGATGCAGCGCCTCCTCAAAATTTTCGATGATCGCGTCAAAGATCGGGCTGCCCTTTTTCATGGACGCATGGGCGATATCATCGGCATCGATCAACTCTGCGCCAAAGTTCTTGAAGCGCTGCGCGACCGAGCTTTTCCCGACCCCGAAGCCTCCGGTAAGCCCGACGACTATTTTTTGTACCACGTCTCCCCCACGGTGATGTCGACTTTAAGCGGCACCTTCAGCTTGTAAGCGCCTTCCATCTCTTCTTTGACCAACGTCGCGAGCGCGTCCGTCTCACCGGCCGGCGCGTCAAAAACGAGTTCGTCGTGCACTTGCATGATCATCAGACTCTCGCTTTGTTCTTTTTCGAGCCGCCGCTGGATCGAGATCATCGCGATCTTGATCAGGTCCGCCGCCGATCCCTGGATCGGAGCATTGATCGCCGAGCGCTCGGCATATTGCCGCAGTTGCGCATTCGACGCCTTGATGTTTGGAAAATAGGAGCGGCGCCCGAGGATCGTCGTTAAAAATCCGTCCGCCCGCGCCTTCTCCTTTTGGGCGTCCAGGAATTCCTTCACCTTGGCATACCGCGTAAAATAATTTTTAATGAACTGATCCGCTTCCGGGATCGACATATTCAGATCCTGCGACAGTCCGTAGCTGGTCTTCCCATACGCAATGCTGAAATTGATGGTTTTGGCGGCATTCCGCATCTCGCGCGTCACGTCCTTTTCTTTCACGTCGTAAAGAAGCGTCGCCGTGTAAGTGTGCACATCACGATCCTCCTCGAACGCCTTGGTCAGCCCCGGATCCCCCGAAAAATGCGCGAGAATCCTCAGCTCGATCTGCGAATAATCCGCGGAAAGGATCTTGCCTTTCCCCTTCCCTCTCGGACGGGCCACGAAGGCCTTGCGGACCAGCCGTCCCATCTCGGTTTTGATCGGGATATTCTGGAGGTTCGGGTCTGAGCTCGAAAGTCTCCCCGTATCCGTGGTCGTCTGATTAAAAGACGTGTGCACGCAATGGGTTTCCGTATTCACCATTTCCGGCAACGCGTCCAAATAAGTCGACTTCAACTTCGCGCGTTCCCGGTATTCCAGGATCTTCCTCGGCAATTCATGGGAAAGAGCGAGTTTCTCGAGCACGCTCGCGTCCGTCGAATACCCGGTCTTGATCTTCTTTAAAGCCGGCAATTTCTTCTGAACAAAAAGCACGTCCGCGAGCTGCTTCGGCGAATCCGGGTTGAATTCGGTCCCGGCATCCGCGTGGATCTCCTTCACCAGCGCGTCGATCTCTTTAGCGGCTTTGTCCGAAAGCTCTTTTAAAAAATCAAGATCCAGCGCCACGCCGTTTTTTTCGATCTTCGCCAGCACTCCGGAAAGAGGCAACTCCACCTCTTCGTAGAGCTTCGTAAGCTCGCTTTCTTTCATCCTGGCTTTGAGGAGCGGCACAAGACGCATCACGCAATCGGCGTCCTCGCAGGCGTAAGCCGTGATCTGCTCAAGCGGGACCGCGTCCATCGTGATCTGCTTCGCGCCTTTTCCGATCAGACTCTCGGTCGTGATCTTCTGGACACTCAAATACTCGAGCGAAAGATCATCCAGATTATGATTCCGTTTTACGGGATCGACCAGATAGCTCGCGATCATGGTATCGAATGCGACGCCGGAAAGCCGGACGCCGTGACGCGCCATCACGATCTCGTCATATTTAATATTCTGCCCGTACTTGGCTACATTTTCATTTTCCAGGCTCGGCCCCAGAACCTTTAAAACCTCCTCGAGCGGCAAGCCCGGCCCCTGATGTACTTTGGACGCCACGGGAACATAAGCGGCTTTAAAAGATTCTATGCAAAAACTCATACCGACCAAAGCAGCCTTCATCGGATCGATAGAGGTCGTTTCGGTATCAAAGCTGAAGGCCTTCACCTTCCGAAGCTCTTGGGCAAACATCTCGAGCTCACGCGGGGTTTGGACCGCTTTATAATCCCGCTCGCCAGCCTCCGGTTCTCTCTGGGGCGCGATGCTTTTTAGAAGCCCCCGGAATTCATAGCGCTTGTAAAATTCCATCAAGGCCGCCTGGTCAGGCTCGGTCACGCGTATCGCGTCCCAATCGATCTCAAGCGGCACCGCCGTATCGATCGTCGCAAGGGTTTGGGAGAGCTTCAAGTCCTCGATATTCTCTTTGATCTTTTGTCTTTGCTTTTCCGAGGAAACTTCGTCGAGGCGTTCGATAAGCCCCTGAACCGACCCAAATTCCTGCATCAGCTTAATCGCCGTCTTTTCACCGATCCCCGGCACGCCGGGAATATTGTCCGAGGCATCGCCCATCAGCGCGAGAATATCCACGACCTTGTCCGGTCCGAGACCGCTGAAACGCTCCCGGACCTTTTCGCTGTCATAGACGAGATTCTCTTTGTGCGGCTGAAGGATCTTGACCTGCTCGTCGACCAGCTGAAAGGCGTCCTTGTCCCCGGTGATAATGAAGACCTGGTATCCCTCTCCCTTCCCTTGCTTCGCCAAGGTCCCGATCACGTCGTCGGCCTCGTAACCCGCCTTTTCCAGGATCGCGATATTCGAGATCCGGCAGAATTCCTTGATCGGCTCGATTTGGCTCACCAGCTCTTCGGGCATCGGCTTGCGGTGCGCTTTGTAATCCTTGTATTGAAGATGCCTGAAGGTCGGCTCTTTCCGATCAAAGCACATGGCCACATGATCCGGCTTCTGTTCATCCAGGATCTTCCGCAGCATGGTCACGAACCCGTAGATGGCGTTCGTCGGTTCCCCCTTCGAATTTGTCAGATTCTGTATCGCATAGAACGCCCGGTAGCACAAGGAGTGGCCGTCCACCAGGAACAGTTTCCCCCCTTGAGACTTTTCTTTCGGGGTCTGTTTTGTCATTTTAAGATCTAATTGGGCTTGGATGTTCGATCCTGGGTTCGTTTTTCTAAGAAAAGTCGCGGAAAGAGCTGAAAGAGGCGGTTTAAATCTCTGGGATTAAGTTAGAAATGAATCTCTTCTGCGTGGAATTTTCTTACATCCTCTACTCTAGAGCGGGCATAGGATACCCAACCCCCTCTATAGGGTCAAGCTTTATTTTGCTCGCTTTTGGGGTAAAGCGGTCTATCGTCTTTCCCCACACCAATTCCGGGAATTAATGCAGGGCTTTGCAGCTTTTATCCTTTCTCGCCGCCGGATTCCCGATATTTTTGATTTCCGCAACCCCTTGCATTGGAAATAAGCTTGTCTTATAATACGCCCCTGCCGCATAACGCGTCAAAAAAACATGTTCAACCAGGGGGTCCCATGAAAAAAATCCTCGCATTATCTTGCGCCATCGTCGTTCTTTTTGCTTTTTCCGGTTATGACTGGGGAAACTCAGAAACAAATACGGAAGTTAAAAAGCCTGCCGCCACGCCAGCTCCGGCTTCAAGCGCGGATCCTGTCACAGCGCTTAATAGTCTTCTGGGATCTGGAACTCCCGCGGAACGCCAGGCAAAACTTGACACCTTAGTTCGTCTGAGCCAGGTCATGCCCACCCTAACACCTCAGGGTGCGGCAACGGCCCCTGCAGCGACACCCGCTCCGGAAGTCAAACAAACGACTACTACGGCAAAAGCTTCCAAAGCGAAAAAATCACGTCGCCAGTAGATCCGAGCCGCCATTCTTCACAAAAAACCCCCGTGCTTCTTTAAGGAGCGCGGGGGTTTTTATTTTAAGTCTTCTAAGGATGTCTTCTCGGTCGGTTATCGTCTGCCTTTGCCAGGAGGTTGGATCTTAGAAAGCTGCAGGGCAAGCTCACGGGGGTCCACGGCCACTTCAAGTGCCGCCTCATAGCCGATGGTCCCCTGGGCATAAAGCTGCTTCAGATTATCATCCAGCATGATCATGCCGTAACGCGCCCCCGTTTGAAGCTCGGAGAGAATCTGATAGGTCTTCCCTTCGCGAATAAGATTGCGCACCGCCGGCGTCGCGAACATGATCTCAAAAGCCGCCACACGTCCTTTTCCGTCGAGGCGCGGCACAAGCACCTGGGAGATTACGGCCACAAGGGTAGCGGAAAGCTGGACGCGAACCTGGGCCTGCTGGTGCGAGGGAAAAACATCGATAATGCGATCCACGGTCCGGGCGGCGCCCGTCGTGTGAAGTGTGGAAAAAACAAGATGTCCGGTTTCCGCCGCGCGGATGGCTGATTCCATGGTCGCCAGGTCGCGCATTTCTCCGATCAAGATCACATCGGGATCCTGACGCAGGGATTTCACGATCGCCTCGGAAAAGCTCGGGACATCCTCGCCCACCTCGCGCTGGGTCACGATGGATTTTTTATGCTTGTGAACAAATTCGATCGGATCTTCGGCTGTAATAATATGCCTCGGAAAGTTCTCATTGATAAAATTGAGCATGGTGGCAAGCGTGGAGGTTTTACCGGATCCCGTGGGTCCCGTCACAAGCACCAGACCCCGGGGCAGGCTGATCGTCTCCACCAGTTGGGGCGGCAGTCCGATATCCTCGAAACTGAAAAACCTCGAGGGCAGAAGGCGCAACACCAGGGAATAATGCCCTTGTTGTTTAAAACAAGAGACGCGAAATCGGGCCTTTTCCTTGAATGAAAAACCGAAGTCTATGCCGCCGACCTCTTCAACCCTCTTTCGCTGAACCTCTGTCGTGATCTCCTTGGCAAAGGCCTCCGTGTCCATCGGCGTCAGCATTTTCTCCCCGACCGAAACAAGGTCCCCGATCAAACGATAGGTCACTGGCCGGCCCACGGTCAGATGAATGTCCGAGGCTTCCTGCACGATAGCGCCTAACAAGATCTCTTCGATACCCATGGCATGCTCCTTTAAGATAAATTCGGTTTGCGGGAATGCTTCCTCCCGTTATTTTCGACTTCCCCGGAGAAAACCTTAGAAAATCAGTCTTCCGACGCTCCACAGGACCACCGACAGGAACCCCGCCAAGAGGCAAAACATTGGCCATCCTTTTACGGCCGCAGGAACATTCGAAAAAAGAAGCCGGTAGCGTAGCCCGAGAAAGCAGGTCTGAAAGATCGCGATCCCGACGCTCACGGCCCACGCTAGAGAAAGTCCGGACAGCAGATCGACTGGCCTGGAATGGATCATGAAAGCGATCAGCATCGAGACAAGGAAAAAAACATCCGATTTTTTCTGATAGCGTGCGAGCGCGTAGGCCACCACTCCAAGACCCAGGATCGTGTATTCCCCCGCGACTCCCCGACATGGCTCCCAAGCGAGCACCACCACCCCAAGGGTCAGGATCAGACTCGTGGTCAGAAAGAGATCCGCCGCTTCGCGCCAAACCCGAGTGAGACCTTCGACCGGCCGCTGCAAGGGCACGGAACGCCCCCCCCGCAACGCCAACACAAAACCCAAGGGAATGATCAGAAAATACATTTAGGCCCGCCTTCGGAAAGGTTGGTTTTTCCACAAAAAAGCGATGGCTGCGATTACAAACAAAAGTCCCGCAGGCTGCTCGAAGAGCTTGATCCCGAGCCCTTTTTCACAGGCCTCCCGGACCAGGGCCATCGCCACCACAAAGATCACAAACCCGACACCGGCCAGTGCTCGCTCAAAAAAATACCGCGGCACTTTCCAGGAAAAGACGCTGACGCGTTCGGGCCTCACCGCGCTTTCGAGAAACGAGACCGGCATCAAAAAGAAAACACTTAAGATCCAGAGCGGGGGGAGTTTGGTGAGCGTCCAGACGGCCTGTGCCCATACGACTAGCCAAAGAAAAAAAGCGTGCTTGAGCGAGCGCCCCGGAAAAAAACTTCGGGTCAGCCAGAAAAAAGAAACGGTGATCCAGAGGAACATCGCGACCCAGAGTGCCGCGACACCCGTTTTAAAAAGACCGTACGGATAAACCATGAACGGAAGGTAAGCCAATAGCAGCCGCGAGAAAAGGTTTTCCGGCAACTTCATTTTTGCCCCAAAGTCATCATCTTCATCCTCTCAAAATCTTGGCCACGTAAAGAATCGCGACCAGCAACCCGAGAAAAAGCGCGAGGAACAGATACTGTCCCAAAGTAGAAAGAATCTTTCTGATGTTCATCACGGGTAAGTCGCCTTGATCAAACGTTTGAATATAAACGGAACCGGCTTGAGCCAAACATCCAGCCAGGGCGTCAAAAGGCTCATCCAAAGAACGGCGAAGACAACCGCGCCGATCGAAAACCCATGGGGATCAAGGGTCGAGCTTAATATCGCGGCTCCCAAGACAAACAATGCGCTCCCTTTTCGCGTCAGCGGCAGTGTCACGGGATCCGCGAGGAGAAAAAAAGCCGTAAAGAGAACGCCGCTCAAAAAAGCAGTGGGCACCTCAGCTCCGCCCCAGAGATCACCGCAGATAAAACAAACAGCCGTAAAAAGAACGGGAGTCTCCCAATAACTTTTTTTTTGTCGCAGGAGAAGGATCCCGCCAAGCCCTATCGCCACGACCAACCAGGGACTGACATCCCCCGCCAAAAGCATCGGCTCAGCCATCACTTTCGGAAAACTGAGTTGGAGTATCGCGCGGGCCATCAAGGCCGGTGGCAAAGGATACCCCCCAGTTCCGCCGAAAAGTTCTTTACCCATGACGACCGCTAAAAAAACGCCCAGGATCACCAGCTCCGAGGGACAACGTGAGGGCATCAGGAGCGAGAAAAGGACCGCGACCAGCACCGTTTCGCCGTTCCGCAGCTCCTCTTTTTTTCTTAAAAGTTTCTTCGCCAGGAATTCGAACGCGACCGCGCTCACCAGACAGAGCAAAAGCACGCGTAAGATCTGAGCGTGTCCAGTCAAGCAGGCTGCGAGCAAAAGCGGAAGCAGCGCGAGGGTTCGTCCCCAGGACCGCTTCGTGAGAGAATCCGTGGAGCGAATATGCGGCGGAAGACTTTGCGCAAAGGAAGGCTTCTCTTCAGACATGAGCCACCTTCTTTTCCGCCGGGTGATTCGCGGCGCGTATCAGTTCAAGCATCGGCCGCTTCGAGGGGCACACATACGCGCAGATACCGCATTCAAAACACTCCGCAGCATCCCATTCACGGGCAATGGCGAACTCTTTCGCTTCCGCCGCCAGAGTGATCATCGCGGGCGAAAGGGCGGCCGGGCAATGGTCCACACAAAGATTGCAGCGGATACAGGGTTCGGCAGACCGCTCCGCTTCCGTGACGATCTCCTGAGGAAGCGCCAGAACGGCATTCGTGGAAGCCATCAAAGGCACTTCCTGGCTGGCTTGCGCAGTCCCTGCCAGGGGACCCCCCATCAAAACCTTGCGGGGTTCGCGCATCACGCCTTTGCACGTGCGGATCGCGTCGTGAAAGGAGATACCCAGAGGGAGCCAGAGACTGCGCGGCTCGACCACGCACTCGCCGCCCACCGTCACCACCCTCTCATAAAAAGGCTTCCCGAGCGCAACCGCTTCGTAGACCGCGAAGGCGGTGGACGCGGGAAAAACCAAAGCCTGGTCTTCTTCTCCGGAAAACCAGGCCTGGAGCAGTGTGTTTTCAAGTCCCTGGGGGTAAATGGCGGGGACCGTCCGCACTTCCGCGTGTGTCCACTTAAGAAAGTAGATCTTGCTCTTGATGAGCTCGGCCGTTTCCCGGTTCGAATCTTCCAACGCAAACACAACTTTCTCGGCATGGCAGGCTTTTCGTAAAAGTTCGGCGCCTCTCAGGATCTCCACGGGATGGGACATTGCGAGCACCAGCTCGCAGGTGATATAAGGTTCGGGTGCGCAGATATTGATCACGAGCGTTCGCGCTGCGGCGTGACGGGCGAGCTTCACATGCACCGGCTCGCTTCGCGGACCCGTCGTCACCAGTCCGGCATTCCGGAATATCCCGGCAAGTTGCTCCGCGGGGATCTGCTCCCAATCTTTCCGAAGATCCCAAGGCGCACTGGGCTTGGGCTCGCCGTATCTACGGATCTCGATCATCAAGCTTTGCTTCCCCGTCGGATCCGGATATTCCGCGACCTTTTCCACAGTCCCACACATGCCTGCGTGAACGCTGACGCCTTCCGTCCCATTCGCTTCCGCGATCTTTTGTCCCGTCACCACCTTGTCTCCGATACGAACGCAGGGCTCTGCATTGAAAGGCACGGGCACGCGGATCTTTTCAGGCGGGTAAGGACGCTTGAGGTTCCAGTTCAGAAGGCTGGCATCTTTTTTTCTCTCGAGACGAATACCGAGTGGAAGCTTTAAAGACAAGGGACTTTCCTTTCGTACTACTTTGCAGGGGGGACGCCGGCGAAACCTCCGTCCAAGTCCTTTTTTCTTTTCATGAAGGGTGGCTTGGACGACCCCAACCTCCGCTTTGCTCCGGTTGATAGGTGTTGGGACCGACTATCTTATCGATCTGGATGCGTTCCCGAAAGATGTCCTTGAGTTTTCCAAACTGGCAGTTTTCTAGATTAAGACCCTGGATATCGGGAAGGCTGCCGAGAACGGGAACGCCGGAAAGATCGTGTATAACTTTCGGATTGGTAAGCTCGGCCAGAGAATAATTCGTCACGGAGACACGGTTGAAAATGATCCCCCGGACCTCGATTCCCCGGATCATGGCCGCATCGACTGTGAGTAACGTATGATTGATCGCGCCGAGGCCCGCGTAAGTCACGATGACAATAGGGAGCCCCATGTCGCGGATCAAATTTGCCACGTAATAATCTTTTTTCAGAGGGACCATCAGGCCGCCGATCCCCTCGACGATCATAAAATCATAATGTTTTTGAAGTTGCTGGTAGCTTTTAAGAATGGCGGGAACATCGACTTCTCTTTTCTCGAGCATCGCCGCAACATTGGGCGAAAGAGGGTTGCGGTAACGCGAAGGGCTCGTCAGCGGCGGGTATTCGTTTTGCGCGGCTTCCATTAGAAAGGCCGCGTCCTGCGAGATCAGCCGCTCATCCGCACCGTAGCAGCCGGTCGCGACAGGCTTCATCACGCCGACTTTCATTCCGCGATCCCGGAGAACCAGCGCCAACCCCGCGGAGACCACGGTTTTTCCCGCGTCCGTGTCCGTTCCTGTGATGAATATTCCAGCTTTCATTCTGTTGTTTCCTCAATAGATGAATACGTAATATCGAACAGCTTGTCCAACTCGCGCGCCGTCATCGCAAGCGGCGGCATCAGAACGATCACGGGACCCAAGGGCCGCAGAATCGCGCCTTTTTTACGAGCGCTCTCGATCACGCGAACGCCGATCTTTTCTTGCGGTCTAAAACTTTCTTTCGTCGCTTTGTTCAGGACCAACTCGATCCCAATCATGGTGCCGACCTGCCGGATATCACCGACCGCCTTGAGTTTATAAAAATCTTTTAGGCGATTTTGCATCATCCGGATCTTCGGCTGAAGCTTTTCGATCGTCCGGTCCTTCTTAAAAAGATCAAGCGTTGCAATCGCAGCCGCGCACGCCAGCGGATTCGCCGTGTACGTGTGGCCGTGGTAGAAAGCCTTGAAATCCTCGTATTTCCCCAGAAACGCCTCGTAAACCTCTTCTGTCGCAAGGGTTGCGGCAAGAGGAAGATAACCTCCCGTAATGCCTTTGGCCACCGCCATAATGTCCGGCGTCACACCTTCATGCTCCGAGGCAAACATCTTGCCCGTCCGCCCGAATCCGGTCGCTACTTCATCAAAAATTAGGAGCGTATTATACTTTCGTGCCAGCTCTCTGGCACGGGAAATATATCCCTTCGGCTGATCGATCATCCCGGCGGCGCCCTGCATGAGGGGTTCCATCACGAACGCCGCAAGCTCGCCGGCATTCTCACGCAACGCTTTCTCCATCGCCTCGAGTGATTCTTTTTTGACTCGCTCCGGATCGTCACCGGAAGACCAACGATAGCGATAAGGTGACGGCACCGCGAGCGTCTCGAAGAGAAGCGGCTTATAGATCTGATGGAAAAGGTCGATGCCTCCGAGACTTACCGATCCAATCGTGTCGCCGTGGTAAGCGTTCGTCAGTTTTGCGAACTTTTTCTTTTTCGTCTCGCCGCGCTGCTGCCAGTACTGATAAGCCATCTTGAGCGCGATCTCCATCGCCTCAGAACCGGAGTCTGAATAAAACACACGAGAGAGGCCTTTCGGTGCGACTCGGATCAGTTTTCCTGCGAGTTCGATCGACGTGGGATGCGTGAGGCCAAGAAATGTCGTGTGCGCGATCTTTCCGAGCTGCTTTTTGATCGCCTTATCGATCTCAGGGACCCGGTGCCCGAACACATTGCACCAAAGGGACGACACGCCGTCGAGATACCTGCGGCCCTCGGTATCGACCAAATAACACCCTTGGCCACGCTCGATCACCGGAAAGTCATCGACCTGCCAATCCTTCATCTGCGTAAACGGGTGCCAGATGTGTTTCCGGTCTTTCGCGATCAACTCATCCGTTTTCATCTTTTCCATTCCTTGTTCCTTAGCATTATCGCGTTAATGGGTGTCAATTATAGACGGCTTGCTATTCTTCAATCAACCTCCGTTCAAACTTTCTATTTCTTTTCCAAAAAAGCAGTTTGGACGGCTCCATCCCGCCTTTGTGGCGGCGGGATGATAAGGATTGGGACCGTCTAAGGCGCCGTATCCAAAAGCTTTGTTATTTCCATCACTTGCCGATAAAAGAGGCATGCCTCAAACAAACCCGTCAACAACAAAGGCGCCGCCAGAGGACCTTCTTTGGGTCGACGTAGCACGCGTGATCGCGATGTGGAGTGTGGTCGTGATCCATGTCGCCGCCGACGTCATTACCGAATGGGGTACGCTTCCAAATAGTTGGTGGGGGGCGGCTAATTTTTATGATTCCCTCGCCCGAGGCCCCGTCGCAATCTTCATTATGTTGAGCGGAGCTCTGCTGCTTCCGCAGGCCGAAAGCTACCGTGCCTTTTTCCGCAAGCGCTTCGGCCGGGTACTTATTCCCTTCCTCGCCTGGAGCCTTTTTTATCTCCTGTGGCGGCGTCATTTTTATGAACCCACCCTCGGCCCTGCGGAAATGCTCAGGCGCTTTGCGACCGACCGTGTGTATTTCCATCTCTGGTTCATGTATGTGCTAATCGGACTTTATCTGATCACCCCGTGGCTACGCGTCCTTGTCGCAAACGCCTCAAAGAAGGACCTGGGCTATTTTCTCGGGCTTTGTTTCTTGGTCAGCTTCCTTCTACCGTTTGTGGAAAGCCTGGCGGGGCTCGTCGGCCACCCGTTCCATATCAAGCTGGTGATCGAACCGGTGCAAGGCTTCGTCGGATATTTCGTGTTGGGCTATTTTCTCCGGAAATACGCTTCAGAAAAGACTGTTCCGACGGCCTGGCTTGTATGGGGGCTCAGCCTTCTCGTGTGTTTCTTCGGAACGGCCTGGGCTTGCGCCCGCATCCACTCCTTCTCGACGATTTTCTATGACAACATGGCGCCCAACCACTTATTTTTCGCCGCCGCTTTTTTCATCTTGCTGAAGCAGGCCTCCCCAATGATGGGGAAAAAGGTAACCGGTAGGTGGCGCCGCATGACGGGCCTGGTGGCGGGAGCAAGTTTCGGGATCTATTTGATACACCCCACGTTCATCGACGTTCTGAATCACGGGCGTTGGGGTTTCACCCTCCGGTCGAACATCTGGCATCCGGCTTTTATCATCCCCTTCGTTGCGTCGACTGTTTACTTTCTATCGCTCCTCGCAGTGCTCCTGATCCAGCGAATCCCTATCCTTCGCAGAACCGTCTGACCGAGCATTAAAGTTTCTTGGATAGCTGCAGGAAATAAACGGCGCCAGCGAGATCGAGCAGGAGCCAGAGGAGCAGCGTCAGAGGCGCCGGCACCAAGGGATTAAAGAGCGCTGCCACGATTACGAGCGGGACGAAGTGACGGCTAAGTTTCGGATTCAGCCTTAGCCTATAAGCCGCGTAGGCCGCCGCGCCGCAAACGACCCATCGCAGGAGCGTGAAGAAAACCTGCGGCAGATTCGGAATCACCGCAACGCACATCATCAGCGCAGCCACGAGAAGCAGCACCTTAAGGTTCTTCGTTTCATGACTCATCCGTTCAATCCTTTCCATTTACAGCTTTCGTACTTCATCACCTTCCTCTATGCGTTGCGACAAGTCCTCCCTGAGAATCCCGCTAGCGGAGAATGCATCATAAAGTTTTTCGACCTTGATCGTGGCAATCTCTTTGCCACCCTTGAAGACTTTCAACAAGTCCCCTTTCTTGATCCCATCCTGTAGCCCGATTTTAGCCACCACAAAATTAAACTTACGGTCCACGCTAAACACACTGTAGCCCGAGGTATTCTCCGTCGAGTACGCTCGCGGAGAGGGGCGCCCCTTTGCTTCGTTCGAAACATTTCGCGATTTTGCCGAAGTTGACTGTTGCAAGCCAATTATATAAAGGCCCGAGGTTGCTAAGAGCAGCAGGGCTAAAGCCCACAACCATTTCTGAGCGCCCATCTTGGGGCGAGTCGGATCCGTCGATTTTCCGCAGAAGCGGCACAAAATCGCTTCGTCTTGAATTTTTTCCGCGCACATCGGACACTTTTTCATTTCCACAATCCCCTTTTCTGCGCTCTCGCTTCTTTCTCCAGTTTCACAAATACCTCCTAATCCTTCACTTTCAATGGGGCGTCCGGGGCCGTTTTCATGCCAGGGCCTTGAATGCCTTGAGAAGCGTTTGAATGTCCTGGGCCGTATGAGCGGCGGAGACGGTAATGCGGAGGCGCGCTTTGCCTTTGGGCACGGTCGGATAGCGGACTGCGGGAATAAAGAGTCCGTGAGCGAGAAGCTTTTCAAAGGCAGCCATGGCCTTCCCCTCGTCGCCCAGGATCACGGGCAGTATCGCGGACTCGGGCTTAGCGAGAGAGAAACCAAGCTTCGTGAGCCCCTGATGAACTTCGCGAATATTCGTCCATAGCTTCTTGAGAAGCCCCGGCTCCTCTTCGATCACACAAAAAGCCTCGCGCGCGGCTTTGCAAAGGACAGGCGGCAGGGCTGTCGCGAAAATGAAAGGCCTCGCGAAATTGACCAGATGATCGATCAGTTCCTGGTCCGCCGCCACAAACCCCCCGAGTCCGCCAATGGCCTTGGAAAGCGTTCCCATGATCACATCGATGCCCTTGGAGAAATGCGCCGTCGAACCGGGGCTGGTTTTTTTAAAGATCCCGGTGCCATGCGCGTCATCCACAATGAGGAGCGCGCCGTATTTTTTCTTGAGACGTATCAGCGCCGGAAGATCTGCCCGGTCTCCGTCCATGCCGAAAACATTCTCCGTCACAAGAAGCTTCCGGGGGGCCGTACATTTTTTTAGGATCTCTTCACATTTCTCATAATTCTTGTGCGGAAAGACGCGGAGCTCCGCCCCGGAAAGTCTCGCCCCGTCAATCAGCGACGCGTGGCACAGCTTGTCCATGACCACGACATCATCTTTGTCCGCGAAAGCGGTCAGGATCCCGAGATTTGCGAGAAAGCCGGAGCCAAAAACGAGCGCGGCTTCCTTGTTTTTGAACTCCGCGATCTTTTTTTCCAGGGAAGCGTGCGCCTCGGTGGTCCCGGCGATCAGCCTGGCTGAACGCGCACCCACGCCGTAGCGATCGATCGCCTGGTGCGCGGCGACCATCACTCGCGGGTGACGGCTGAGTCCCAGGTAATCATTGCCACAGAAAAGGAGGATCTTCCGGCCCTCGAAAACGGCCCGTGTTCCTTCATTTCCCTCAAGGACGCGGAGACGACGGTAGAGGTTTTTTTGTTTCAGCTCTTCGAGTTCCTGGCGATAGTTGTTTTTCATACCTTGCGCAATAGAATAGCAGCGACATTTCCGCCAAACCCCATGGAGAGTTTGATCGCATTCGTAATTTTGTGTGGACGCATCTTAAGCGGCGTGTAATCGAGATCGCACTCAGGATCATTTTCTTCCAGTCCCAGTGTCGGTGGCACAAAGCCTTCGTCGATCCCGAGAATCGTCGCGATGATCTCAATCGCGCCGGTCGCCCCGAGCATATGCCCCGTCGCGCCTTTGGTGGAGCTCATCGGGATCTTATAGGCCGCGCTTCCGAACGCCTCTTTAAGCTCCAACGTTTCATAAAGATCACCATGCCGCGTTCCAGTGCCATGCAGATTGATGTAGTCGATCTCCCGCGCCGTGATCCCGGCGCGCTTCAAAAGGACATTCAAAGTGTACGACAGTGCGTGTTCCTCAAGATCGAACTGAATGGGATGTTTGCTGTCCTGTCCGTTAGCTGCTTCGATGATCTCGCCGTAGATCCGGGCGCCGCGCGCCTTAGCGCTCTCAAGGGTCTCGAGAAAGACCACGCCCGCCCCCTCGCCAACCAGAAAGCCGTCGCGCCGCTTGTCGAACGGACGAATATCGTGCTTTGCCAGCGCCTTCATACTGTCGTAGCCTCCGAGCATCAGCGGCGTGATCGAAGCGTCGGTCGCCCCCGCGAGACAATATTCGGCCTGACCTTCCGAGACCATGCGAAACCCCTGGGTGATCGCCACGGTGCCAGTTGCGCAAGCCGCGACATAACATTTGGCCGGCCCCTGGATCTTCATGCGCCGGGCGATCCACTGGTCGGCGAAATTGGGGACCGCGCTCGTGTACATCCGCGCCCCCAGCATCGCGCTCGGACTACGGAGAAATCGCTCTTTGAAACGGCCAAGGCTGTGGACGCCGCCTTTGCTGGAGCTCACAGAGAGGGCGATCGTGTATGGATCAACCGCTTTGAGATCGAAATGCGCGTCAGCGACGGCTTGCTCCGCAGCAGCGACGGCATATTGTATAAAAGGATCGTGTAGCTGCGTGTTGTAAGGACGCGGGCTGAAGTCCTTGAGGGGAAACACCGGCGGGAACCTGTAGCCTCCTGCGGTCATATAGTCTTTGCTGTCTTTACCGCAGACGCCCACCTTGAGATTCTCGCGGAATTCGGCAAGCGTATTGCCGATCGGAGAAAGCACGCCCATGCCCGTCACTACGACGCGTCGTTTCATGTTCTGGGGAACTCCTTCCGGTGTGAAGTAGGAGAAAATTCTACCTTAGAAAGGCCGGGATTCAAAATGAAACACTTGCCCCGTGACTTGCCGCATCTGGTCAGAAGCAAGGTAGACGAGAAAATCAGCGACTTCTTCAGGGTCCGAGTAACTTTTGAGGGGGCTTTCTTCGAGATTTATCTGAAGCGTTTTTTCGGAAAGGCTCCGGGTCATGCCGGACTCCATAAACCCTGGATTCACGCCATTCACCAGGATCTTCTTCCGCCCCAGCTCTTTGGCTAACGACTTGGTCATCGCGATCAGCCCCCCTTTGGAGGCCGCGTAATTGGCGGCGCCGGCAAGCCCGCTTAAACCCGTACGGCTGATCATCATAAAAACCTTACTCGGCTTTTTCTGCATGAGAAGGGGCAGAAGTTTTCGCGTCAGATAAAAAGGCGCCTTGAGGTTGACCCGAAGAACATCGTCCCACTGCTTTTCGGTCATTTGCTCGATGAGCGCATTCGCGAACGCGGCGGCATTATGGATCAGGATGTCGAGCCCCCCTGCTTTTTTTGTGAACTCCGCAACAAAAGCATCGATCGCCCGCATGTCAGCGAGATCCAGAGGAAGGCCCATTGCCCCGCAGGATTCAAGTTCGCGGGCCACGACGGAAGAGTTGAAATAAGTAAAAAAAACGCGGGCTCCTGCGGTGGACGCTTTCCGGACAAAGGCTTGCCCGAGGGTGCTTGTTCCGCCGGTGATAAGGATCGTTTTATCTTTAAGGAGCATTTCCAAGGCTGGTTTAACTTTTTTGTCCGCAACCGGAGGAGCATCCCGCCTGCGTCTCACAGCAGCAGCTTTGCTCGCGGCCCGCTTCCACTGAAAAACCCGCGCGCCGAAGCATGTCGAAATCCTCGCCAAGAGGGTTGCCGGTGGTGGTGAGATACCCGCCGACCACAAAACCGTTCGCACCGCCGCGCAAGGCTTTTTCCTGAAAATAAACGCCGAGATTGAGCTCCCGGCCGCCGGCGAGCTTGATATTCGCTCTCGGATGAATGAAGCGGTAGATCGCGACGGTCTTGAGGATCTCCGCCGGATCGATCGGAAGACGGCTTTCCAACGGCGTTCCCGGCCGCGGGTTCAGGATATTAATGGGAAGGCAGTGCAGGTCATAAGGTTTAAGCTCGAAGGCGAGACGGATCCTGTCCTCCCGCGTTTCCCCCATGCCGAAAATGCCGCCGGAACAAACTTCCACTCCGTTCTGCTCCAGGAACTTTAAAGTCTCCATTCGCTCGTCGTAGGTATGGGTGGACACGATTTCGGGATAAAACTCGCGCGAGCACTGGAGATTGTGGTTAAAGCGACGCATGCCAGCTTCCTGTAATTTCCGGACCTGTTCCGCCGTAAGATTCCCAAGCGAGCCGTCAAGCCGAAGTCCGGTTTTCTCGGTCAAAAGCCGGAAGGTCGCGAGAACTTGTTCGAATTCCGCGTCATTCAAGGTCTCGCCGCTTGTCACCACACAAAAACTTTGCACCCCGTTCGCCTCAGCCGTTTGAGCCTGTACCAGCACCTCTTCGGGCCGCATCAGCGGGTAACGCTTCACGCCGGTCTTGTAATGTGAAGACTGGGAACAAAAGCCGCAGTCTTCGGAACAAAGATAGCTTTTGGCATTCACAAGAGAACAGAGATCGGGTTTGGAGGGACAGAATTTTTCGGTGAGCGCGTGCGCGGCTTCGGCCAAAATCTCGCGGGTGGAAACGTCCTCTATCGAAACGAGACGAAGGGCTTCTTCTTGAGTGATGGCCCCGCCCGAGAGAACCCGGGACTTAAGCTCCTGAATGAAGGCTTTCATCGGTGGCGTCAAAAAGAAACGGCTTTAAGCCTGCGCGAAGATTTCGCGGGCCACAATGCCGACCACGCCGAGCGCCACGGCATTTTCGCCGAAAGCGGACGGAATGATCTTGACCTGCGTCGCGGCTTCTTCCACGGACCATTCCTTGATGGTGTTCTTGATCGAATCCAGGAGCACCGCGCCGCAATCCTCAATGCCGCCGCCGATCACGACCACTTCCGGGTTGAGAAGGTTCACGATGAAGGCGATCTTTTTGCCGAGATCTTGCCCGGCTTGATCTGCCACCTTGAGCGCGACCGCGTCTTTTTCCTTGATGGCCTTGACGATCTCCCGGAACGTGATCTTCGAAAGGTCGCCCTTCACGAGATCTTTGAGGAGCGAAGGCTCCCCTTTTTCGATGCGTTCCTTGGCGTGACGGACCATGCCGATATCCATTTCCCAGCGGCCGAGTTGCGTCGCGATCTTAAACGAATAGTCTTTGCTGGCGTGCGTGCTCGTAATCCCGAGCTCTCCCGCGGCGCCGTTCGCTCCCCGGTAGATCTCCTCATTGATTAAAATGCCGCAGCCGACGCCCGAAAACATATACACCATGTTCCGTACATCGCGATCAAGGCCGAGCCATTTCTCTCCGAGCACCGCCGCGTTCGCGTCATTCTCCACGATCGTGGGAATATTGAGTCGCTTTTCAAAGGTGTCCTTAATAGAGGAGCAGACCGAGATATCCTTGTCGCCCAGGCTTTGCGGCCAGCGGATCGTCCGCCCGCGTTCATCGATGATGCCGGGGATACCGACCCCGAGGCCGACGATCTTGGACTTATCGATCTCGGCTTTTTCAATGATCTCAGCAGCAAGATCCACCATCTGGAGGATGACGGTTTCGGAATTTTCCGGAGCCCGCTCGCGCTTGATCTCGCTAATGACATTGATCTCAAGGTCCACTAAGACCGCGACCATGCTCATCATGTTGAGGCCCACGCCGACAATGTAGCCCGCCTTGGGGTTGAGCTCCACGAGCACCGGCTTGCGGCCGCCCGTCGATTCATCCAGTTCTCCCTCGATCATGAGGCCTTTTTTGATGTAATGGCTCACATAATTGGAGACAGTGACGATGTTCAGCTCGGTGAGTTTGGAAATATCGGTGCGGGAGATGGGGCCATTCTTGCGGACTACTTCGAGAATGGCGAGATTTTTTCTCTCCTTGTCCGTCAGCGTCCTGTCTTTGAGCATTTGTTTGATGATCATGAGAGCCTCTCCTTTCGAATTTTGTTCTTTTCGCAACCTGTTATTTCATAGCTATATAAGTGCCACATGCGGCGCTCATTTTAACTCCACGATATGCTTTTTCAAAGAGTTAATTTGGGACTGCCCTAAGACTTTCCCGCCATCCGTCTTACGCAAAGACCTAAACCCTTCTCTCACAAACGCTTGTGGCGCTCAGTTTTTGAAGAAGTCTTCCTGCTCCAAAAGTTTCTGCGCCTTCTTTCCGTACGGATCTTTATGGAAATATTCCTGGATCACACCGTTTTTCAGATAATTCGCGATCGGAATAAGCTCCATGCCCTGATCCAGCGCCAGATATTGAGTATTCACTCTCTCGCTCGGAAAAGTGACGGTGTCATAAAAACCGTATTCCCCGTACATTTTATACGTGAGAAGCTTGCGGATATTCTTGATCGCGTCCTTGGGGAGCGTCTCAAGCGCCAGAAAGCTTGCGTGAGGCGTGATCACTCCGCGGTCCGGGTAGCCCTTCACCCCCAGCTTTTTAACGCCGTATTCACCGTATTGCCACCGGCGCCCATCCGCCGTCGACGAGGGCGAGATCCCCCAGACAGGATACTTTTTCTCCGTGAGCGCGTAGTCCCGCTGGAGCTCGGTCACGATCTTGTCGTTCATCCCTAAACCTTTGGGAGCGAATTTTTTCTCATTGATCACCAGGGTCGGCATCAGAAACTCAAAGAAAGAACCTCCCCAGCTCGGCACAAACTTCTGCTTCCCGTCCTTGTAATAACCCTGAAAATAACTGACGCTACCGCGCTCGATCTTTTTTCCCTGAGGTTTCTGCGATTGCCAGTCCCAGGACTCCGGCCCCACGCGATAAAGCGACCACCAGTGTGCCTCGGAGAGATCCCCTTTCCCGATCGCCAAAAGGCTCATGGCGCGAGCTTCTGTCACGAGCATGCCATAGTGGTACGGGGTCGGCCCCTGCCTCTCCAGATCATAGCCGATCGCAAGATGATTGCTGTCGGGATCCAGAAAATCCTCGAAATCCATTTTGTCCAGAATCGCGGTCGCATCACGCGCGATCTCTCCTGGAAAAGCTTGCCGGACTACCACGAGCGCAATGGCAATCCATCCGTTATCCACGCTCGAGGCGAAAGACCGGCTGACGCCAAGCTGATACGTTTCATAAAAATTTAAAAAGAATCCCTTCCAGGTCTTCATTTTTTTTAGTGTGGCCATTACCTTTTCGACGTGCTGAGTAGCCGCCTCGGGAGAGAGAAATCCCAGTTCGCGCGCGGCCACGGCCCCCATCAGGTCCAGAGCGATATTCGTGGGAGAGGTGTAGGCGGCCGCCAGAGGAAAATCCCCGGTCTTGATGTGGTCGATCACCAGATTATTCTTTTTATCCGCCGCGTCCTCGAAATATCGCCACGTATCTTTCGCAATCTTGAGAAGAAGCTCCTTGTCGTTTGCCGTCCCGAGCAGTTCCTTGCGTCGGGATTCATCAAGCGTCTCAAGGGGGAACCCCTTCATGTTGTCCAGAACGCTCTCGAAACCGACTTCCGGCGGCCCGAAGAAGGCGATCTCATCTACTCCCACTTTTCCCGCTGCATTCTTTCCGCGCGCGACAAAATTAAAAGAGAGCGTGTTCAGTTGATTGAGATCCACTCCCCGGAAAACAGAAAGCGGGAGGATCTCTTCATTCCAGCCCTCCTTGGCGCTACAGGCATCTGTGATGTCGCGCTCCACGGTCTTTCCGGCCCAATCCGTAAGCGACACCCGGAAGCGCCCCTTCGAAGCGGCCAGGGATTGCGTCTGGCATTGGATTGCCAGATATTGCGCGGCACTCATGTCGAGTTTATCAAGCGAGGTCTCGAATACGGCGGTTTCTTTGCTCTTAAGGTTGTAGCGCGCCCAAAGGGACGCCCCTGAACGCGTGCCCCGGGCGTCATCTTTTTTGAATTCGAGCGTGACCCTTTTCTCTTTGCCCGTCTCCACGGACCAACTGCCCCCGAGGCGATTTTTGAGTTCCTTGGTCGAGAAATCATCGACCACCCTGAACCGCGTCGAGAACTGAAGGGGCTTATCCGGGGGGACGCTCTTGTAGATGCTCCCGATATCGAGGGGGGCTTCTTCACCGGCAGGACCGATCTGTTGCACGATGATCCCGGAGGGCTTGCTCTTTTTTTCGGGTGCGGCAAAACTCTGTGCCGGAAGAACCGCGGCGATAAAAAGCGCCGCAGCAAAAAAACAAAGAGCACTCCTCCGGCTGTTTAGAAAACCTGAAAAGCGCTCTCTGGGGAATTTCATGCGCTGTCCGATTACCCGAGCGTGACTTCGACCCGGTGCGTCCGCCCATCCCGAAAATCCGGAATGAGATTTTCTTTCTGCTTTTTCCCGTCAACCAGGAGCGACTGGACACCTTGCCCTGTCTGAGCGGGATTTTTGACCTCGATCAAATACGTGCTGCCGCGGAAAAGCCGCTTCATTTTGAAACCCGGCCACTTCTTCGGGATCACGGGATCGACGGCAAGTCCTTTGGCAACCGGGCGTATCCCTAGCATCCAATTCATCGCAACCACGGCATACCACGCGGCAGAACCCGTGTACCAAGTCCAGCCTCCGCGTCCGTTGTTGGGCGAATCTGGCCCGTCCACATTCCCCGGAGTCACGTAAGGCTCGCTGTAATAAATATCCGGCTCAAGACCCCGCGTCGCGGGATTGAAGCTATCATAAACCTGATGTGCTTTTTCTCCGTCACGCATCATCGCTTCGGCCTGAACCGCCCAGGTGCCAGCATGCGTGTAAAGCCCGCCGTTCTCGCGGACCGAGGGCGCGTAACGCGTGATGTAGCCGATCGTGGCGTCGGTCTGGTTATACCCCGGCGTCAAAAGCAGTGGCCCATATTTTTTGTAAAGCCATTTTGCGGCAGAATCCATCGCAACCCGAGCGCGCTTCGCGTCAGCAACACCGGTGATCACGGCCCACGTCTGGCAATTCAGGAATATCTTTCCGGTCTCGCATTGTTTGCTGCCGAGCGGCCGCCCGTCATCGCGCGTTGCCCCAAGATACCACTCCCCGTCCCAGCCCTCCTTGTTGAGCGACCTTTTCAGCGATTCCGCGCGGCGGAGATACTCGGCCGCCTTTGCCTTGTCCCCGCGCGTTTCCATGATCGGCGCGATGCGGTTCAGGATCCCGTAGAGGAAATGTCCGAGCCAGATTGATTCGCCTTTCCACTTTGTCCCGACGTGACTAAGCCCGTCGTTCCAGTCGCATTCGCCGATCAAAGGCAACCCGCGCGGCGAAAACCGCGTGAATGCCTTGTCGATCGCCCGGAGCAAATGATCATAAAGCGTTCCGGAAGTGATCTCTTTGGTCTTCGGATCAGGGAGGAATTTCACCACCGTGTCCAGGATCGCGTCATCCGCCGTTTCGTCCAGATAATTCAACGTGATAAAGTCCAGCCACAGCAGGTCGTCGGAGCAATGCGTGATCGCTCCGATATTCGTGCCGTGATGCCACCAGTGGTACACCGTCCCGTCGGGAAACTGCTGTTCGGCGTGAAGGAGGATCTGCTTTCTCGCGAGCTCCGGACGCGTCGCAAAAAAGATCTGGCAGTCCTGCAACTGGTCGCGGAAGCCGTACCCGCCGCTTGACTGGTAATACGCGCATTTTGCCCAGATTCGGGCGGAAATAGCCTGATATTTCATCCAGATATTCGTCATGAAATTAAGCGCCTCGTCCGGCGTCTCAACCTCGGAAGCGTGGACAAACGAATCCCAGAGCGCCTTGACCTTGTTAAGCTCCTGGTCTGCAGTCCGGGGATTCGCATATTTCTGAATGATGCGTTCAGCCTCTTCGCGCGTGCGCGTGGAGCCGAGTGTAAAGATCACGGTTTTCGATTCCTTGGCTTCCAGGTCCACATCGACTTGAAGGCTCGCGGAGGCATCGCCCCACTTTCCTTCCGACCCGCGGCATTTTCCCTCCACCACTGCCGCCGGCGCGTGGATCTCGCCGTAGCGTCCGAGAAAAGATTCCTTGTCTCCGTCGTACGCTACCGGCTTGGGATAGGCTGCGTGAAAACCCTGTAGCGGTTTTTCCGTCATGCCTGTCGAGATAAAGCCCGGCACGAGCGGCGCGCGCTTGACACCGTGAATGCAACCGAATTTTTTGTCGATCCAGGTTTCGATAAAAGTTTTGTGGAATTCACGGTGTGTGTCCGACCAATTACCGAGACACCAGTCAAAATAAGTAAAGAGGCTCATCCGGCGTTTTTTCCCGGATTGGTTTGTGAGCACGATCTTCCAGACCTCGACAGGATCTTCGACATCCACAAAGATGGTTTTCTCGAGACGAATTCCGTTCAGCTTGCTGGTCAGAACCGAGTAGCCCTGCCCATGGCGCACTTCAAAAAAATCGTATTTCGGCATGCACGGCTTCCAGGTCCCCGACCAATAGTCCCCATTGTCTCGGTCACGCACATAAATATATTTGCCCCAGTTATCTCGGATAAGATCCTGATCCCAACGCGTCACGCGCGAAAGATTGGAATTGTCACGCCAAGAGAATCCGGAACCTGCCTGCGATTCGATCGTGCCGTAGTCCCCGTTCGAAATTACGTTCACCCACGGGCGCGGGGTGTCCGGGCGGGTGATCACGTATTCGCGGCCGTCCGGCGTGAAGTAACCGTATTTTGAGGCGAACTTTTTCCCGGAATGATCTTCCTGCTGCAACATTTTGGCTTCGGCTTTTTTTCGGGTCTTTGATTTTCTCGGCATGGGTGCGGGAGCTCCTTGTATAATTTTAAAAAAGAGATCGTTTATTCGTCTCGCTTCAGCTGGGCGTTCACCTCGGGGGCCAATTCTTTGGCGACCTCCGCGGCGCTTTTCTTCCCGTTAAAAACGAGGTCGAGCTGGGGGCGGATATATTTTTCTTCGATCTCGCGCCACTTGGGATGGAAGGGGCTAAACACGGCATACTGAACCGCTTCATTCAACATTTTCTTGTTCCGGGGCACGGACTTGTCATCCGCAAACGCGTCGCTTTTTGCCACGGACATGCGCGCGGGTTGGGCAAGACCCCTGCGGGCGAACTCCCTTTGTCCTTCAGGCCCGGTGAGAGCCTTGATCACTTCCCACGCCGCTTTCTTATGCTTGGAAGATTTCAGTATCGCGTATCCGGTCCCCCCCGTCCCGAAGGCCCGAACGCCTTTATCATTCTTAGGAAACATCACGACGTCCCATTCAAAATCGTAATTGCGGAACTGTGGCGTTTCCCAGATCCCCGAGAGGAACATGGCGATGCGACCGTTAGCGAACATCCGGTCCGCGCCCATCCCGAAATTCGTGAACGCAGTCGGAGTCGGCATCGACTCATAAAGATTGCTCAGATCCGAATAAAACTGGAGGCCCATGATGGAGCGGTCATCATCCATCATCGTCTTTGTGGGGTTCTGCACGTTATCCACGAGGCCGCCGCCATTGCCATAAAGAAAGTTCTGCCATGCCCAGGTATAAAATCCGTATTGCTCCACGCGACCGGAAGCGTCTTTTTTGGTCAGCTCGCGCGCGAGACGCAACATGTCGCTCCAATTCCAGTCATCGGTCGGGTAAGGGAGATTCGCCTGATCAAAAACTTTTTTATTATAGAAGACGCAGGCAAACGGCGCGATATCCCGCGGCGCCGCGAGGAATTTTCCCTGATATGTGAACCTGTCAACGATTTGCGGGAAGAAATCCGCTTTGTCGAAGCCCGCCGGATCCGAGATCACATATGGGTTCAGATCCTCCAAAACTCCTTTTGTCGCGAACGTCACGAAATAATCGACTTCCGTGGCGATAATATCGGGGGCCGCGCCTCCCGCGATGCGGGTCAGGACTTTGCTGATGTAGCCGGTATAAGGCGTATGCTCGAAAACGATCTTGATCTCGGGATGTGCGGTCTGCCATGGCGCGAGGGCTTCGGTAATAATGCCAATCTCTTCGGGCGTCCCCCAAAAACTGACCTTCACTTCCGTGACGCCCTTCGCTCCCGTTTCAACCGGTGAACCGCAGCCGGCCAAAACAAAGATTGTTAAAAGAATGGAAAAACCCTTCGCCCAAAAACTTTTCGACATACGGAATTCCCTTCGTTTGAAAGGCGTTGACCGGCTCCGCGAGGAACAACTTCTTTTTATGATGGCGCGCTAAAAAAGCATCGCTATAGGCCGCGAATTATAGCATAGCGCCCGGGACTTCTGTAAAGGCCCTTTTCTCTTGAAGCGGTTCTCTGTTCGCGCCCTTATGCGTGCTCGGCTCGCGAGCCGGGCGCGGGTGGGGCCTTCGCCGGCCCTCAACGAATCGCCATGGAGCATGCTCCCAAAGCAAGAAAGGGTGCTATAGCCCCAAGGATCACTCCAAGCGCCAGTATTTTTTGCCCTTTCCAAAAAGCCCAACCCACGAGCCCTGCAAACCCCACGGAAGCAGAGAGTAGTTTAATGGCGCCATAGAGATCGGCGCGGGGGGTTGCATTAATGATAAGACCCAGTCCCGAAAAGATGCAGACGCACGCCAGCGCAAAACCCACTGCCCACCCACCAATAAAAATCGCGATTCTTACCGCGAGGGGCTTTTTGTCGTCTTCCATTTAAGTCGTTCCTCTTTTGAGTTTCTCCTGAATAAATGACGTAGCGAGTTTTAGTCCTGATCTACCTCCTGCGTGAAATGCTGGGCCCCGTCGCGGTCTATCATCCAATAAACCCTTTCAACCGACTACGAACGCCAACAAGCAACCTCCGAAAACAATGAAGGGCGCTAAGGCGCCAACCAAGATCCCCATGGCTACTTTTTTTCTCCCTTTCCAAAAAAAGAGTGCCGCTGTCAAAGCGGGCACGCCGAAAAGCATGTAAACCCTCATGGGTGCGGTCATTTTGACAACCGCCATCATCCCGAAAACCCCGAGAAAACTTTCCACAAGGAATGCCGCACCCAAAGCGATTATGAAGGCCTCCGCGCCTTCTGTTTTGTGATCCTTCATTTTCTGCATACGCCTTTTCCCGCCGAAGTTTGTCTTGCCGTAAATATGCCGAAGCTCCCGGGGTTCCCCGCACCTGAACTCAACGGCTCCCCGCCAAGAGGCATCCCCCCAGAAGAATAAAAGGAATGGTAAGGGGAAAGACTATAATGCCGCCTGCAAAGCCAACCGCCATGCCGCGTGCTAACTTTTTTCTTCCCGTAGCATATGCCACGAGCCCTGCCAGCGCGCTGAGCTCAGCGGCTGATAAAAAAAACATCTTGGAGAAATGATGGGTCGGCCACATGCTGGGGAAAAAGTACAAAATACCGCAGCCACACACGATCGAAAATCCTATAAAGAATCCCCCGAGAAAACTTCCCTCGTTTTCTTTTTTGATCTCATTATTTTCCGCCATGAGTTTCTGTCCTCCTGAGGTTATCTTTCAACAAATAAGCCAGGACGCCCAGGGCGATAACCTGGAAAACGGTCAGCCCCCAAAAGGCCGCTTTCTCGACCCGGATAAATTCGATCAGAAATCGAAAAATGAAATAAGCGATCATCAGGATCTTAAAAAGTTCTCCGGGTTTCAGCCCCGGCCGGACTTTGATCCTCTCCAGGTAGAAAAACATCCCGAGCATGAAAAGGCCCTCGTAAAGTTGCGTCGGATGCCGGAGAACATGATCCCCAAAATCCACGCCCCAGGGCAAAGAGGTCGGCTTTCCGTAACAACAGCCGTGGAGAAAACACCCGAGCCTCCCGACCGCGACGCCCAAGGCGATGCCCGGGGCGATCAAATTCCCCTTCTTCGTTTTGATCCCCAGCAACTTTTTGGTGATGTTCGCGCCGAGCATCCCTCCGATCAATCCGCCGATGATCGTCTTTCCGTTCAAAAGAAAGTCGGCAGCCAACCCGCGATCCAGAATCTCAGGATAGTTGATCGCCCACTCCAAACCCTTGGCGCCAAGCATCCCGCCGATCAAAGAGCCCGCGATAATGAAAAAGGAGCGCTCCCCCAAGTCCTTCTGCTGCTTGGCTTCACGGAAATACACTGTGAGCCCGGCCACAAGCCCCAGCAGCACAAAAAAAGAGTACGATGGGACCTCCACGGCTCCCAGATGAAACAAGACCGGCTTAATCCCCCAGCCTGCCGGATAAACATGCGGATCGGTCATGATTTTTTAAGGAACGAGCAGCAAGAACCGCTTGTGGCGCAATCAAAAAGCTTGGAAGCCGGACAAAATCCAAGCGCAGAGATCGTTTTCAGGATCGCAAAAAAGAATACCATCACCCAGCCCGTCCTTTCGTTAAAAAAATAAAGCGTCAGAACACAGGCCAGGCTCAGAGCGCTCCCAAGGACGTGCGCGAACCTCATGGCGTTTTCGTTGAGCACCTCATAGTGTTCCGAACGAAAAATCTTGTTAATCGTGTGGGAGTAAAGAAGGATCATCGGAGCTCTCCCAACCTTCAGAAGCGCGGAAAGAAACAAAATCGCAAAGACGGCTGCCATCAGCCATTTAAGCTTCATAAAAAACGCGGCCCAGATCAACACCGCGACGCCATAGCGGCAAAAAATAAACGCGTGCTTGAGCACAGACACAGGCTTGGAAGGGATCACGTTTTCGTCCTCCTGAATATTTTGGGGAAAAACATTCCGACATTTTTTTGATAATCCTTATATTCTTCGAATTCTTTGGACAGAAGATCTTCCTCCTGTTTGGCCCGGTAATACATAAACGGAACAAAAATAATTGCGTTCGCCAAAAACGCCAGATAGTTAAGATAGACCAGGCTGGCCCCCAAGAACATCCAGATGAGCGACGCGTAAAGAGGATGCCTGACGATTTTGTACGCGCCTCCCGACACCAGAGCGTGGTCGCTGTAGATCTTGATATGGTTCGCCCAATTTCTCCCCAGGGCCAAACGCCCCAGAATATTCGTGATCGCCCCTGTAATGACAAGGGCCAGCCCCGCCAAAACAAAACACATCCTTAAGGACGGCGGATTCACCGGCACCTGCCCCAGACGAAGCCGGATCACCGCATAAAAGAGCAGGAAAAAAAGAAGCATGGTTCCCGTGGCGACGATGCTCTTTTTTTCTTTTTTGGTCTGGCTTTTTTTATGGATTTCTATGAAATCGATAAGAACAGCCGTAAGAACGGCAAAAACGGAAAGCGCCACGAGAAGGCTGATCCCCGCATAAAAAACCTCGAGCAGCGTCATTGTTTTTTCTCCGGAACCGTCTCGGCTTCAGTTTTGCGGTTACGATAGAGAATGTTATACGCCGAGAACGGGATCTTTTTCAGGTCCGGAGTGATGATGTGCACGCATTCTTTCTTCATCGACTTCATGTCGAAATTATAGGCGTCGAGAAACGAAGTGACGCTGACCCTGAAAGTGTTTTCGCTCACGTAGGCGACTTTTTCCTGCTCTGTTTTTAGAAAATAATTTTGGGGGATAAGTTTCCGAAGTTTGGAAAAAAATCCCAGATAATCACAACAGCTTGTGGAGAAAATGTTTTTGGCCAGATCCTTTAAAAAATCGTCTGGATCGAAGCGAAACGTGTTCCGGATCATGGGCAGGTGTTTTTCGGCTTTAAAATTTCGCGTCAGTGGAACGAAACCTTTTTTTGTCTTGTAGAGATAGGTGATCGCAACGCGGTCGACATCGCAGGGCAACGGAAAAAAATCTTTTTTAAGAAGCATCCCCTTGCTTTGCTTCTCGATCTCTTCGAGGATCCCGGAGAGAGTGGCGCGCCCTTCTGTGACCGCCTCGTGGTGGCGTCCGAAAAAGGCGACCGGCTGAAAATTGATGCCTCGTATATTTTTTGCCCGGATGCCATATTCGAGGATCCGCCCGATCTCATGGTCGTTCACGCCCGCATCCACCGTCGTCACCAGCGTGACGGGGATCCCGTATTGCTCGAGGCGCTGAATCGCTGCCTGCTTAAGTTCGGAAACCTTTCTGCCCCTGAGTCGTTGATCGGTTTTGGGATCAAACCCATCGAACTGGAAATAGACTTCGAACCCGCCGATGAACCGGCTCAGCTCTTTGACAAAAGCCTCATCTTCCGCCATGCGAAGGCCGTTCGTGTTGAGCAGCACATATTTGATCTTCTTCTCCTTCGCCCGTCGGAGGATCTCGAGAATATCGGGATGTCTTGTCGGTTCCCCACCGCTGATCTGAAGGATTTCGGCCCCGCCAAATTCGGAGTCAACAAAAAAATCCAGCATGGAATCGATCTTTTCCAGGGCAAGGTGCCTCCCCTGGCCGCTCTCCGCATAGCAGACCGGGCACTTCAGATCACACTCGCTTGTAATTTCGATAAGTCCGTTACAGGTGTGTTGTTCGTGCTCGGGGCATAACCCACAGTCAAAAGGACAGCCGAGCGTTCGCTCCGTTTGTGTTTTGGAAACCGTGGCGGGCTTGTCGTATTTCATTCGTTGCAGATAGTAATCGCCGTCTTTTTCCAGGATCTCCTCCTGGGGGCCATGGACGGGACAGAATTTCAAGAGATAAACAGAGTTTTTCTTGAGAACGATCTTCGCATCCACGCGCATCAAACACTGCGGGCACAGGCTGAGCGTCTGCTCCAAGAATCGGTATTCGCGCTGCGGGTTCATACGCGGCTCTTTCGTAACGTTTTTTCTTTCAGACGGATTCGAGCGTCAGCCTCGCGGCAAACCGATCTTCTGGAGTACGCGATCGAGATCGTCGAGAGAAAAATACTGGATCTCGATGCGGCCTTCTTTTTGATTCTTGCGCGGATAAATTTTCGCCTGCGTCCCGAGAAAATGCGTGAGCCTCGTTTCAAGGTCCACGATGTCGGCGCTTAAATGCCGCGCGGTCTTGGCTTTCCGTTTATGCGCGTTGCTCCGGTTCACAATGGCTTCGACCTGGCGCACCGAGAGATTCTCCTCGGCAATCCGTTTCGCCATATGCCGCTGGTGCTCCGGCGTCAGAAGACCCAGGAGCGCCCGGGCGTGCCCCGCCGAGAGATTTCCCTCGACCAAAGACTGCTTCACTTCCTGCGGCAGGCGCAGCAGTCGCATGGTATTTGTCACTGTGACGCGGTTCTTGCCGACGCGCTTCGCGACCTCCTCTTGAGAGATCCTGCGCTCTTCCACGAGCCGCTGATAAGCCTCGGCTTCTTCGATCGGATTCAGATCTTCCCGCTGAATATTTTCGATGAGCGCCCATTCCAGAAAATCTTCAGCGGCAATATCCTTAATGATCGCGGGTACTTCGGTGAGACCGCAGAGCGATGCTGCGCGAAATCGCCTCTCCCCACAGACGATCTCGTATCCTCCGCTTTCTTTCTTTTTAACGATGATCGGCTGGAGCACGCCCTTCTCTCGGATCGAATTCGCGAGCTCCTCGATAGTTTCGGTATTGAAATTTTTGCGCGGCTGATCCGCGTTCGTTGCGATCTGCGCGATCGGTATCAGCTGAAAAGCCTGCGTTTTCGCGTCAAAGACCGGCGCCGTGATGGAAACCTCCGGCTCCGCGTTAAGCGTCACGGTGGCGGCCGGAGCTTCTTTTCTCTCCGCGACCATCTGCTCTTTGTAACTGTCCGGGATCAACGCGCTCAATCCCCTGCCGAGTGCTTTTTTCATGAGAAGGCTCCTTCCTTATATAGAACGTTTCGCGTTTAAGAATTTGTGGGTGTGGTAGACGAGGTTTCACTTGCAGCTTGGGGCTCCGCCTCGGTCCCGTTGTCGGAAGTTACCGTTTCAACGGTAGTCTCGCTTGTAACCGTTTTTGTTTCTTCTGATTTCGTTTCGTTGGATTCGGGCGTAACAGATTTGACTGTAAAGGCTTCCGCCCCTTTCTCGGAGATCTTTTGACGATCTTCGTCGGAGCCAAAGCGCACCAAAAATTCTTTCCCAAGCTCGACATAAGCCTGCGAGCCTCTATTATGAGGGTCATAAATCACGGCTGGCTTTCCAAAGCTTGGCGCCTCAGAAAGCTTCACAGACCTCGGAATAACTGCCTGAAATACTTTTTCTTTGAAATAGTTCCGGACTTCCTCGATCACCTGCTGCGTCAGATTGGTCCTGATATCCGCCATCGTCAGAATCACGCCCCCGAGCTCAAGATTCACGCTAAGATTTTTTTTGACAAGCTGAAATGTATTCAGGAGTTGGCCAAGACCCTCCAAGGCGTAATACTCGCACTGGAGAGGAATAATAATGTAATCGCTTGATGTTAAAGCATTTATGCTTGTCAGTCCAAGCGATGGCGGGCAGTCCAAGAGGATAAAATCATAGCTCCCGCTTATCTTTTTTAATTGCTCTCGAAGAACGAACTCCCTCTGATCGCGGCTTATCAAATGCATTTCCGCTCCGGAAAGATGGGCATTCGATGGGACGATAGAAAGGTTTTCAATCTCTGTTTTTTTGATGCTTTCGTTTGGATCAGAGTTTTCCACAAGAAGTTGATAAGCTGTGGATTCATTCTCGTTTTTCTCTATTCCAAGTCCGCTTGTTGCATTACCTTGCGAATCTAGATCTATAAGAAGAACCTTCTTTCCAAAAGCGGCTATAACGGCGGCTATGTTCACGACAGACGTTGTTTTTCCAACACCACCTTTTTGATTAAAGAAAGAGAATATTTTCCCCATAGAGCCTCCATATGTTTCACGTGAAACAATGCGTGGCAACACGAACAATTGTGCGCTCAATGCAAAAGGGCTGTGTTTCTACCCGTGCCGTATTTTACACAGATTCCAGAGGCTTGCAATAAAAATTTACGCTCGTTTAATCGAGAACTTTATTTCCGAAAACCTTCTCTTTTTCCAATGGCGAGAGCTGGC
Source organism: Candidatus Omnitrophota bacterium (assembly GCA_903884815.1). Lineage (GTDB taxonomy): Bacteria > Omnitrophota > Omnitrophia > Omnitrophales > Aquincolibacteriaceae > Aquincolibacterium > Aquincolibacterium aerophilum. Next base: position 57,255 of record CAISGE010000002.1, on the reverse strand, counting down.
GATCGCGCGCTATTACGCAAGAACTCCTTTGTCTGCTTTTTTGACGTTTGGCATGTTTCACGTGAAACGTTTAATTTTATCATGAGGCGAATTCCAGATTATCAATAATAAAAATCACATCACGGTCAAGTTTGTATTGTGTTTAGATGGGCAATATCTGTGCGCTATCGAAGACTAATAGACCTTGTCATATGCGAACACACGGCTTGCGGCGTTGCTTTATAGGAGACTATAAGGATGCGTGGCGCGCGATCGCTCGGGGGATTTTCGTTGGGGCCCCTTGGTGCAGGTATTTCTTTTTTCGAAGGACTCTCTTCGTCTTATCTTTTTTCTTTCGCCGTCTTTTCTATGAAAACCGCCAGGATAGATAGGTCGCATGTGGAAATCCCGGAAATTCTGGCCGCATGGCCTATTGATTCAGGACGAATCTTTTTTAGCTTCTCTTTAGCTTCTCGCCCAATGCCTGGCATTTTTTCGTAGTCTAGATCTTCCGGTATTTTTTTCTTCTCGAGTTTCAAGAATTTTTTTACCTCGGTCTTTTGTTGGGCGATATAGCCTTCATACTTAATCTCGCTTTCGACGCGATGGATCTCATCGTCCTTAAGAATAGATGAGTGCAAATCATTTAACAGCAATTCTTTATATCTTATCTCGGGCCGCTTTAAATACTGATAAAGAGTATCGTTTTTAAAGCGCTTTGCTTTTAGTTCTTTCACATCGGCCCGCATCCGGTCCAATCGTTGATTGAACTCTTCGAATGTTTTTTCGCCGATCAGCCCGAACTGAAATCCGTAAAGCATGAGCCGTTCGTCGGCGTTATCCTGGCGAAGCAACAGACGGAATTCTGCGCGTGAAGTAAACATTCGATAGGGTTCGTTCGTCCCGCAGGTCACAAGGTCATCGATCAGCACGGCGATATAGGCCTCCGTCCGGTCGAGCGCGAATTCACTCTGGCCGCACAATTTCCGTATCACATTGAATCCCGCCATAAGCCCTTGCGCCGCGGCCTCTTCATAGCCGGAGGTGCAATTGATCTGTCCGGCAAAAAAAAGATTTTTTATTTTTTTGGTTTCCAGAGAATGCTTGAGCTGCATCGGGGGAGCGGCATCGTATTCGATTGCGTATCCGAATTTCAGAATTTCCGCCTTTTCAAGACCCCGGATCTCGCGAAGCGCGACTTCCTGGACATCCTTCGGAAGGGACGTTGAAAATCCGTTCATGTATATTTCGTCAGTGTCGCGTCCCTCTGGCTCAAGATAAATCTGATGGGATTTTTTATCGGGAAATTTCACGACCTTGTCTTCCACCGAGGGGCAATAGCGCGGTCCGATGCCGGCGATCCTTCCGGCATAAAGCGGGGAGCGATCCAAATTTTTGCGAATGATCGCGTGGGCCTTTTCGTTCGTGTGGGTCATGAAACAGGAAAGCTGCTCGACCTTAAAATCCTTTGTTCGATAAGAAAAGGGGAGCGGCGGTTCATCGCCTTTCTGCTCCTCCAGAATGTCCCAACGAATGCTGTCCTTATGAAGTCGCGGCGGCGTTCCCGTCTTGAACCGCACCAGATCGATCCCGTGAGCGCGCAGAGAATCCGAAAGCCCGACCGCGGGCGCCTCACCCCGGCGTCCTCCCGGATAATTTTCTTCGCCGACATGGATCAGTCCCTGTAAAAAGGTTCCCGTGGTCAGAATCACGTACTCACCAAAAAATGTTTCGCCGCTCTTCGTTCGTACGCCATAGCAAACGCCATCTTTCACAAGAAGTTCCACGACCTGTCCCTGTAAGAGCGTTATGTTTTTTTCAGCCTCGAGCACGCGCTTCATATAAAGCTCATACTGTTTTTTGTCGGCTTGCGCGCGCGGCGCCCAAACGGCGGGGCCCTTGGATTTATTGAGCATGCGGAATTGAATGCCGGTGGCATCCGTCGCGAGACCCATTTCGCCGCCGAGCGCGTCGATCTCACGGACCATGTGGCCCTTTGCGAGCCCGCCGATCGCGGGATTGCACGACATGCGCGCGATGGCGTTCGTGTCCATGGTGATCACCAGCACGGGAAAACCCGCTCGGGCGATGGCAAGGGAAGCTTCGACGCCGGCGTGGCCGGCTCCGACAATGATGGCAGCGTATCTTTGGATGGGATTCATATTCGTTCAACGCTCAGCGCGCAGCGCGCAAAGCGCAACGATTCGTTGTCCGTTGAGCGTTGCGCGTTGTGCGATTTTATTGATCTTCGTGATGCAGAATGATCGCGATCCTGTTGATGAAAACCTGCTGGATGATCGAGAACATATTCTGCAGCGTCCAATAAAGCGTCAGGCCCGAAGGCATGTTGTAGCACATGAAGCCAAAAAAGACCGGCATGATGCTCATCATGGTCTGCTGCTCCGGGCTCGACCCCGGCTGCGCCGGCATGAGTTTTTGATACCAGACCTGAGAAGCCGCCATGGTGAGCGGCAGGATGTTCAGCGCGGTCCACCCGAGCAGGGGAACGGTGAAGGGGAGCGTCATGAAATGATCCGGCGAAGAAAGATCTTTGATCCAAAAAATGAAGGGCGCGCCGTGAAGCTCGATCGCTTCGGGAAGAAGCTTGAACATCGCGATAAAAACGGGGATCTGTATCAGCATGGGAAGACAACCCATCATCGGATTCACTTTATTCCGCCGGTAGAGCATCATGAGCTCGTGCTGGGATTTCGCGGGATCTTTTTTGTTATGCTCCTGGATCGCCTTCATTTTCGGCGAGAGGAGTTGCATTTTCTTCATGTTCGAGTAACTAAGGTGCGTCAGCGGCGCGAACACCAGCTTGATCAAGAAGGTGAGGATCACAAGCGCCCAGCCAAAGTTGTGCGTGTATTGGTTCAGAAATTTAAGCGCCATAAGGATCCATGTCTTGAAGAGCCCGAAGAAACCCCTGGAGAAAACCTCCTCGAATCCAACGCCAAAGCTTTTAAGCGCTTCGTAGCGCTGCGTTCCGGCATAGATCAAAAAGCTTCTTTCGCCTTCGCCGCCCGCCAGAACCGTCAACGGCTCCAGGGTCATTTCTCCAAAAAGATCCTTTGTGTCCGCGCGAGCGCTTCCCTCGATGATCTTTGCGTCCGGCTTGATAAGCAGCGCGAAATATTTTTTTATAAATCCCGCCCACACGGTTTGCTCGGGGAAGAAATACCCCTTCTTCTTAATATCTCTTAGGCCCTTCGTCTGGACCTTGTCCGTATAGGCTGCCGCGTCATAGTAACCATAACTTCTTTGATAGCCTTCGGTATAACTTATGCCGTAGTTCAGGGTCACGGGGAAATGCTTTGTAATGGGGGAAAGGTTCTTGATCCTGACGGTGAGATCGATCACGGGCTTATCTTCGCGCACCGTAAACGTCTTGATAAACTGATATTCGCCAGGCAGTTCGTAAGAAAACTCCAGGGTCTCTCCTCGCGCTCCTTTCCGGGCCATCTTGAATATCGTTTCCGAAAGATCCGCTCTTTCGCGAAGAACACTCACCCCGAAAATGCCGGACTCGCGCGGATCACCCACAAAAAAATCTGTTTTTGTAAAATTCTGTCTCCCGGCTTCGCCGAGAAAGGAAAGGCTTGTGAGGGTTCCGCCGAGCGTGGAAAATTCGGCTTGATAAAAGTTATTCTTCAGAAGCGTCACGGCGGGGGCCGCCGCTTTTTCCAGGTTCGTTCCTCCCGTCACCTCAGAAATGGCCGTGGGCGGCACTCTTGTGGGAAGCGCTGCGGGGGCGAGCTGCGTTGCTGTCGTGGCGCCCGGTGTTCTCTGATACGCTGCAGGATAAAACTTTTTAACCACCATCGGGTAAAACAGCATGACAGCCATGGCGAGAACAATCGCTTTTACGGTATTTTTATCCATTTTGTTTCCTTTATAGAACGGGATCAAACCCGCCGGGGTGAAAGGGGTGGCATTTACAAAATCTTTGGAGCGCCCGCTTGCCGCCGGACCACGCTCCGTTCTTTCGAAGAGATTCTTCCGCGTACGCGGAGCAACTGGGAGTAAAACGGCAACAAGGACCGAGAAGGGGAGCGATGAGCGCGCGATAAGCATGAATCATAAGGATCAAAAAGTGCTTCACGCCCAGGCTCCTGTTTTTTTGAAAAGTTTGACGAGGTCTTCGTCCATGGCCGCGTAAGAAGGCTTCCTTTGCGTCGTCCGGACTTTCACAAGGCAAACGGCTTCGGGGTGAAGCATCGCCTGCTTTTCCCGGAAAATCTCCCGGACGCGGCGCTTCCAGATGTTCCGCCCGCTCGCGCGTGGATCCGCTTTACGGCTTACCACGATCCCGATCATGGGTCTCGCTTTCGGGGACACTTCTCCGATGTCGGCACGGCGACTGGCCCACAAGTAAAAAAACTCCCCTCGAGAAAAAGTTCCTTTCTCAACGAGTAGTTTGAAGGTTGCTTGCCGCCGGATTCGCTGGCTTGAAAAAAGGCGCTTCCTGGGCTCCAACGCTTACCACCGTGTCTGTTTGATTTTTACGGGGCCACGAGGTAGCGCGGTGAACCGTAAAATCAATGTCGACACAGCGCTAGACTTGGGTCAGCTTTTTCCGCCCTTTTTTACGGCGCGCTGCGAGGACTTTTCGTCCTCCCGCCGTCTTCTTTCGGGCAAGATAGCCGTGCTTGTTACGACGTTTTCTCTTGGAAGGCTGGTATGTTCTTTTCATGAGGCGGGGATTATAGTGAAGTTTGTTTGGAATATCCAGCCTTTTGTTTGGCTTTTGTTTCTAGTTGGGCAAAAAAGGCTTTGTGCGTTTTTCAGATCTTGTTTGAAAAATATTTTTGTTTCCTCGTGGACAAATACCTTTTTTGCTGTAGAATCCTTTTCGCATCCACATCTGTTCGTCTCCTTCTGGGGGACGAACATTTATTTTGGCCTTTTTCTTCTTGTGGATAACGTGTTTATAAGCTATTTATGCTTTTGTGTCATTTTTTTTGTTCTCGAATACGTTTTGATAAATAATCAATATTATCCTATTAACAACTTGTGGATAACAATGGAAAGCTTTTTCTTCCTATGACATCACCTCTTTTACCTCTAGCGAACACTTCCGCTGTGGAGCTTTGGAAAAAGATTTGCTTGATCCTTTCCCGGGAATTGAGCGAACGCTCCTTCAAAACCTGGTTTGAGCCGGTTTCTTTGCTTGAGGTTTCTCCTGAGGCTTTAACCCTGAGCGTCCCGGACCAATATTACGGAAAATGGCTCGAAGACCATTACCAAAACCTGATCCTCTCTTCGGTTGAGGATGTTTTTGGCCATTCTTTAAAAATTATCTATCGGGTGGTGGAGCCTCCTAGGGCTGCCCCCTCTCTCCCGGCCTCGGCGCCGCAATCCCCGAAAGAAAGGGAAGAGGCTCTTGTGGGGCTGAATCAGCGCTATACCTTTGATGACTTCGTGATCGGTCCTGGGAATCGTTTTGCCCATGCTGCCTCGGTAGCAGTCAGCGAGTCTCCGGCCAAACAGTACAACCCTCTCTTCATTTACGGGCCCACAGGTCTCGGGAAAACCCATCTTTTGCAGTCTATTGCCCATGAAATGAAGCGGCGTCACCCGGACTTCAAGATCTTGTACATTTCCAGCGAGAAATTCACCAACCAGCTGATCACCGCGATACAAACAAAGTCCACGCCTCAATTTCGAGCAAAGTATCGCACTCTCGACCTCTTGCTAATAGACGATGTCCATTTTATTGCTGAAAAAGACTCCACCCAGGAAGAGTTTTTTAATACATTCAACACTCTTTACGATGCTCATAAGCAAATCGTCGTCACAAGCGACCGCCCCCCCAAGGAAATCCCGGGTCTTGAGGAGCGCCTCGTCTCCCGTTTTGGCTGGGGTCTCGTAACTGATATTCAACCGCCAGACTTTGAGACGCGCGTTGCTATTTTAAAAAAGAAGATGGAGAGGGAAACCGTTGTGGTGCCTGATGATGTGGCCTATTTTATCGCTGGAAAAATTAAGTCTAATATCCGAGAGTTAGAGGGCGCCTTGATCCGGGTTGTGGCATATTGCACCCTTACAAACTCCAAGATCGATGTCCGTCTCGCTCAAGAGGTGCTTAAAGACGCTTTTAAGGAAGAATCCCAGAAGTTTACCATAGAGGGTATTCAAAAGGTGGTGGCTGATTATTTTAATGTGAAGGTTTCGGACCTTCGGGCCAAGCGGCGGACAGTTTCTATTGTTCGCCCTCGCCAGATCGCGATGTATCTTATTCGGGAGCTCACAACTCACTCGCTTCCAGAGATCGGAGAATTTTTTGGCGGGAAAGATCACACCACCGTACTCCACTCTTGTTCTAAGATCGCAAAAGAACGGGACCAAGATGTCGAGGTTCGTCTTTTGCTGGAAAAACTTTTGGGACTGTTGAAAAAGTAGGTTCTTTTCCACAGAAAAACTTTTTTATATCTCGTTCTTTTTTAGATAGTTGTGTAGGATATGCACAAATCCACAGGTCCTGTTATTACGGTTACTGTTTTTAAAATATAGAATAAAAGCATAAGGAGTCTTTATGGAGATAAAGGTTCAAAAAAGTGATCTCTTAAAAAAAATTACCTTAGGTGTGAATATTGCCGCCTCAAAACCTAGCACTCTTCCCATTTTAAACAATCTTCTTCTTGAGACTCAAAAAGAAGGTAAGTTGAAGATTGTTGCCACAGATATGGAGGTTGGGATTTCCACGCTTCTTCCCGTGGAGATCATCCAACCAGGAAGCATCACGGTTCCGGCAAGAAAATTTTTTGATATTATTAAAGAACTCCCTGAGGGAATTGTAGAAGTCACCGTAACGAAAAACAACACAGTGAATATTAAAGCAGGGAAGTCCCATTTTAAAATTATGGGATTAGATAAAGAGGAATACCCAAAACTCCCTGATTTTTCTTTAGAGGAAGCGATAGAGATAGAACAAGCGGTTATTAAAGAAAGCCTTTCTTTAACAGCGTTCGCGATCTCCCATGACGAAACAAGATATGTTTTAAATGGCGTTCTTCTTTCGATTCAAGGGAATCAACTCCGCTTTGTGGCGACCGACGGGCGAAGGCTTGCTTTTTATAAAAAAGAAACCAAGCAAAAGAACACAAAAAGCGCGGAAATGATCATACCTGCAAAAACCATCCACGAGCTTTTAAAATTATTGGAGTGGGAAGGGGTGGTGAAAATCGTCCACACCCAAAATAAAATTATTTTTTCTTTCGAAGACACCTTTCTGACCTCGAGCCTTATTGAGGGGAATTTTCCAAACTATGATAAAGTGATCCCGAAATAATAAAAAACGACCGTTCAGGCAAATAGAGAGGAATTCCTCCAGGCTGTCCGGAGAGCAACCTTACTAACTTCCGCGGAAGCGCCGGCGCTCAAATTTGATTTCGTTAAAAACAAAGTTATTGTTTCCGCGAAAACACCCAATATGGGGGAGGCGAAAGAAGAGCTTTCCGCCGTTTTTAAAGGGGAAGAGATCACGATTGGGTTTAACCCCGTCTATTTTTTAGACGTGCTGAAGAATTTATCTGATGAAAATATTAGCATCTCCCTGACAAGTCCCGACAAGCCGGGGTTGATACGCGGGCGAGAAGGGTATCTTTACGTGATCATGCCGATGCAGCTTAACTAATAAAACAAAAAGCCGATAAAAGAACGCTTTTCATGGATGATATTCGCTCGATACTCCCGGGGATCATCAAGGGGTTCGAAGATCCAGAGAAACAAAAACGGAGCTTACTGATAGATTCCTGGCCGAGCATTGCCGGAGAAAAATTAACAAAGCAAACCCGGCCCCAACTTTCCAGCAAAGGCATCCTTTACATCCACGTAAAAGATTCCGTTCTCGCGTTTGAGATCAGTCAAAGATACCGGCAGTCGTTCTTGAAGCGGGCGCAAGCGGCGCTGGGGGAAGAAGCGGTTAAAGAGGTCCGGGTTCTGGTCGGGAAATAATAAAATACATAAAAGGAAAATCATGGCTGATAAAGACAAAATAAAAAAAGAAGAAGCTGCCGCAAAATACGACGCAACCAAGATTCAGGTGCTCGAGGGGGTGGAGGCCGTCCGTAAGCGGCCCGGCATGTATATCGGCGACACCACGCTTCGCGGGCTGCATCATCTCGTTTATGAGGTCGTGGATAACTCGATCGACGAAGCGCTCGCAGGGCACGCGACGCGCGTGGACGTTGTCATTCAGGCCGACGGAAGCGTCAGCGTTGCCGATGACGGCCGCGGCATCCCAGTGGATCTGCACAAGGGCCAGAATAAGTCCGCGCTCGAAGTTGTCATGACGACGCTTCACGCGGGCGGAAAATTCGACAACAAGGCCTATCGCGTTTCGGGCGGGCTGCACGGCGTCGGCGTCTCGGTGACGAACGCCCTCTCCGCGTGGTGCGAAGTGGAAGTGCGCCGCGACGGAAAGCTTTGGCAACAACGGTACGAAAAGGGACATCCCGTCACAAAGGTTTCCGAAAAAGGAAAAACAAAAGAGCGCGGCACCACAGTTTCTTTCATGGCGGACAAGACGATTTTTGAAAGCGTCGAATTCAGCTTCGATGTTCTGTCCAACCGGTTGCGCGAACTCGCGTATCTGAACAAGGGCGTTCGCATCACGATCCGCGACGAGCGCGTTAAAAAAGAGATCAAGGAGCACGTATTCCTTTATAAGGGCGGCATCGCGGAATTTATCCAGTATCTCAACCGTAGCAAAAACCCCCTTCATAAAAAAATCTTTTATGTTGATAACGTCAAAGACGAAGTCGAGGTCGAGGCGGCGTTTCAGTATAACGACAGCTACGGGGAAGACGTATTCTCATTCGCGAATAACATCAATACCATCGAAGGCGGGACGCACTTGAGCGGCTTCAAAACCGCCATGACGCGCGCCACCAACCAGTACGCAAAAAATAAAAACCTTCTTAAGGATATCGAGAGCGGTTTAAGCGGCACGGACCTGAATGAGGGGCTTGCGGCGGTGATCAGTATCAAGATTCCGCGGCCGCAATTTGAAGGACAGACCAAGACCAAGCTTGGGAACGGCGAAGTCGAAGGAATCGTTTATTCGGTGATCTACGAGGGGCTGAGCGCGTTCTTCGAGGAAAACCCTCCGATCGCCAACAAGATCGTGGAAAAGGCGGCGCTGGCTTATCGCGCACGCGAAGCCGCGAGGAAAGCCAGGGAGCTGACGCGGCGCAAAGGCGCGCTCGAGTCCGCGTCGTTGCCCGGAAAATTAGCAGACTGTTCCGACGAAGACCCGGCGAACACGGAAGTCTATTTGGTTGAGGGAGATTCGGCCGGCGGTTCGGCCAAACAGGGACGCGACCGGAGATTCCAGGCGATTCTTCCCCTGAAGGGAAAGATCCTCAACGTGGAAAAGGCCCGTATCGATAAGATCCTTTCCAACGAAGAGATCCGGACCATCATCACGGCGATAGGGGCCGGGATTGACGAAGAGTTCAACATCGAAAAGCTCCGCTATCACAAAATCATCCTGATGTGCGACGCCGACGTTGACGGCAGCCACATCCGCACCCTCCTGCTCACCTTTTTCTATCGCAAGATGAAAAAGCTTCTGGAGAACGGGCACATCTACATCGCCCAGCCCCCGCTTTTTAAAATGAAACGCGGCAAGGAAGAGCAGTATGTTCAGACCGAAGAGCAGATGAACAGCATGCTGCTCGATTTCGGGCTAGCGGGCGTGTCCCTTAAAAAAAATGGCGCCAAAGGGAAGATTGAAGGCAAGGAGCTACGGGAGCTCATGGAGCTTGTGCAGGCCATGGAAGATCTGGAGCGGTCTCTCGCCAGAAAAGGTATTTTGTGGCACCGGTTCATGGAAGCCCACGATAAGAAAAAAGGCTTCCCGCAATTTCTCGTGCGACTTCTCGCCAAGAACGAAGAAACCTTTCTTTATTCCGAGAAAGAAGTCGAGGAGCACGTGCAGGCGCTCGAAGCAAAGAGAGCCCTCGAGATTAAAGAAGAGGAAAGAGCTGCGCGGGCCGAAGAAAAAGCGAAGGGGGAGGATAAGAAGGAAGAAAAAGGGAAAAAGGCCGCCGCTAAAGAGAAGGCGGAGGAAGAAATTGTGGAAGAAGACGTCGCGTTGCCCCCCATGCACGACCTGATCGAGATCTTTGAAGCCAAAGAGTTTGAAAAAGCGAAAAAACGTCTTGAGAAATACAATCTTGATTTCGAAGATTTTGAAAGCGGAGAAGAAGTGCGCTTTGAGCTGACCCTGGAGAAAGAAACCCAGGAGACAAAAGCCCTCCGGGATGTTCTGAGCCTTATTAAGGTGAACGGCAAAGAGGGTATGACGCTCCAGCGCTACAAAGGTCTTGGAGAAATGAACCCGATCCAGCTGTGGGATACCACAATGAATCCAGAAACCCGGACCGTTCTCAAGGTCACTCTGGATGACGCCGTCGAAGCGGATTCGATCTTCTCGGTCCTGATGGGCGACGCCGTGGAACCGCGGCGCGCATTCATTGAGCGGCACGCGAAAGCCGTGCGCAACCTCGATATTTAATCCAAGAAAAAAGGGAACGCTATCATGGCAGAAGAACAAAAAAATCTGTACGCAATGAATGAAAAGATCATCCTCCGCCCCATCGAAGAGGAGATGAAGGATTCCTACATCGATTACGCGATGTCGGTCATTGTCGGCCGAGCGTTGCCGGATGTTCGCGACGGGCTTAAACCCGTACACCGGCGCATTCTGTTCGCGATGAACGAACTCGGACTCACCCACAGCAAGGCTTACAAGAAATCCGCCCGTATTGTCGGAGAAGTGCTTGGGAAATACCATCCGCACGGGGACACCGCGGTCTATGAATCGATGGTCCGCATGGCGCAGGATTTTTCGCTCCGTTACCCGCTCGTGGAAGGCCAGGGGAACTTCGGCTCGATCGATGGCGACAACGCGGCCGCCATGCGTTACACCGAAGCCCGGCTTTCCAGCATGAGCAACGAGCTTCTGACGGATATTGACAAGGATACCATTGACTTCGTCCCGAATTTTGACGAGTCGTTGGTCGAGCCTTCGATCCTTCCTTCTAAGCTTCCCAACCTGCTCATCAACGGCTCAAGCGGTATCGCGGTGGGTATGGCGACCAACATTCCGCCTCACAATTTAACCGAGGTCGCGAAGGCGATGCTCGCCACGATCGACAACCCGGACGTGACCGTCAAAGAACTTTCCAAGATCGTCACGGGGCCGGATTTTCCGACCGCCGGACTCATTGTCGGACGCGACGGGATCAAAAAAGCGTATGAGACGGGCCGCGGGCAGGTCGTTATGCGCGCGAAAGCCGCGATCGAGACCGGGCGCAGTAAAAAAGACGCCATTATTATTACCGAGATCCCGTATCAGGTGAACAAGACGAACCTGATCGAGTCGATCGTGCGGCTTGTGGAAGATAAAAAGATCGAAGGCATTTCGGATCTCCGCGACGAATCGGACCGGGACGGCATGCGCATTGTGGTGGAGCTCAAAAAAGACGCCATCCCGCAGGTGATCCTGAACAATCTTTACAAGCACACGCAGATGCGGTCGACATTTGGCATCATCATGCTCGCGCTCGTGGACGGCCAGCCGCGCGTCCTCACGCTCAAGCAAATGATCGAGCGCTTTATTGAATTCCGCGTCGAAGTGATCACGCGGCGCACGAGATTCGAACTCGATAAGGCCGAAAAGCGCGCCCACATCCTCGAAGGCTACAAGATCGCGATCGCGAATATCGACAAGGTCATCAAGATCATTCGCACCTCCAAGAGTCCGGAGATCGCGAAGGAATCCTTGATGAAAGCCCTCAAGCTCACGGAGATCCAGACCAAGGCGATCCTCGAACTGCAGTTGCAGCGCCTGACGCAGCTTGAGAGGCTGAAGATCGATGAGGAATATCTCGAGCTTATCAAGAAGATCGAATATTACCGGTCGGTCTTGAAGAGCCGCCGCAAGGTGCTCGATATCATCAAGGAAGAGACGCTTGAGATCCTCAAGAAGTACGGGGACGAGCGCCGGACGCAGATCGTGGCCGCGGAAGGCGACATCGACATTGAAGATCTGATCGCGCAGGAAGACGTGCTGATCACGATCTCGCATGCCGGCTATATCAAGCGCATTCCGGTGACCATGTACCGCAGACAGAATCGCGGCGGGAGCGGCGTGTCGGGAGCGGGCGTGCGCGACGACGAGGATTTCATTGAGCACATGTTCCTCGCCTCCACCCATGACTATATTATGTTCTTCACCAATCAGGGGCGCGTGTATTGGCGCAAGGCCTATGACATTCCGCAGGCGTCCCGCCAGGCGAAAGGAAAAGCGATCGTGAACTTCCTTTCTCTTGCGCCGGAAGAGCAGGTCTCCGGTTTCTTGCAGGTCAAGGAGTTCGACGACAAGCGGTTCGTGCTCATGGTTACAGCCAAGGGCGTGATCAAAAAAACGAACCTGATCGAATATTCGCGGCCGCGCTCCAACGGCATTAACGCCATTACCTTGCGCGACAAGGATGAGCTGGTCGCCTGCAAGATCACGTCCGGCAAAGACGAGATCTTTATCGCGACGCGTGACGGCAAGGCCATCCGCTTCAAAGAAGACAATGTGCGCGAGATGGGCCGCAACGCGACCGGTGTCCGCGGTATGAATCTGACGAAGGGCGATGAAGTGATCGCCGCAGAGATCGTGAACCCGAAGGCAACGGCGCTCACCGTGACGCAAAATGGTTTCGGCAAAAAAACACTTTTTGCCCAATACCGGATCCAGTCGCGCGGCGGCAAAGGGATCATCAATATCAAGGTTTCCGAGAAGAACGGAAAAGTTGTGAATGTGCTGACGGTGGCCGAAGAAGACGAGATCATTATTGTGACGACGAGCGGCATGGTCGTGCGTTGTCCTGTGAGCCAGATTCGCACCTCCGGACGCAATGCCGTGGGCGTTCATGTCATGCGCTTGAAGGAAAAGGACAAGATCGCCTCCGCCACGCGCGTGGTCGCCAAGGAAGAAGAAACGAGCGACGCTCAGCAGCTCGATCTTCTGGACGAAAAGAAAACCCAAAAGTAAAGAGAGCGAACCGTGCTCGATCTTAAATTCATCCGCGAAAACCCCGACCTTGTCCGAAAGGGACTCTCTGCCAAGGGGGTTACTGTCGATCTCGACGCATTGCTCCAGCGTGACGCCGAAAGGCGCAGGCTCCTTCAGGAGGCCGAAGAGCTTAAAGCCCGCAGGAATCAGGCCAATGATCGTATTGCAACCCTCAAAAAAGAGGGCCAAGATGCATCAGAAGCCATTCATGAAATGAAGACGATATCCCAAAAAATAGGCGACCTTGACTCGCTGGTGGGAGAAGCAGCTCAAAAAATAGAGCTTTTATCTCTAGCTATCCCAAACTTGCCTTCAAGCGACGTCCCGGTAGCAAAAGGAGCAGTAGGGAATAAGTTAGTGCGCTCGTGGGGAGATCCCCGAAAGTTTGGCTATAAGATCAAGGATCATTTGGAGCTTGCCACCAGCCTTGGACTTTTTTCTATGGAAAAGGGCAGCAAGATCACCGGCGCGGGATTTCCGGTGTATTTTGGACTGGGCGCCAGGCTTGAGCGGGCGCTGATCAGCTTCATGATCGATCTTCATGTTAAAAAGCATGGATACACCGAGGTTTGGGCGCCGGCGGTCGTTAATCGCGCCTCGATGCGCGGGACTGGACAGATCCCCAAGATGGAAGAAGACATGTATGCGCTGGCGGCAGGGGAAGGGGAGGAAAAGGGATCTTTTTTTCTTATTCCGACCGCGGAAGTTCCGATCACGAATCTGATGCGGGATGAAACGATCGAAGAAAAAGCACTTCCCATCAAATATACCGGGTACACCCCTTGTTTTCGCAAAGAGGCCGGCTCCTACGGGAAAGATACTCGCGGTCTTTCCCGCGTACATCAATTCGATAAAGTCGAGATGGTGAAATTTGTGAAGCCGGAAGGATCCGGCGAGGAACTCGAATCGCTTCTTAGGGACGCCGAAGAAGTTCTCCAGGCGCTCGAACTTCCCTATCGCGTCCTGCTCCTCGGGAGCGGGGACATGAGCTTTGCCGCAGCCAAGTGTTATGATCTGGAAGTCTGGGCGCCGGCCACCCAAAAATGGTTCGAAGTTTCGAGTTGCAGTCTTTTCGGCGACTTTCAGGCCCGACGCATGAATATCCGTTATCGCAATGCCGCGACCAAAAAGCTCGAACTCGTCCATACGCTGAATGGCTCCGGCCTGGCGCTTGCCCGGATCGTGCTCTGTCTTCTGGAAAATTTCCAGGGACCGGACGGGCAGATCACATTCCCGGCCGCGCTGCAGCCTTATCTGGCCTGAAGCCTCAAGTTCGCTCCTTGACCATTCTCAGGGAAAAACATACACTTTAGCACTTTTTATTGTACGGAGTACGGTGTACGGCGCGAAAAAACCGTACCCCGTACGCGAGACGCCGTACGCGATTTATGGAGAGGTCGCATAGCCTGGTCTAGTGCGCTCGCCTGGAAAGCGGGTAGACTGAAAGGTCTCGCGAGTTCGAATCTCGCCCTCTCCGCCATAATTCTCATTCAAGAATGAATGGGGTAATTATGATGGTCCTGACCACTGTTAAAATTTAAAGAGGCAGGGCTGCCATTTATTTTGTTCGTCCGCAGTCTTCAGTGTAAGCTTTGGAGGGGTCGCATAGCCCGGCTTAGTGCGTCGGTTTGCTAAACCGATGTGGCACGCAAGTGCCACCGGGGGTTCAAATCCCCCCCCCTCCGTTTTTTCCTTGAAAATCTCCGCTTCCGGCGAAGCTCAAAGAGCGGTGCACGCTGCGGACGCCTCGGGCTGCGGGGGATTTGAAGCCGACCCGAGCGCCACTGGTGCGAGCGAAGGGCGGCCGGCTTCGAAGGAGCCCGCTGACAAGCGGGCGGAAGAGAAGAAATCCCCCCCCCTCCGTTTTTCCCATAAAAAGTCCCCGCAGCTGCGACTTCTCCATTCTCCATAAAGAAAGACGCACCTTTATAGGCTATAATGAAGCCGTGTTGGCTTTTTGATCGGCTATCGACAGAAAAACAAAGGAGAGCCGCGTGGAAGAGAATGAAGAAATCCAAAACGTACCGGACGAATCGAAAGAAGACCGTTTTAAGCGCCTGGCCGAGCAACGCGTCGCGTCGACGCTCGACAAGATCCGCCTGATCGGAAATCTGGCGACCTCGCAATACTCTTACAGCAGCGATCAGGTGGCGAAGATCTTCGGGGCGCTGAAGGAAGCGATCGCGGATGTCGAAGACAAGTTTCACCGGACGCTCGAGCGGAAAAAAGGGAAATTCCATCTTTAAAAAGCAAGAATCCCGCCGCGTTCAACGCTGCCGGCAAAGGAGAGCCTTATGAAAAAAACAAAGATCATGATCGCGATCGGCGGCGCCTTAGCGCTTGTCGCTTGCGGGAGACTTCTCTGGCTTATGATCGCGGACCAGTCGTGGGGATGGACCGCCGGGAGCGTGCTGTATGCGGGGCTTCTGATCGTTGCTCTTATCGGGATGTGGCAGGGAAAGAAAGGTGCGTTCTTGCTGAGTCGGCTATTGGCCGTGATCATGTTCGGCTTCGGATGCTGGGCGGCGCATTTTGCCTGGACCTTCTGGCTCTTTGAGGAGCCCACGCTCGTCGACCGCGTCCTGGCCGTCGCACACCCCCAGATCTCCATTTATCTGGCGGGCCCGCTTGTTTGGTTCTTAGCGAGCTCTCTTCCGCGCGTCCGGCAGCGATTCAAGAGCTGACAATCGAGGCCTGATGCAAGACTCTGAAACAAGTCAAAACACCGGAGGCGAAGCGCCTCAGAAGAAACGGCGCCTGCGCTATTCGGGCACCCACCCGCGCCGGTTCGAGGAGAAATATAAAGAGCTCAACCGGGAAAAGTACGCGCAGGATGTCGAAAAAATAATACAAAGCGGCAAAACGCCCGCCGGCTCGCATCGCCCCATTTGCGTTCAGGAAATTCTGGAAGTCCTTGACCCCAAGCCCGGCCAGAAAGGCGTGGACGCGACGCTCGGATACGGCGGGCATGCCGCGGAATTATTGAAACGCATTCTTCCCGGCGGCCGCTTGTGGGGGATTGACGTGGACCCGATCGAGATCGTCCGGACGGAGGCGCGCCTTCGGGGGATGGGGTTCGCGGAGGACGCGCTTGTCGTCCGGCGCATCAATTTCGCGGGGATCCCCAAGCTGCTCGCGGCGGCCAGCGGCGGCTTTGATTTTATTCTCGCGGATCTAGGCGTTTCCTCCATGCAACTGGATGATCCTTCGCGCGGGTTTACCTATAAAGTCGAAGGGCCGCTTGATCTCCGGCTGAATCCCACTCGCGGTCAACCCGCCTCGATCCTGATCCGTTCCCTCGCGGAAAAAGAACTCGAAGAGATCCTCTGGGCCCACTCGGACGAGCCGCATGCCCGGGCGATTGCGAAAGCGATTTACAAGAACCGCGGCAGCATTTCCACAACGACCGAACTCGCGGATATTGTTCGCGACGCGCTGCCAATGATCTCGGAGGGAGATCTCGAAGAAGACATCACGCGCTCCATCCGCAGAACGTTTCAAGCGCTCCGCATTGCCGTGAATGACGAATTTTCCGCGCTCGATCAATTCCTTCGGAACTTGCCCTTCTGCCTCAAAGCGCAGGGGCGCGTGGCCATCCTGACCTTCCATTCCGGAGAAGATGAACGCGTGGTCCGTTCTTTTACGGAGGGGGTTGAAGCCGGCATTTTTTCCGAGATGGGGCAGGAGCCCATTCGTCCGTCCCCGCAAGAGAAGTATGATAATCCGCGGTCCAAGAGCGCAATCCTGCGCTGGGCGAAGCTCGCGGGGGCATCCCGGTAAAAGAATTTATCTTCTGCGAACCTGGTAAGCGACAAGAAAGGTTCCCGTCAAATGGCGATCATTGAACCCGTGATACGGCCGCCGGCCGAGGCCGACAGTTTTCTTTTGCAGGTGACGCTCGGCTGCTCGGCAGATCACTGCAGTTTCTGTGGCGCGTACAAAGGAAAACCCTTTCGCGTGAAAGACGCCGCCGAAGTTTTTTCGGATATTGACCGATACGCCCGTCGCTATCCCGGCACGCGGCGTGTTTTTCTCATGGACGGCGACGCACTCGTGCTTGCCCATAGCAAACTGGTGCCGGCTCTCAAAAAGTTGGGGCAGGTCTTCCCCTCGCTTTCCCGCGTCTCTGCTTACGCCAACGGATCGAACATCACCCGAAAAAGCGACGCGGAGCTCGCCGAACTGTACGCCCACAAGCTGAGCCTCTTTTATACCGGCCTCGAGAGTGGTAGCCAGAGGATCCTTGACCGCTGTGGAAAAACGTCAAGCGTGGAAGAAATGATTCAGGGCGTCCGGCGGGCGGAGGCCGCGGGGATCAAGTCGTCGGCAATCGTCTTGCTCGGGCTGGGAGGAAAAAAGGATTCTGCGGAACACGTGAAAGCGACGGTCGAAGCACTGAACCGGATGCAGCCGCGCTATCTCTCCTTCCTGTCGCTCATGGTGATTCCCGGCACGCCGCTCGCGGAAGAATTGCGGCGTGGCGACTTTGAGGAGCTGGATACGACAGAGCTGCTTCGTGAGGCTTATGCTATCATCCGGGGTCTGGAACTTAAGCGTACGGTTTTCCGCTCGGATCACGCGTCGAACTATCTCGCACTCGAGGGAACCTTTCCGAAAGACAAGCCGGCGCTTTTAAAAGCGCTCAAGGCAGCGCTTGACGGAGAGATTAGGCTGCGGCCTAATTTCGCGCGAGGGTTATAACAGAGGGAGACGGGCGGCGTTCTAACTTCAGAGGGAGGGAAGCTTTATGCAGAGGAAGGCCCTGGCGATTTCTGCGCTGTTATTTTTTTCGGTTTGCGGTGTTTGTACGGCTTTGACATCGCGCTATCATGATCTCAACGGCCAAAAAATCGCTTCCGACGCGGGGACGATTGGCTTCCGCGTACAAATTGCTCAAGGATATTTCCTCCGACCCGCACAATCACGTGTTGCTTCTCGGGGTTTCTTCGGACAGCCGCGAAAGCTATGAGCTCCAGATCATTCAGGACAAGCTGATCGTCCACCGGAGATTCGCAAGCTGCGTGTTGGCCGCCTTTGCCTACCCCTATCAGTTTCAGATAGGGGACTGGCATGAACTCAAGCTCACCTGGAAGAACGAATCCTCAAAATTCTTTGTCGACGGGCAGGAGGTTAAGTCTCTGGGTTTATTCTCTTCCGTCGACCTTCCTAAGATGATCCCGGGTATTCGCCTCGGAATCGAGCCGAACTTTAAGATCGATCAGTTTCAATCCTCCGCGGAGAGCGACATTGCCGCGGTCCCGGAAGACCAGACCTTTGTGAAAAATGTGGTATGCACGGATCTGAAACAGTTGGTCGCCGGGTCCCCCCAGGAGGAGTACCGCGGGATCGCTTTCAGGAATTTTCCCGATTTGCCGTCCCGGGAGAAGATCAAAAGCTATATCGATCTCTTACCCGGAGATTTTGCCGCCGCGATCAAAAACGTTGTCTTTGTGGAGGACGCGCGCTTTCTTAAAGGAGGCGAAGGTGGATTCGCGGATCAGGAATCCGGAAGCCTCGTGCTGAAGGGCTCGATCTATGATGACCCCATGGTGTTCTTTCATGAAGCGGCCCATCTTTATGACACCAAGCTCAAGATCAACTTTGGAGTGACGGATCAGAAAAGTGAATGGGCGGCCATTTCGGGAGCCTCTTGCTATTTTAAAGGTGCTAATCTGAAGGAGTATTACGAGGACTTCAAAAAGACGAGCGTTAAGAACGGCTTTTTGGGGGCGCAGGGCGGGCAATGCGCTTCCGAAGATCTCGCGATCTGGGTCGGAACCGTTTATGATAGTTATCTCAAGGGGAAGACGCTAACGGACAAGTTGACTCCCGGGAGCCCGGGGTATGGTCCCAAGAATCTTGCGAAAATGGATTTCATTCTGAAAAAGGGTTTTATCAGCCAGCAGACCTACGATAAGGTCACCCGTTAAACATGCCGACAAGAGGATCATTCTTTTCGAACAACGGAGGTAGCCCGATGACAAAAAGCGCGAAAAAGGGGAAAGCCAGCCAATCAAACTTGCCGGAACTTGTCACCGTGATGACGAAGCTGGTCGAGCGGTTGGAGTCCCTGGAAAAGAAAACGGATCACGTGATCAGCCGCCTCGCGGCCCTTCCCGCCGAGATCCGCCAGAACGCTCCGAACGCCGCGCCTCAGGCCGCGGCCCCGCACGCTTCCCAGACGAATCATGCGCCCCGGGAAAGGATCCTTCATGAAGCCGTTTGCGCCGATTGCCGCAAGGGCTGCAAAGTGCCCTTCCGTCCGAGTGAAAGCCGCCCGGTCTATTGTCCCGAATGTTGGGCGATCCGGAAGGTCGGGCATAAGCCGCAGAATCCGGACCAGGGAAGCCTGATCCCCAAAGAGAAAAGGGTTCTGCCGGTTTTTCACCCGATGGAGATCGTGGCGCCCCCGGCCAAGATCAAAAAGCCGAAAAAAACAGGGAAAAGCGCCGCCAAGCCGGCGAAGAAAAAAAAGAAATAAACCGGCAGCGCGCCCCCAAAATCCCATAAATTCCCGGTCTTTCGGGGAAGCCCGGGAATTGAAAGGGCGAGCGAAAAAAACTTTGGAGAGAAGACCTATGAAAAAAGACCGCCGCTTTTCGTCCTCCCGGGGTTTTGGTTTGGGAGAACTGTTGTTAGTCCTGCTGGTGATCGCGATCCTTTATTTTATGAGCTCGAAAATGCTGCCGCATTCCCCCTGGGGGAAGGACAAAGAAACACGCAAGGAATACGCGAAGGAGGGGATCGATCTCGCGACCCCGGGGACGACGCTTCAAAGCATCAAAAGCTCCCTCGCCGCCTCGCAGGCGCTCGAGCGCCGGCGGGCGCAACAGACGCAAGACGACCTGTAAAGAGGGGTGCATCCTTCCTTGTTCCAGGGTCCGGGAGTTCTTTTTGCAATTCCCCCGGAAATGCGTATAATACCGCCCCTCAAGCGTTCGCGGTAGGCGGCCAAACAGAAGCCGTCACAGCGACGCATTGATCCATAGAGAATCAATGCGCCCGCCCTAGCTTTGTTAGAGAATTAAGGGAAGCCAGGACAGGTCGCGAACAAGAATTTATAAAAAGAATATAGTTTGAAGACGTGCCCGCACCGCGGTGCTGGGCGCGAATAAGCGTTATAGAAAGAAATAGAGATTCGCGCCCGTAGCTCAATTGGATAGAGCACCACACTACGGATGTGGGGGTTGCAGGTTCAACTCCTGCCGGGCGCGTACTCTTAATTCTTTATCTCGCTTCATGTTACAAAAAATTTCCGCAGTCTATCTGTTACTCCCAATTACTCCGAAAAACCCCTGATTTTGCCCCCTAACAGCCAGGTTTACAGCCATACTTTTGTGGCGTAAATTTTGTTTATGATACGCTAAAGGACACCGGAATATCGCCTGCGACTCTGTCATCATTCTTGCCGCGCCAGACTGCGCGATCAGCATTTAAGAGAGCTGTGGTTCTGATGGTTGTGCGGGCCACATAGCTGTGTGGTTTGTTATTGCCGAGGCCCTGCTTACTGTTTGAGCGTGGCTTGAGGATTATGGGTGTTACGAGCTCCTTAATGGCGAGAGCGGCATTAGGGCCTTCCAGGGCCTGATTTAAGCGCTCCAGCCGGTTCTTGATCCAGTCTCGCGTAGGAGCCTTGAACTGGCTGCTCATTCTGGATTTGAGTGTTTCGATTTCGACCTGAACCTCTTCAATCCCTCTCTCAAGCTTCTTGATCTCTTCCGCTACAGACTTCGAAGCGTTCCCGGCCTTTATGAAATCAAGACAGTTTTCAAGCATACGCCTGAACTCGACAAGCTTGGAGTCCTTATCTTTGAGCAGTGTTGGGAGCGTAACCGCCTGACTGGCCTCAGACTCCTCGAGTTTCTTGAATGCTTCTCCCAGTCGATCTACTGTCAAAAAATCCTCTTTGAGCCTGCTTATGATGCTTTGTTCTACCCCAAGGCGTTTGATCATGCGCCTGTTTTGGCAGGTACCCCTTCGCGCATTCTGGCATCCATAGTAGCCACCACCTTTGCCGCTCGTGAGAATAAAAGCTCCGCTACACACCACGCATTTCATTAAGCCGGAGAGAAGATGCTTCGGATAGGCGTAGACATAGCTTCGTTGTTGAAGAGCACCCGTAGCCCGTTTTCTTATTGGCCAAGTGCCTCCTATGTCGATCCACCGCTTTTGAACCTTATCCCACAGCGTCTTTCCCACAATCCGCAAGTCCTCCCTTAGAAAGGGAATGTGCTCGTGCTTAGCCCGTGGGATGGATTTGCACTTTCCTGTCATGGCATCCTTAACGTTTTTAGTTTTTCGCCAGTTCCAGACGCCAGCGTATTTTTCGTTCTTCAAGATTCTCGAAACCGTGGAACTATTCCAGCCATCCGGGAGCATGTGCCTGGTCGGGACTTTTTCCATATTGAGACTGTTAATGATCTTATTGATGCTCTTGCCATCAGAGAACTCCAGGTAGATCCGTTTAACGATCTCAGCCTCGGCAGCGTTGATCTTGTGAACCATACCATCACACTTTGTGCGGCCGCGCTTATTCGGATTGAGTTCTCCGATTGGCGCAGAGTAGTAGCCATAGACTCTTTCTCCGGCGCTGAAGCCACGCAGTTTCTGCCCCTCCAGTCCCCGTGATGTCTTTTTCCTCAAGTCATCTAGGAAAAGCTCGTTTACCAGCCCGCGTAGCTGGATTCCCAGCTTTGAGTTTTCATCATCCGTATTGATCCCGTCAGATACGGAGATGATCTTGATCTGATAGAAGTTGAACTTATTTATCAGAGTCATCATTTGATAGTTGTTTCGTGATAGCCGGGAAAGATCATCCACGATCAAGGCTCCGAACTCTTTATTCATGGGTCCATCAACGGAAGATCCCTTTTGTGAGAGTGGGAAGGCTCGTGAAGTTCATTGTAACGGAGTTAGACAACTGGATTTTGGCCAACGCAGTTAAAATAAGAGAGGATGAATAACATGATACAAGAAATAGAAACAGCATATGCCGGAGAAAGCGGGAAATTTCTTCCGCCCGCCAAACGACCCACGAGAGGTCTTTACAGGGAAGGAGAGCGCTGGGGGATTGAGTACTACTGCCATGGCCGGCGTATCCGGAAAATGATCGGCACTTCCAAGAAGGTTGCCTTGGATGTCCTTCAGAAGCGGAGAGTAGAAATCGCCGAGAACAGGCACCTTGATATTAAGAAGGAAAAGAAAGCCAAGCTCTTTGAGCTCATCGCGGACTACACGCGTCTTCACGCTCAGGGGAAAAAATCTTTCAAAAGTTCCTTCGAGGTGTCATTAAAAACAATCGCAGCGTTTTTTGGTAACGTTTATCTTCGCGATATCACGGTCAAGCACATCGAAGAATATCGTGACGCTCAAAAAAAGGCTGGTCTTAGCGATGGAACCATCAACAGGCGCATGGCTTGTCTTAAAGGTATGTTTAGCAAGGCCGTGGTTTGGGATTGGGTAGACACCAACCCTGTGAAGAAGGTGCAGTTCAAAAAAGCAAATAACCAGCGTATACGCTACCTGGAAGAAGCAGAACTCGTCAAACTCCTTGAGAACTCGTCGCCGAGACTTCAGGCGATAATCAAGTTTGCCGTGAACAGCGGCATGAGGAAGGGCGAGATCCAGAAGATGAAATGGCAGGATGTCGATATTGAGAAAAACATGATCACCATTCCTGAGACCAAGAACGGCTATATCCGGTATGTCCCTATTAATCAAACAGTCCGGGATGTGCTGATCTCTGTTCCCAAGCACAAAGACAGCCCTTTTGTCTTTGGAGATAAGCGGGCCGGTAAGCCGTACAATTTCCGAAAAGCATTTCAAACGGCCCTGAAAAATTCAGAGATCACAGATTTTCGGTTTCACGATCTTCGGCACACTTTTGCCTCGCACTTGGCAATGCGCGGCGTAGACTTGAACACCATCCGGGAGTTATTAGGGCACCGGAGCATTGAAATGACGCTCCGGTATTCGCATCTTTCAAAGGACCACAAAATGCGAGCGGTAACGGTCCTTGATGCTATTCTCGAGATCGCTGCGGCAGTTTCAAAGCCAACCGCGAAAGGGAAAAAGAAGTCAAAGAAGGCTCCGGATCCGTCGCTGCGTCCGTAGAGCGATCACTGGACTTTGAATTTTCGTATAGGAAATTGGAAAATACCGGGGGAAAGGCTTGGGAGCCTGGCGCCATGGTGCTCAGGCTGACCCAAGCACGGCAGAATATACTCGGGCCTTGCTAAGACGGTTTAACGCAATAGGAGCTGTTATGGATCTGTTATCAAGACTAATGAAAATCCAGAATGTGCTGGCGGGCCGCGGGCAGAAGATCGTGTTTCCGAACGCTATCACCGCTACCCACTCCGCACTTCCTGGCGAGCCTGCAAACTTGGGCATTTGGTGGTACCACCTGCCGACAAAGAAGCTCCTGTTCTCAACGAATGCTTGGGCTCACATTGACTCTGAGTTCGTGGCACAGATCCCGGAGCTTGGTTTGTCGCGAGTGGTTTCGAATAAGCTGATGGCGAATCACGCCGGCTGGATCAGTGGTCGAGTCGGGAACTACGAAGCGCTCATTTTTGTTTTCCTGTACACGGAAGAGCTGAACGGACATCTGCCGGGAACCGTCGCGGCGGACATTATTTGTCAGCTTATGGAAAGATCAGGGCAGCACATCGTAGCGCTGACCGATGAAGACGGTTACGCTTTAACGGGTACCAATTGGTAACTGGATCGGTTTGATGGGCCGTTTGGTTGCTTTTAAAAAACAAGGCCATGAAGCAAAAGCTCTATGCCCTTTCGGGCGATCACGGACGGCTTACGGTGCGCGTCCACTGGCTGGAACATCAGCTTGAGAAAATGAAAGGGAAGTAGCCGGCATAGCTTTAGAGAGCTAGGTGCAAATGGCGTTACTACAACAGTGTGGCAGGCGAAGTATTTAACGCGTGCGCAAGCTGCAGAAGCTTTAAAAGTCCAATAGAAGGCGGATTCCTGCCTTCTATCCTCTGGATGTATTTGTATTCGAGACTTGCGTATTCGGCTAGTTGCTGTTGGGTAAAACCCGTCTTTTTCCGGAGTTGCTTTACTCGTGCGCCGAACCTGAGAAGGATCTGCTTTTCTGCGGCTGTCATAGAGCGGATTATGGAGAAATCGCCCTGTTCTTGACACCTACGATTGAAGGTGGTAGGTTTTGTTTTTGGATGGGGCAGACAAACCAAAGAGAGAAGGAGAACAAAAAATGCGAGGACCTTTCAGGGCAGCCAGTTTGGAAGAAGTAGCGGGTCGGCCGAAGCCACGCCTAAACATTCGGAAAGAAATAAATCAGATTAAAGAATTTATTGTTTGTTTAAGGGGCGCACATCACAGGCAGGTTTCTTTGCTTGAAGTATGGACCAATAACCTGGAGCGTGACTGCGGTTCATTAAAAGGCATGCCACAAACGTTAAAGCGCTTAAAAAAATTCAGAAAGGATTGGGAAAAAAAGTACGGTGCGCTGATAGCCGGATTAAATAAGAAAAGATCATTGGACGCGCTAATTAAGGAATTGGACCGGAAGGCGTGATGAGTTTGAGTAGGTCTAACCGCTACGGTGAGATCCGGAAAGATACCCGTCTTCGGATTATTTGCAAATGATGCTGCAACAGCATTGAAAAGCCGGTTGAATGATCTAGGTGAAAACAGGAAAAACATTGCCGTTCGCATTGACGAATGTTTTGCCCTCGAGAACGGAATCGAGGGCGTCATCCTCGCCATACTCAATGTCCCCCCGAAGATCTTGCGCGGCAAAGAGGTCTTCTCTATGATTCGAGGGGACTTTTTAACTCCTAAGTGAACGCCTTCGTTGATACGCTGGTTCGCGGATTGGCCGTCATCTTCCGGGCTGCCTGATCCGCAGAAGCTGAAGTTAGACAAAATTTCAGCACGGACCTATAATCCCACGCGGTTTCTCAAGGAACAACAGCAGGCCATAGGGGAGCACGCGTCCGTCGAAGGTTTCAACGAGGGAGTAAACGTGGCAATAGCGGCCAGCCAGCCTATCCTTCACTGTCGTTGGTATCTGATCCTGAGGCGCATAGAATATGGCTCCAGCCCCCTGGGGCACATCATCCCAAGCAAAGGTAGCTACCAGTTGCAGACGTAGGATTTTGTTGAATGAAATGGAGAAATACTTGGCATTTATCCGGAGAATAGCTTTTGTTTTGATTTTACCGCTCATTCTGAATGGCTGCGCGACACTTACCGAACGTGAAACCGGTGGTGTAGCGGGCGCGGCGATTGGTGCTGGAATTGGAGCTCTTGCCGGAGCTGCGTCGGGGAACGCCGGTGTTGGTACGGCCATTGGCGCGGGCGCCGGTCTTTTGGCGGGGGCAATCATTGGTGAATTTATTCATCTGTGGAAGAAAAAGAAAAAAGAAGAAAAACAGCAGGAAACGATGAAGCAACAGTATCAACCACAGTTTGGGCCTCAGCCGGTCGGAGCTCAAACGCAAGCCGCTGCTCCGGCTCAACCGCAGATTGCAACGGCACCGGCTGGCGTGAAACAGGAAATGAACACGAAATACAATCCAAGAACGGGACAGACCTTTCCCTCCAATTACACTTATGATCCGAATACCGGTGAAGAGCTGAAGCCAATCCAATGAGGCGTTAAACAGCATAAGATGCTTAGGGGATAGGCTAATGAATTATAAAGAGATTTTGATACGGATTTTGGAAAAAATGGAAGGGCATTGCCACTTTTGCGGGGATCCAGTTGATTTTGAGATGCGCGGGTGGAAAAGGAGCAAACTCGCAGGATACTGGGAAACAGACCATGAGCTCAGGCGCAGACGCGTGATTCAGAACACCACGCGTCGTGTCCGAAGAAAAGACGATGCACATTAACATGTTATTTCCTGCAACTGCCGAAGAGACCTTTCTCTTAGTCACGGATGAGTCGGTTCTGGTGCCGAAAACGATAGTTGTTTTTAATGCGTGGAAGGGCAAGCCGCTCGCGAATACTTATGGTGGGAAAGCGGTCCTGGATTGCGAGGGGGAGCCACTTTTCGCGGAGCTTGTCATCTTGAGAACCCTTTGTCGAGACGGATGGTCGGGAGTTTGGGTGGATAATTACCGGAAAAAGTTCAGGGTCGGGATGCCTGACGTTGAACCGCCCATAACGTTGCCGGCTGACCAACGAGTGATCTTGGATAAGATCATAGACAAGAACGGATCTATGAGCGGGTGCTGGGATGTTTACGCATGGAAAGAGAACAAGATCCTGTTCGCTGAATCCAAGCGCAGCGGCAGAGACAGCATAAGGCCGTCACAAGTGAAGTGGCTTGGAAGCGCACTGGCAGTGGGTATGTCTGCCGCTGATTTCTTAATGGTCGAATGGTCCTTGAAATAAGCAGGCTGGATAAGCTTCCTAGGGAGGAAGAGGCGGGGCGGTTAAAGGCTTAACTGGTTGCTCAAAAACCCCCTACCCAATATCAGCGAATGGTTGTAGAGAGCGATGGGCCGGGAATAGCTGAGTGAAAAGGAATCTTTAATATCATTAGTTATTTTGAGCGTTAGGGAAAAGGATTGAAGATGAAACGTAGGATTGCGGAAGAAACAGTTCTCTTTATCAGCATTCTGAAGTGGTTCATATTAGCCACCCTGATTGGGGTCATCGTTGGCTTCGCCACGATGGTCTTCTTGAAGCTTCTGGCCTGGAGTTTGGCTTTTAGCGACAAGTTCCCTTATTCTTTTCTCCTTCTCCCCCTGGCGTTCTTCCTAAGCGCACTAATCATCAAATATCTTGCCCCCGACGCGAAAGGTCATGGAACCGAGAAAGTCATTGAGGCGGTCCATCGTTCTTCCGGAAAGATCAAAGCAGCCGTTGTCCCGGTGAAGTTGGTCGCAACGATTATTACGATCGCTTTAGGCGGTTCTGCCGGCAAAGAAGGACCATGCGCTCAGATCGGGGCGGGGTTGTCGTCGCTCTTCGCCGATCTTTTCAAATTCGATGATCATGACCGGAAGAAACTGGTGATCTGCGGTATTAGTGCAGGCTTTGCTTCCGTCTTCGGGACTCCGATTGCCGGGGCATTATTTGGGGTCGAAGTTCTCTTTGTGGGGAGCGTCCTCTATGATGTGCTTCTCCCTTCCTTCATTGCGGGCGTTACGAGTTATCACGTTTCAAATGCCTTGGGGATCAGCTATTTTTATCATCCTCTCCATTTTGTCCCTCAGTTCAGCGAGTTCTTCTTCGTCCAGATATGTGTGGCGGGAGTTTTCTTTGGAATCTGTGCCCTCATCCTGATTGAAACTTTGCGCTTGGGAGAGTATTTGTCCAAGAAGCTGAATCTATGGACACCGCTAAATGGAATCGTGGGCGGAGCTGCGTTGGTGGCTTTGACGTTTTTGATTTCAAAACAATACCTCGGGCTTGGGTTAAATACGATCGAGAACTGCCTGCAAGGGCAGATCGTTCCGTGGTATTCCAGTTTTGCGAAGATGATCTTTACTTCGATCACTTTGGGTTTTGGAGGAAGCGGGGGGATCGTAACTCCCATATTTTTTATAGGGGCAACGGCTGGATCTCTCTATGCGACTTGGGCAGGATTGGACCACGCGACTTTGTCGGCTATCGGATTTGTTGCAGTCCTTGCCGGAGCTGCGAACACGCCGATTGCGGCAAGCGTCATGGCAATCGAAGTTTTTGGACCTCAAATAGCCCCATATGCCGCAGTGGCTTGTGTTATTAGCTTCCTCATGACAGGGCACCGCAGTGTTTATCCTTCACAAGTCCTTCTGGTCAAAAAATCTCAATCTTTGGATGTCAATGTTGGTCAAGAAATGCAGGATGTGAGAGCGGTGTTGAATTTGAGAAAGAAAAGTTGGTCGCAGAGCTTCAAAAATGCCTATGTTTTTGTGAAGAGGCGATTTAGCGGACCTGAAAAGTGACAATGCTTTAGATGGAAAATGATGGATAAAGAAGGTCACGGAGGGAAGGGAACGATGAGCAACGAGCAGGTGGCATCTGAGACGAAAGGTGTTATGGTGAAGTTGCTTGCAACGGTTGACCTTGGCTCTGAGATTAAGGACGGAGCTGCCGTTTCTCCCGTAGCCTAGCAGCGCGAACTTTCAAGGGGCAACGACAGACGAGTATAAGAAATGGAGAGTGTGTTATGTGGGCAATTATTTTAGCTTTGTTCCTTACGGTAGCCGGGACCCCCGCCTTTGCGCGACCAGAAGATACATCTTTAAAGGCTACGGCTGTGACGATCCCCGGTTGCAAAGACGGGGTCGGTCTGGATGATGTGAATTTCTCAAAAAGCCTGCATAAAGTCCTTCTGCCCGCAGGACGCACAGGGAAGCTCTATATGATCGACCCTTCCAGTTTCGCGATGACCTCCGTGGAAGGGTTCAGTTCCAGCACGGAAAATATAAAGGGGCAAAAAGTGGGGGTCTCTTCCGCGGATGAAGGAGAAGGGTTTTTGTTTGCCGCGGACCACGGGACACATAAGCTCGATGCCGTGAATATCAAGAGAGGCATGATCGCTGCTTCTGCCCCATTAGCGGGCGATGCTGATTTTGTCAGGTATGTTGATGCCAACCATGAAGTATGGGTTACTGAGATGGATGGAGCCAAAAGACAGATCGAGGTCTTTTCCTTCGCCGCAGGGGAGAAGCCCGCGCTTTTGCACGCACTCGATATCCCCGTAGCGGATGGTCCAGAATCTCTGACGATCGATCACTTGCGTAACCGCGCCTATACCAATTTGGGGAAACAGGCAGCCGCGATCGATGTCAAAACTCATGCAGTGATCTCACAGTGGTCTAATGGGTGCGAGAAGCCACGCGGAACCGCGGTTGATGAACAGAGAGGCTTTCTTTTTGTCGGTTGCGGTGAAGGGAAGGCCGTTGTCTTGGACCTGAATCAGAATGGGAAAGCGATCGGAAGCCAGGCTACTGGAGCTGGTGCCGATCTTATCGATTATAATGCCCGTCTTTCTCACCTGTATATAACCGGATCGAAGAGCGCGACACTGTCAGTTCTAGGTGTTTCGCCTCGAGGAGAACTTTCTTTGTTAGGGACCGGTCCAGCGGCGGAAAGATCTCATTGTGTTGCTGGAGATGATCAAAATAATATCTGGGTATGTGATCCGAAGCATGGGCAGTTATTACGGTATAAAGATACGTTTGCAGCTTTAAAATAGTTCAGGATTTGCACTTTACCCGCCTTGGGATCTAACAGAATGAAGATGTTACGATAGACGTCAAGGACGTATGGTGGTTATTGCGAAGTTCACCGCGGTAATTGGAAGAAGTTCGCCGCGCTGGGTGGAAGAAGTTGAGCGCGGTACGCATGCTGCCGGAAGATAATTGAATAAGGGGGTGGTTCCCAGGTCGGGTTTATATGACGATCAGAGAGTGGGCGGGGCGTTTTGAAAATATACAAAGATAGCCTGATATTTATATATTAATCCCCTTTCGGGTATAAAAATAGTAATAAATGAATAGTTTATACCCTATAAGGTGTATTGTAAGAGTAATAATACCTGATAGGGTATAATATTTAATATAGTTGTTTTAAATATACCCGTTATGGTATATAATTTGTTTCATGGAAGACATTGGAAAGAAGGTCCAACAATTAAGGAAGAAAGCAGGACTCACCCAACCGGAATTTTCAAAGCGGGCTGGGGTTGGGTTGCGCTTTGTGAGGGATTTGGAACAAGGGAAGCCCAGCGTGCGGCTGGACAAGGTTAATCAAGTCCTTAAATTTTTGGGACACCACTTAGAGGTTGTTTCTGATCATGAGCGAAAGAACATTCCGGAAGGCAATAGTCCGTTATAACGGTCGGCTGGCTGGACATCTGTTTGAAACAGAGACCGGTTTCCGCTTCGTGTATGAGAAGGACTATCTTGAAACGGGGCAACCGGTGTCGGCATCGCTTCCTTTGCGTGAAGAGCCCTATGACTCGAACGAACTCTTCAGCTTTTTTCAGGGACTTTTGCCCGAAGGGTGGTATCTCGATATTGTCAGCGCAACTGCCAAAGTCGATTCCAAGGACTCTTTCGGTCTCTTGTTGGCCACTACTGCGGATACAATCGGTGCTGTTACAGTGCACAAAGTCGACGAGTAATTAAGGATAGAGTATGGACCCTAAACAAATTAAAGAAATGTTCGGAATGGACCATCTTCCTCGGATCAACTTGTCTTTGAAAGATATCCCTCTTAAAGCACAGGAGATGGTCGGAAAGATGTCCATCTCTGGCGTTCAGCCGAAGCTTTCCGTCAAGCTCGACAGACGAGCCGGGGAATTTGTGATCACAGGGGAGGGGGGAGAATATATCCTCAAGCCCCAGCTTCAGCAGTTTCTGAATATCCCTGAGAACGAAAACTGCTGCATGGACATCGCGAAAAGCCTCGGGATCGAAGTTCCACCGCAATGCCTTCTGTCGCTAACGGACGGCACTTTGGCTTATATGGTCAAGCGTTTCGACCGGCTTGGCAGCGTAAAGATCCATCAAGAGGATTTTTGCCAGATCCTGGAAAAGAGAGAGAAGTATCAGGGGTCTCTTGAACAGATCGGTAAGAAATTAAAAGAGATCTCCGTGGTCCCGGGTCTTGATGGGCAGTTTTTCTTTGAACGCGTGGTTTTGAACTTCCTGATAGGGAATGGTGATGCTCACTTCAAGAACTTCTCTGTGCTGTATCGTGAACAAGACGGCACCCGACTTTCTCCTGCTTATGACATTGTTTGCTCCAAACTGGTCATCCCGGGCGAAGAAGATTGTGCCCTTACGCTGAACGGCAAGAAAAACAACCTTACCCGGAAGGACTTTGATTCTTTGGCTGATTATTTGGAAATTCCCCCGAGAGTCCGTTATGAGAAGTTTGAAGGAAAGATCACGGCCATAAAAGAACTTGCAGAGAGCAGCAGATTGCCAGGGGATCTCAAGAAGAAGTTTGCGGAGATCGTGCTCTCGAGATATGAACGATTAAAGATCAAACTTTGAGATGTTTTTCGATCGCAGAGAAAATTCGCATGTTCCATCGGTTGAAGGAACGAGCTAAAATCGTGCCGAGAAACACAACAGCCAGGTTTACAGCCACTTAGCAAAAACTCACCAAGATGGCGAAAGTCGCAATAGCTGCAAGTCCTTTACATATAATGATTTACGATTCATGCGCCCGTAGCTCAATTGGATAGAGCACCACACTACGGATGTGGGGGTTGCAGGTTCAACTCCTGCCGGGCGCGCTCTCTTAACTCCGTGTAATCTCTTTTCCCTCCCCAGGTTAACCTCTTTTAGCTCTTCGCGGTTGTTTAGAGCTTTTCGTGTCTTTTTTCAGTCCCATGCGCCACAGAACTGTCACGCATCGCTTTTCCATCAATAGCGTGAAACGACGACGCGATGTTGCCAGACGCTCTTTATCAGTGTTGGAGATATTGCTTTAAGATTTCTGTCCAGGCGGGAGTGGATGTGATTTGTAGAACCGCGAGATTTATTTCTTCGGCCAGTGCGCTTTTGGGTTTCAGCCCTATTGAATAAAGAACTTCACTAAAATCCATGGGGATGATGTCCAACTCTCCTTTGAGGTTCCTTGCCGCATAGTATTTTAGAGTCGGCTCGCTACCCACAATCGCGTCGACTCGGCCTTGACTCAACAATGAATAGCAATCTTTTTTACCGCTGCAGGTGGTGTGCCGGACATTCATCTGTTCAAGCAATTTTTCACAAGGTCCTGGCATGACGGCTACATAGGCATTGGGTAAATCACGCTCGCTGTATATTTTGCGGCTGAGACGCTCCACGTTGAGCGCTGTTGTCACAGATGCGGTGAATGAACCGGCCAAGAAAACTGCCGCACCAAGCCATAAAATGCCAATGATGCGGCCCGGCACGGTTTTGGGTGCCCTTTCGCCTGCTCGGGTCATCATGGCTACCGACCAGTAGATTCCGTAGGCAATACTGTGCATTTTGGTCGGCCCGTGATATTCGGGATTCTCGTTGCCCTCAAAATACCACATCAATATCGCCACCAAGACAAAAGCAAATCCGATGCTAAGGACAAATGCCCAAAATTTCCACGAGAGGAAGACGTGAAGTAAAGAGCTTTCTATGCTTGCTAGTGGTTTTCTGATGACAGCGATGGCGTAGCTTGAAGCATAAAATGGCTGAGAGAAATCTATTAAGAGCTCTCTTTCAAGACTGACAGACAAACCGGCGGCAATCACATCGAGGTCGCCTTTAGCCAGTTGGGGGACAGCCTCCTTTCGCGTTACTTCAACGAAGTCAAAATCATATCCTTTGTTTTTTGCTATAGCTTGCCAGAGATCAACAGCTATTCCCGTCCATTTACCCAACTCGTCCTTATAGGCGAAGGGCGCGGAATCATAAACCCCTACTTTTAGCTTCCTCGCGCCTTCGGCATGCGCGTTCGGGGTCATTACGACGAAACACATTGCCGCGTGACAGAGAGCAAGTGAAACCGTCAAAATACGAGCGAATCGGCGCATTCCTACCTCCAGTGATAACATTAATCACCCTAGATGCATTAGCGGGATAATTTTTGAATCATATTTTCCAAGGCCACCGGTCTTGGCCGAGGCATTATACTAAAAAAAACTCGATCATGCGCCTCAAAACGGCCGCATTTTTCTCTGAAACGGGTCTATTCTTCCTGGCAAGCATCCGATTAGGCGTCACCCGCCCGCATCGGATCAGGGCACTGTCTATGAAAGGGCTGTTATGTCTGTCATAACAGATCATTCGAAATATGAGTTTATGTTAGAATGCGTTTCAACTTTTAGAAAATACAGCCGGGTTAAATTCTTTGAAGCGAGAAAGGATTTGGAATGAATGTCATTGCGTTCAACGGGAGTCCTCGCAAAGAGTGGAATACGGCGACGTTACTCAAAAGCGCGCTCGAAGGCGCGGCCGCGAGTGGGGCTGAAACAGAACTGGTCCATCTTTACGAGCTGAATTATAAGGGCTGTACCAGTTGTTTTGCCTGTAAATTGAGGGACGGCAAGAGTTATGGTCACTGCGCAATGCGGGATGATCTAGCGCCGTTCTTGCGAAAGATCGAGGCTGCGGATGGAATCCTCCTGGGGGCGCCAGTCTATCTTGGGTGCGCTACCGGTGAGATGCGCTCTTTTATCGAGCGCTTGGTTTTTCCGTTTTTTACTTATACCGATCCTCCGATATCACTCTTTCCCGGTAAAGCACGTCTCGGGTTTATTTATACCTTTGGCGCAACAGAAGAGATGGCCGCTCAACGGGGCTGGAATCGGAGCTTGCCAGAATCGGGCGCCTTTCTAGAACGGATTTTTGGCCCGGTTGAACACTTATTGGTATACGACACACTCCAGTTTGAAGACTATTCCCAATATGTTGCAACGCGTTTTGATCCAGCTCAAAAGGCTGTGCGCAGGCGAGATGTTTTCCCTCAAGAATGTCGAAAAGCTTTTGATCTTGGCGTTCGTTTGGTCCAAGACTGCAAAAAGTAGATATGTAAAGGAGCTTTAAATGAAAACGCGACAATTAGGGAGCAGCGATTTAAAAGTGTCGGTTTTGGGTCTTGGCTGTATGGGAATGTCTGAATTCTATAGCGGTCGCAATGATGAGGAGTCTGTGGCAACGATTCACCGGGCATTGGATTTAGGCGTCAATTTTTTGGATACGGCGGACATGTATGGAATGGGAAAGAATGAGGAACTTGTAGGCCGAGCGATTGCCGGACGGAGAAAGAAGGTGGTCCTTGCGACAAAATTCGGGAATGTGCGCGGTCCGGACGGCGGTTTTCTTGGAGTTAATGGAAAACCTGAGTATGTTAAAACTGCGTGCGAGGGAAGCCTGAAGCGTCTTAAAGTCGACGTTATCGATCTTTACTATCAACACAGAGTAGATCCCAATACCCCGATCGAGGATACCATCGAGGCCATGGCAAAACTCGTGAAGGAAGGAAAAGTCCGATATTTGGGTCTTTCCGAGGCCTCGGTGACATCGATCAGGCGAGCTCAAAAGGTGCATCCGATCACAGCGCTTCAAACCGAGTATTCGCTTTGGACGCGCGATCCCGAAGAAGGAATTCTTTCCACTTGCCGGGAGTTGGGGATCTGTTTTGTCGCTTACAGCCCTTTGGGCCGTGGATTTTTGACCGGGAGATTCAAGACATTTGAGGATCTTTCTAGTGACGATTTCCGGAGGTATCATCCGCGTTTTCAGGGGGCAAATTTTAAAAAGAATACAGATCTCTTAGAAGAAGTGGAAACGCTTGCCAAAGAAAAAAAATGCACGCCTGGGCAACTCGCTCTTGCTTGGTTGCTGGCTCAGGGAAAAGACATTGTGCCGATCCCGGGGACGAAACGCCGCGCCTATCTCGAAGAAAACATTAAAGCGTTGAATATCTCATTGCCGAAGAAAGATCTCGAACGTATAGAAAAGGCTTTTCCGTTTCATGCGACCGCGGGAGACCGGTATCCCGAGCAGGCGATGAAGGCGGTTAACCGGTAACCGCGTGGCAGCAAAGGTAAAAATAAATAAGGGGTAGGCATGAAAGATCTTAAGGAGCTGGTTAATTTTCTCTCGGGCTTTATGCCGTGGATATTGTTCCTTTCATTTTCGGGTAAAACATTCGCCAGCCTGGAAAGATCGATCATTCTCGGGCTTTTGGCCAGCTTGATCTTTGGTTTTAAGGAATTGCGCAAGGGGTTCCTTCTTCAATGGGGCACCTTGCTCTTTTTTGTCGCCTGCGCAATCACTGTTGACGGTATGAAATTGATATTCGTTGCGAAAAGCATGGGGATTGTTTCTAACGGATTCCTCGCTCTGGTGATTTGGTGGACAATTATTATCGGGAAACCCTTTACTTTACAATACGCTAGGGCTGAGCTTCCTCCGGAGAGGTGGGGCGAACCGGCCCTTCTGCAAAGCTGCCGATTTCTGGCGATCGTTTGGGCGCTCCTGTTAACTTTTTTAACGATCGTTGCCGGTTTCAAAAGTTTGAATCCTACCTTATATCCTGATTGGATTTATTTCGACATCACCATTGCAGCTATCGTTGGAGGGATTGTTTTCACATCTTTCTATAAAAAATATAAAAGAAGCCAATCCCATTCAAAGACTTAAAAACATCCATGTCGTGCCACAAAATGGCCACAGTGACATATAAATCCGCAACAACCCCCTCTAGAGAGCCTCTGTTCGGGCATCAGGGGCGTCCTTCCGAATTGCGATTCAATGCTATAACGCGCTCTATTCAGTTTTCATCGAGCGCGTCGTTAAGATTGGCCCACTCAGACTGAAGACGAAAGACTGAAGACCGCAGACTAAAGCATGTCGCTCATGGCCAGCGATCCGCAGCCCGCAGACAGCAGACCGCAGTGGAAACACCGACTAAAAAAACCACTCAACGCCGGGGCAATCCCGGGGAGGCAAGACATGGAAGAGCACACGAACCCCTCGAACCGTACTGCAAACTTTCTTAAAAATTCGCAGATCATTATCCTCGGGCTTTGTATCGCCGGGGCCACGATCGGTGCGAGCCTTATTTTCTCCAAAGGCTTTCTATCGGTGACGAAATTTATGCGGGAGCAGATCACGGTGACGGGCTCGGCTCAGAAAGAGATCCGGAGTGACTACGCGGTGTGGACCGGATCCTTTTCAAGGCGTGAGCCCGACATGGCCACCGCCTACGCGAAGCTCGGAGAAGACCTTGCGAAGGTGAAGCAATACCTTGTCGCCCAGGGGATTGCCGAGAAAAACATGATCGTTCAACAAATCGACACCGAGACGGTCTACAAAAAGAACGAGAAAGGCAACGACACGAATACTATCGAAGGGTACAAGCTTAAGCAGACTGTGGAACTACGGTCGAAAGATGTTGAGACGATTGCTCGGATATCCAGAGAGGCGACGGGCCTTATCAATTCGGGAGTAGAGTTCAATTCCGGAAGCCCGGACTACTCCTACACGAAACTGGATGAGTTGAAAGTCGAGATGCTTGCCAAGGCGACCGAGAACGCAAAGCTTCGTGCCGAGAATATGGTCAAGGCGACGGGGAATAAGATTGGATTCATGCGTTCCGCCAAGATGGGCGTGTTCCAGATCACGCCGGTCAATTCCACGGAGATCGCGGATTGGGGGGTGAACGACACAAGCTCTCTAGATAAGAAGGTTACCAGCGTCGTCAACGCCAGCTTCTCCATCGAATAGATCGGATGGGATTTCTTGCAGAGGCGGGCCGCTCGGGGGACCTCCGGCATCCAAATTTATTTTCCCCAGGCCTTCCTTTTTGATCCCGGGTCTGCTACGGTTCTAACAGGCCAAGAGGTGCTGGAGGCTCGGGGATTAAACCCCCGCTGTAACGGAGCCGCTCTTGGCGTGCTCTTTTGACATGAACGATACGGCTTACGGAGGGAGGGGCTTTATCCCCCACAGAACCGGCGTAGGCCACGGGCGATTTGGATAAAGCAAATGGCCCATTTGAGGTTGCTGGCGCCAGAAAATCGCTTTACTGGCAACGTCCCAACTTTCGGGGTGTTCTGAAGGAGTTGAGCGTCCTTCCGGCGATCTCGCACTGAGGCTTGGCTTCGGTTGATGCGCTTGGATGCAGGGCGTCCTGGTTCACTGACCCTCGCTGGGCCTTTTCTGTTTTTAGCGAGTCCCGACATTCTCCCAAAGGGAATAGTTGTAAACGGACGAAAGTCCGCTTATAATTAAGGCATGCCAAAGCGCATTGACTTTCCTCAGGTGATCTCCAAGCTCAAAGATTTTTACGACAGCCGCAGGCGTCTGCCCAGCTTTGCCGAGATCCAATCTCTTTTTAAATACAGTTCTAAGGGCGGAGTCTCTCTGCTGGTAGGACATCTTGTGAAGCGCGGGGTCTTGAAGCGCGACGCGAAGGGAAAACTTTCACCGACCGCTGTTCTTGAAGGCGGCATCAAGCTTCTCGGGACCGTGCAAGCCGGATTTCCGTCCCCCGCCGAAGAAGAATTGGTCGACACTCTTTCGCTTGATGAATTTCTGATCAAGAATCCCCAGGCCAGTTATCTCGTGAAAGTAAGCGGGGACTCCATGATTGATGCCGGGATCATGCAGGGGGATCTTGTGATCGTGGAGCGCGGCCGGCAGCCCCGGAGTGGGGACATCGTGATCGCGGAGGTGGATGGGGCATGGACAATGAAGTATTACGAAAAGCACGGCGCGAAGGTGATGCTGCGGGCCGCGAACAAGAAATACCCTGTCATCGAGCCTAAGGCGGAGCTTGTGGTCGGCGGCGTGGTGGTGGCCAATGTCCGCAAGTACAAATAGTTCGCTTTCGATCCGTTCCTTCCCGAAACCGATTATCCATATCGACTGTGACGCATTTTTTACTTCCGTCGAACAAGCTCTTAATCCGGAGTTAAAAGGTAAGCCGGTGGTCACCGGCAAAGAGCGCGGGATCGTTGCCTGCGCGAGCTATGAAGCGAAAGCGCTCGGCGTGAAGCGCCCCATGCGGCTTTGGGAGGCGCAGAAGCTCCTTCCGAAATTGATCTGCCTCCCGAGTGATTACGAGACCTACAGCCTTTACTCCACGCGCATGTTTGAGATCATGCGTCGATTTACTCCCACCGTCGAAGAGTACTCCATCGATGAAGCTTTCGCGGAGCTTTCGGGGCTCCGGCGGCTTTACCGGACCGGATACGAAGAGATTGCCTGGAAGATCAAGCAAGCGATCCAGACGGAATTGGGCCTGACTGTTTCGGTGGGGCTGAGCGCTTCGAAGACGCTCGCGAAGATCGCCGGCAAAGAAAAGAAACCGGACGGGTTCTTTGTGCTTCGTGCGAGCGACCTGCATCTCTATCTTCCCAAAATACCGTTGGAGCGTGTCTGCGGGTTCGGTCCAAACACAGTGGCGCTTCTTCAGAAGCAGGGCATTCGCCATGTCTGGGATTATGTGAGCCGTCCCGAGGCGTGGGCGCAGAGCCTTCTCGGCAAGATCGGCGTGGAGCTGTGGCATGAACTACGCGGGGAATCGGTGTATCCGGTTGTTACAGAGACGAAAGACGACTACGCCGCTATCAGCAAGACGAAGACCTTCACGCCGCCCTCCTTGGAAAAGGATTTTGTGAAAGCCCAGCTTGTCCGGAACCTTGAATCCGCCTTTATCAAGATCCGGCGGCACAAACTCCGCGCGAAGGTGATGTGCGTTTTTCTTAAAAGCCAGGATTTCCGGTCTTCGGGCGTTGAAGCGGCTCTGGATCGCAGCACCTCCTCGATCCTGGACGCCGTGGGTTTGGCGGGGGAACTCTTTGAAAGCCTTTTCCGGCCGGGGACGCTTTACCGGTCGACCGGGGTGATTCTTTCGAAACTCGAAGCGGATCGCACGATGCAGTATTCGCTTTTTGATGACGTGCCCAAGATCGAATCTATGAAGCGTATCGACAAGGTCATGGATGCCGTGAATGAACATTACGGGAAGCACGCCCTGCATGTGGGGACGTCTCTGTGGCTTGGGAAGCATAAACAACACGTTTCAAAGAGGGGCGATCTTCCGGAACGCAAGATGCAGCTTCTGCGAGGGGAGACATTCCGCTGCCGGCTCGGCATTCCCATCTGGAATGTACAGGTCTAGGTCTTTTGGGCGGAAAAGCCCGCAGGGCGGCTTGACAAGTGATTGTTAGGTGTTAAGCTGTTAATAGGATAACAAATAAACAGCCGAAAGGATCTGAAATGCCGCTTTTCAAAGAGATCAAAATGCAGCGTGAGATCGAGACCCAAAGGCACGAAGCCCTTTTGAACATCGTGCGTACCGGGAATGCCCTCTGGACGCTGTCAGACGCCTTTTTCTCCCCGCTAGGCCTCACCGAAGCGCAGTATAACATCCTCATCGTTTTGAAACTCGAAAACAAAAAATTGACTCAAGTCGAGATTGGGGAGCGATTGATTTCCAGCCGCGCGAACATCACATCGATCCTCGACAAGATGGAGAAAAAGGGGCTGGTGGCAAGGGAACGGATTGAAAATGACCGCCGCGTTCTCATGGTGGGGCTGACAAGCAAGGGGCGGAAGGTCGTCGATGCGGTGGAGGCCCGATACATTCAAGAAGTGGAACGCGTCATGGCTTGTCTGTCGCAAACGGAGTGCAAGATCCTGAGGCGGTCCCTTGAAAAGCTCAGAGAGAACTTGCGGAAAGGATAGGAGGGGTTATGGAGTCTCAAAATTGTCAGAGCCGGTCTTTTAAAGGGCTCATGGTGGCCTTATTCTTCGAAGCTTTCAACGATAACGCCCTGAAGATCCTTGTTTCTCTTTTCGCGATCCGGATCCTTCCTCCGGGCGATGCGGCGCGCTTTATCGGGCTTGTCGGAGCCCTATTCATCCTCCCCTTCCTGGCGTTCTCGCCCTATGCCGGATTTCTGGCGGACCGTTTCAAGAAACGGAACATCATCGTGATCACCAAGATGGCCGAGGTTCTGATCATGGTCTTCAGCTTTTTCGCGTTCAGGAACGGCAATCTTTTTGTGATCGCGTTTTCCCTTTTTTTAATGGCGACTCACAGCGCATTTTTTAGCCCCGCCAAATATGGCATCTTGCCCGAGATCCTCGACAGGGAAAATCTCTCCAAGGGGAACGGGTATCTTCAGATGTGGACTTTTCTGGCGATTATCCTGGGATCGGCCTTTGGAGGGCAGATCAGCCATATGTTCCGAGAGAATGTCCATCAGGCCACCTACCTCCTCATCGTTTTCGCGGTCATCGGCGTCGTGGCGAGTTTTTTTATCTCGACGGATGGGCGCAGCCACGTTGCCGAGAAGTTCAAACTCAACGCATTCAAGGGATCCATGGACGCGCTTAGAGAGATCCGTCAGGACCGCTGGCTCGCCCTCACCCTTATCGCGATCTGCTATTTCTGGTTTTTGGGCGCTGTTTTCCAGATGAACGTTCTCTTGTACGGTAAAGAGATGCTCCATCTGTCGGACTCTCACGCGAGCCTGCTTCTGGTGCTAACGTCGATCGGCATCGGCGCGGGCAGTTTACTGGCCGCCTTTTTTTCTGAAAAAAAGATCGAGTATGGTCTCGTGCCGCTGGGGGCCATCGGGATCAGCCTGGTCTGTGTCCTGATAGGCTTTGACGCACAGAGCGTTCCGAAAAGTTTCGCGCTTTTTCTTTTGCTCGGCTGTTTCAGCGGTGTTTTTATCGTGCCGCTGAATGCTTATTTTCAGATGAAAAGCCCGGAAGATCGCCGCGGGAAATATCTGGCGGCCTCCAACATCGTGACCTCCGCTTGCATTCTGCTCGCTTCCGCCTATCTCTGGCTCCTGGGGGGACAGCTCAAATTCAATCCGGCCCAGCTTTTCTTCGTCCTCGGTGTTTTTTCGATCGCGATCACGATCCTGATTCTCAAGATCCTCCCGGAAGCTTTTATTCGATTATTCAACTGGGTCCTCGCCCACACGCTTTATCGCATCAAAGTCGTGGGACGTGAAAATATCCCGGTGGAAGGCGGCGGCCTGCTAGTTTGCAATCATGTCGCTTACGCGGATCCGCCGCTCGTGCTGGCTTCTCTCGAGCGTCCGGTCCGGTTTCTGGCCTATAAAGAGATCTACAACAACCCCGCCGTCAAGCCGTTCGCAAGGGCCATCAAAGCGATCCCCATTTCATATCGGGATCATCCCAAAGCGATCCTGGAATCTTTGAAGACCGCACGGACGGCGATCGAAAACGGCGAGCTTGTTTGTATCTTTGCGGAAGGAGGGCTGACGCGCACCGGGAATATGCTTTCCTTCAAAAAAGGTTTTGAGCGCATCATGAAAGGCGTGAACGCCCCCATCATTCCGATGTGCATTGACAAGATCTGGGGGAGCATTTTCAGTTTTGAGAACGGAAAGTTTTTTTGGAAATTCCCCAAGGCGCTGCCTTATCCCGTCACGATTGTTTTTGGAAAACCGATGAGCCCGGAATCCAAGTCCCATGAGGTTCGCGAAGCCGTTCAAGAGTTGACGGCCGACGCTTTCAAACTGCGGGGGAAGGACCGGAAGAAGCTTCACATCGCGTTTATCGAAGAGGCGAAGAAACATCCCTTCAAGTTCTGCATGGCAGATTCGAGCGGGAAGAAGCTGAATTATCTCGAAACGCTTGCGAGCGCGCTGCTTATTTCCGACAAGCTGTTCCGGGGACCGCAGGGGACGCGGGGCGACAACGAAAAAGTGGGGATTCTCCTGCCGGCCTCATGCGGAGCTTCGCTTGTAAACGGAGCGTCCCTTTTCGCTGGGAAGATCCCCGTGAATTTAAATTTCACCGTTTCTAAAGAAAGCTTGCTGTCCTGTGTCGCGCAATGTGAAATGCGGCAGATCGTGACGTCCAAGGTTTTTCTGCATAAGGCGAAGCTTGAAAAACTGGACGGCATGATCTTCCTCGAAGATCTGCTTGCCTCCGTCACGCCAAAAGAAAAGTTGGGCTATGCTTTGCGCGCCTTCTTGCTTCCGGCCTTTCTCATCAAACGGTGGTTTGTTCATGGAGATAAGAAAAACGTGGAGGATATTGCCACCATCATCTTCTCCAGCGGAAGCACTGGCCGGCCGAAAGGCGTGATGCTTTCGCACGGGAATATTTTTTCGAACATCGAAGCCCTTTACCAGATCCTCCGGGTCAAGCCGAAGGATGTGATCATGGGGGCGCTTCCGTTCTTCCATTCGTTCGGCTTTACAGGGACGCTCTGTATGCCGGTGGGTCTCGGGCTTGGCGCTGTTTATCACAACAACCCTCTCGACGCAGGAACGATCGGCGAGCTCGTTTTGAAATACAAAGCCACGATCCTTATGGGAACGCCGACTTTTCTCTCGGCGTATGTCCGGAAATGCACGCCGGAGCAGTTCCAGAGCCTTCGCTATGTCGTGGCAGGTGCGGAAAAGCTGAAACAAGCTCTGAGCGAAGCTTTCCGGGAGAAATTCGGGACAACGCCGTTCGAAGGCTACGGCGCCACCGAACTTTCTCCCATCGTGGCCATGGGGGTTCCCGATTACGGAACTTCGGAGGACGCGATCCATCAAGTGGGGCATAAGTCCGGCAGCGTGGGGCACCCCATTCCGGGCGTGGCCGTCAAGACCGTGGATCCGGATACCGGGGCACGAAAATCCTATGACGAAGAGGGACTGCTTTTTGTGAAAGGTCCGAACGTCATGCGCGGCTATTTGGGGGAGGAAGAAAAGACCCGGGAAGTTCTTCAGGACGGCTGGTACAAGACAGGTGATATGGCCCGCATCGACCAAGACGGATTTATCCACATCACGGACCGGTTGTCGCGGTTCAGCAAGATCGGCGGGGAAATGGTCCCGCATATCAAGATCGAGGAAAAGATCCTGGAGATCCTCGCCGTGGTGGAGCCCCTTTGTGCCGTAACTGCTGTTCCGGATGAAAAGAGAGGCGAGCGGCTCGCCGTTCTTTATAAGGGAACGATCGATATTGATGGGCTCTGGGGCAAGTTGAATGAAACGGATTTTCCGAAGCTCTGGATCCCCAAGCGCGAGGATTTTTTTCAAGTTCCCGAGATCCCGCTCCTGGGCTCCGGAAAGCTTGATTTGAAAAAAATGAAAACCATGGCCCTGGAAATGAATCATGGGGAGAAAGGGAGGGTTGAACCATGTTAGCCAAAAAGATCGCTTTGGGTTTCGGGATCGCGGTGATCTTGCCCATGTTGATCCATTATGGGGTGAGCACTTTCAGTCCCGCCCCTAAAGAGGAAGACGGAAATAAGTGTTACGCCTGTGAAAAGTATAAGGACGCTACGCCGGCTGAAAAAGCAAAGATAGATAAAGAGAATGAGGAAAGAGAGAGGATTTTTAAGCAAAAAGAGACGGTTTTCCAAAAGCATCTGTTTTTTGTAGCGGTTCCGGTCGGCATTGCATGCATCTTCATTGGGGCGGTGCTATCGATTCAGGCCGTTGGAACCGGGCTCATGTTCGGCGGGATTTTTTGTCTTACGGAGGGTTATATTTGTTACTGGTCCGAGCTTCAGGACTGGATGAGGTTTTTGTCACTCCTGGCGGCCTTCACCGTGCTGCTTTTTGTTGGGTACAAGAAATTGGCAAAATGACGACCGCCGCGTCTTGCTGAAAGGAGAACGGTTGAAATGAAACTGTTAACCGCCGACGCCCATAAGATATCCGCGGAGCATTTTAAAACCGGCCACGACGTGGTGGTCCTTCTTGCCCATGGTTTTTACAATAATAAAGACGCGTATCTTTTTCAAAAAATAGCCGAAGCTCTGAGTCGTGACTTCGACGTGATCAGTTTTGATTTCAGGGGCCACGGGAAAAGCTCGGGACTTTTTTCTTTCACATCGCTTGAAACAGAGGACCTTCGTGCGGTCGTGGCTTATGCTAAGAAAGAGGCGTATCGTTCCGTGGGCGTGATCGGGTTCTCTCTGGGCGCGGCGGTGGCGATCATCGAAGGAAGCCGTAATACGGACATTCGGAGCGTTATTTCCGTAAGCTCTCCTTATGATTTCTGGAAGATCGATTACCGGTTTTGGGAGAAGGAAATGCTGGAAGATCTGAAGCTGAATCTCGGAGAGAAGGGGAAAGGGAAAGGGCTGCGGCCCGGGAATCCTTTTTTACCTAAAGTGAGACCTCTGGATGCCGTTGCTAAGATTGCTCCG
Source organism: Candidatus Omnitrophota bacterium (assembly GCA_903884815.1). Classification (GTDB taxonomy): domain Bacteria; phylum Omnitrophota; class Omnitrophia; order Omnitrophales; family Aquincolibacteriaceae; genus Aquincolibacterium; species Aquincolibacterium aerophilum. The sequence continues at coordinate 13,582 of CAISGE010000002.1, read as the reverse complement.
AGGCCGATCCTTTTTATCCACGGCCGGCAGGACTGGCTGATCCACCCTATTCACAGCGCGAAGCTTTACCGCAAGGCAAAGCAACCCAAGAAGCTTCTTTTGGTGGATAACGCGGGGCATGCGGAGAAGATCTATGACGCAAACCCGGGCGAATTTATAAGAACGTGTTCAGAGTGGTTCTCCCAAACCCTGAAAGAAGAGGTGAAGGAATGAAATGGCTTGCGACTTCCTTAATACAACTTCTTTTCACTTTGTTCCTCTATGCGATCGGCATTCTGGCGATCGGAATGGCCCTCTACCCCGGACTTTCTCTTTGTTTTCATGTGTGGAGTGCGACCACGGCGAGCTCGATGGAGATCCGCCTGCTAGCGCTCGGGTTGGCGCTGGCGGGCGCCTATTTTGTGACGGGGATCTGCCTGATTCTGATTACCGGGCTTATCCGGACTCTCTTTCAGTTGAAACTAAAAGAAGGCATCTATCCTTTGGGTTCTTTTGAGGCCTTTAAGTGGGCGCTTACCAATTCGTTAATGCTTTTGGTATGGAATATTTTTGGCGATTTTATCCTGCTCACGCCGATCGCGAGTGTTTTTTACCGTCTCATGGGGGCCAAGCTCGGAAAAAACGTTCAGATCAATTCCAAGTTTGGCGCAGATCTGTCCCTTCTTGAGATCGGGGACGAGACCGTGATCGGCGGGCATTCGACCGTCATCTGCCATTCCGTCGAACGCGGACGGCTGGTCCTTAAGAAGGTTAAGATCGGAAGAAGAGTGACCATCGGACTGAATACGGTCATTTTGCCGGGAGCGCAGATCGGGGATGGTGCGGTGATCGCTGCCGGCGCGGTATTGATGAAGGACGCGGTCGTAGAGCCTCGCAGCGTGTTCGTGGGAGTTCCCGCGGTCAACGCAAGGGAGAGGCATGCGCACGAGCTTGATCCGAAAGGACCCTAAAGGGGGACACCATGAAGACACTGACGCTGACGCTGACGGTCACGGGAACGCAGAAGTATTGGGCCCATCCGGAACTCATTCGCTTCGCCCAGGAACAGACCGGATGGGATGAAACCCATGCCAAGCATTTTTTGTTTGAGAAGCAGGCGCTCGTTTTTAATAATCAAACCAAGGAACAGGCAAGAGCTCTCTTGGATCAACTTGAAAAGGCGGGCTTTCGAGTGGAGCTCATTGAAACCCAGGGGGTTCTGAGGGCAGCGATCGAGCTTCCCAAAGAAAATACTCTGGCCGAGATCAAGGAGCAGTTGAGAGAGATACGTCTGGAGCCTCTCCACGCGATCCAGGAACAATTGCGGACGATTTCGGAACAGGTGGAGCTTCTGGTCGCGCGAGAAAGCGGGAAGGCCGCGCAAGGAAAGCTGGCGGCAAACTGGGTTTATCAAAAACTCCTCGTTCCCGAACCCGAGAAGGTTGAACCGCCGATTAGGAAAGCGGACGTCGTGCCGGCGGTCCCGTCCGGAACAGCGGAGCCCGCGCCCTTCGCGCCGTCTTTTTCAGAAACAAAAAAAGGCACCACGGAGTCGGATATCGGAAAGTACTGGCTCTCGCGTATCGGAATCTTCACGCTGCTTCTCGGGGTTGTTTTTCTTGTCACCTACACCTCCCAGTTCTTGGGGGCCTGGGGGAAACTGGCGATCGGCGCCCTTTTGGGATGCGCACTGGCCGGAACCGGTAATTTTCTTTCCAAAAAAGAAAGTTATCACAAATGGGCGATGTCCGCGATCGGCGGCGGTTGGGCCGTGCTTTATTTTACTGTTTTTGCAGCCTATCACGTTTCCATGGTCCGGGTGATCCAGAGCCCGTTCCTTGGCTTTTTCTTCATGCTCGTCGTTGCCGCCGGCTTTATCGTCCAATCCCTTCAGTACCGGTCCCGGGCGCTGGCCTTCATGGCTTATTTTCTGGCCTATTTCGCGACGGTATCGACGGATGTATCGTTTTATTCGTTGGCGGCCTCTTATCTCTTGGCGGTGTCTGCCGTTTATGTGACGCGCAAATTAGGTTGGAATTGGCTGGCGCTTTTTTGCCTCTTGGCCGTGTACGGGATCCATTGGGTTTGGGTGGAGCCATCCATTTACAGGGCACAGGCCTATTTCGCGGGCGAAAATCGAGTTTGGGAAATCTTGGTGGCTCCGTGGGTGGGAGGCAGCTTCCAGGCCTATCCCGCGATCGACTCCATGAGATCGTGCCTGCATCTTTCTTTCCTGATGCTTTATTGGGCGCTCTTCACGGTCATGGGGGTGTTTCAGGGGAAAGACAGGAAAGAAGAGAAAGAGGATTCCGTGATGACGTCCGTGGCCCTGCTGAACGGGCTTGTTTTTGTGGTTTGCGTGATGCACCACCTGCATATCTATTATCCGGCGACCAAATGGATATTCGCGCTGGTCATGGGCGGCGTTTATCTCGGGCTCTCCCTCATGGAGGAGGAACGTAAACAACAACTCCTTTCGGACATTTATCTTGTTTTTTCAACGACGCTACTCTGCCTGATCGTTCCGATGTATTTTAGAGGCAGCTCGATCACGTATGGCTGGGCCGCGGCCGGGGCCAGCTTGGTCTGGCTTGGCCTGCATCATCAACGGATCGTGCTCCGCGTCATCGGGTGGATCTTGGTGGCCATTGTAGTCATGAGGGGGCTCCTTTATGACTCTTTGGAAAGAGGGGTTGTCGCGACATGGATACTCCCGATCAATCCTTTCTTTTTTGTCTGCGCGTTCGTGGGCGCCGCGGCGTTCCTTATCGGCGCTTTGTACGACAAGACAAGTGCGGTCAAGGAAGACGAAAAGACTTTGGGGAACACGACGGGTTATATTTTAGCCGCCTGTTATTCCGGGGCTGCTTTTTTGATGGGGGGTCCTGAAGCGATCGCTTCGAGCATGCTGGTCCTTATTGCCGGGATCTTAATGATGGCGGGGGTTCTTAAGAATAGATTTTCTTTGCGGATCGTGGCTGTCGTGTTCACGATTGCGGCAAGCCTGAGATTTGTTTTTGACGACGGGACGACGGGCTTCTCAAGATTCTTTTCTGATCCGGCTGTGTTTCTCCGCTACTCCGGCGCCCTTGTGTCAATCGCCGGTCTTTTTGTGTTGGGAGAATGGATCAGACGCCGGTACAAAGCCGCCAACATTGATGAGGGTTACTTCCGCTATTTCTCGATCACGGCTGGAGCACTTTTCCTTCTCTTAACCTGGGATCCCGTCACAAGGTCGATCTTGAGCCTGGTTTGGGGGATCGCCGCATTCGGCTATATCATCTATGGATTCCATCAAAAGGAGCGCGTCTATCGCTGGATGGGACTCAGCGTATTCCTCCTGGTCATCCTCCGGTTGTTCACGTACGACTTTGCGCAGCTCCAGGTTCTTTACAGGATCATTTCCTTCATGGGGTTGGGCCTCGTGTTTGTGGTGGCGAGCTTCCTCTATAACTACTACGCAAAGATTTTTTTACCCGATGAAGAAAAGACGCAGTAGCCGTTTGAAGGTATTGCGATGCGTTCGGCTGCACGTGAGAGCCTCAGGAATAAGCGAGAGGTTGCCGTCGCTGGAGATTCAACAGAGTTACTCAGACGGCTCATTCTAATTCCGCATCGTTTTCTCCGGAAGATTCCTCTTCGAAAGTATTTTTATGACACCTCTTGCCGGCTACCAAGTCGTTTTTAAAAGGAGTACAATAATTGGAGATCAACTTTGGAGGCGTTTGGCCGAAAGACTATGGGGCATAATAGGTTCCCTCGAGCGAGAGGGTGAGCCACTTCAGAAGAACGTAGGGTCAAAAGAAGGCACACGAGAGGAGCTCTTCCAATGAAGAAAATTTCTGATTACATGACAACCTCGATGGTGAGCATCGATTGTGAAAAGTCCGTGCTGGAGGCCATCAGGCTCATGCAGGAAAAGGCCGTCAGCGCGATTCTTATCATGAGAGAAAGCAACACAATTGGCATTTTTACCGAAAGAGATATTCTTAAAAAAGTCGACTTCAACGATCTTGAGCATTTGTCCCGGATGAAAATAAAAGAGCTTATGACCGGGAACCTGCGAATGGCTGACATCAACGATTCCTACATCAGCGTGATGGAGTCGATGCAGAAGAATAAGATCCGACATATGCCCGTCGTGGAAGACGGCTTCGTCAAGGGGATGCTCTCCCTGCGGGATCTTATGAACCATTATTATGAGAATATCGAGCGTCTTCTGGAAGAAACCGTTGCCGCTCTTTCGTCCGCGGTTGAAAAAAGAGACCCTTACACGGCGGGCCATCAGGAACGCGTGATGCAGCTCTCGTGCGCCATCGCCCGGGAGATGAAGCTTACCGACAAGCAGATCGGCGGTATCCGCATGGCTGCGGTGATCCACGACATCGGGAAGCTGAACATCCCCATCGATTATCTGACGAAGCCCACGAAATTGAGCGAAGCCGAAATGAGCGTGATCAAGGCCCACCCCAAAGAGGGTTATGAGATCCTCCAAGGCATACAGTTTCCGTGGCCGATCGCGGAGATCGTGCTTCAGCATCATGAAAGGCTCGACGGCTCAGGCTACCCCAACGGCCTTTCCGGAGAGAAGATCCTTCTCGAGGCGAAGATCATCGCGGTGGCGGACGTGATCGAGGCCATGGCGACCAACCGTCCTTATCGCCCGATGCTTGGCATGGAGAAAGCGCTCCATGAGATCACAAGCAAAAAAGGGACGATTTTTGACCCTGCGGTCGTTGATGCCTGCGTGACGATCCTCAAGCGGGACAAATTATTCTGGAAAACAGAATAACACGTCTCGCGGATCAGGCAAACGGGTGAGGCCTTGAAATACCAAGGGATGACGCGTGTTTGCCAGCCATCCTTCCTTATCCAAACATAATCTACAGACCCTCCGGGACAAGAGTATACTGACCCCGCTTCGTTCTAAGATGGCGCTGAAGCTTCCGAGACCCGAAGGGCGCTGTTCCACGTAGTAAGAAAGCGAAAGGACCCCGAGGCTATGATCGACCCAAGGCTTATACAGATCCGCAAGGAATACAACGCGGCGTGTGACAAGTTCATGGCCGGGAAGCTTGAGAAGAAGGAGTGGCTCAGGATCCAGGAAGCGCTCACCAAGTCCGGAAATAAGGTCCGTGGGGTCCAGGCATAAAGCCTTTCCATCGGTCGCGTCGGCTATGAAAGGCCACCTCGTTCCCGACTTTTTTTAGAATAAATTCCAAGAGATTTTACTTCCCACCGTTCCGAGTATTTCTGATGCTGCGCTTTCTTCTCTCCGGATGTGTGACGTCGTCGCTCGAGCGGTTTCGAAGAAACGATCGTTCGGACTCAGTCGTTTGCTATCACGGTTTCTTCCGGGAACTGACGGGAATAAAAACCTGGCTTACAAATTTCTCCAAGTCCCGTATAATCTGCCGCGACGATTTCACGCAAAGACAGAGCATTAAAGGGTTCCGTATGGAAAAACCGCATCACGAATATTTCATGAAAGAGGCGATCAAGCAGGCGGTGATCGCGCTCGATAAGGGCGAAGTTCCTGTGGGAGCGGTGGTGGTGTGGAAGAACAAAATTGTCGCGCGGGCTTACAATCAAATGGAAATGCTTCATGATCCGACGGCGCACGCGGAGATGATCGCGCTTACCGCGGCTTCGGAGACGCTCAGCCAGATGCCGGAGGCGAAACCCGCCGGGTTAAAAGAACATCGTGGGTCGCTTGAGGGCGCGACGCTTTATGTGACGCTGGAACCGTGTCCCATGTGCGCGGGGGCGCTGGTGATGACCAAATGTCAAAACCTCGTATACGGGGCGAGGGACGCGAAGGCCGGGGCGTGTCACAGTCGTTATCATATTACGGACGACGACCGGCTGAATCACCGCGTGAAGGTGACGGGGGGCGTCATGGCGGATGACGCGAAGTTCCTCCTCGCGGAATTCTTTAAGACGCTGAGGAAAGAAAAGCGGTAAAACCCGTACGGAGTAAGGCGTTCCGCGTACGGCGTTTTTCTTCGTAGGCCTTACGCAAGACGCAAAGCGATATTGGAGAGGTGGCAGAGCGGTTGAATGCGGCAGTCTTGAAAACTGCTAAGCTCGCAAGGGCTTCGGGGGTTCGAATCCCTCCCTCTCCGTTTTATTTCCGCAGGATTCTAGGGGCGAAGAGGACTTTCTCTATCTGAAAAGGTTATTTTAACATGGATATTCTGAGTATCGTTTTCATCGCTTTTGCATTGTCAATGGACGCGTTTGCGGTTTCGATCGCCTCTGGGGTGATCATCCGAAGGCAGCAGCTCCGGAAAGCCGTGACTTTCGGGCTTATGTTCGGCGGCTTTCAGATGCTTATGCCGGTCCTGGGCTACGGCGCGGGCCGCACCTTTCGTTCCCACATCATGGCTTTTGATCATTGGATCGCGTTCGGTCTGTTGTTGGCCATCGGCGTGAAAATGATCTACGAGGCGCTGCGCATGGAAGCGATCGAACGATCGGCTCCCGAGATGACCGGCTTTGCGCTCCTCGGATTGTCCATCGCGACGAGTATCGACGCTTTGGCGGTCGGCATCAGCTTCTCCTTTTTAAGCGTTGCCATTTTATTGCCGGTTCTCATTATCGGGGTCGTGACATTCGGCATGTCTTTTATGGGAGTTTTATTGGGTAATAAGTTCGGCGGTCTGTTCGAAAAGAAGATAGAGATTCTGGGCGGCATTATTCTTATTGGAATAGGCGTTAAGATCTTGTTAGAACATCTCATGTCTTAAAAGGGGGAGCGTGATCCATGAAATATAAGATCCTGTCGGTGACTAAAAAAAAGGATATTCCCAAGGAGTATCGCAACAACCCGATCGGGTTGCTCCTGGAATACCAAAATTTGAATCGCTCCTTTGACAGCTACGCTGAAGCACGGTTGCTTATTGGCATGTGTATGGACAATCGTAAGCATCTCCACATGCCCGACAACTTCGCGTTTATTATCCGTTCCGGCGGGGCGAACTTGCGGACGAGCGAATTCAAGGTTTCTTATGCCATTGGCGTGGGTAAGGTGAAGCACATCGCGCTGATCGGTCACAATCATTGCGGGATGGTGAATTTGATCTCCCGGAAAAAGGAATTCATCCAGGGGTTGGTTCAAAGGGCCGGTTGGACCAAGGCTGCGGCGGAAGAACATTTCATGAATCTGGCGCTGATGCACGAGATCGATAACGAGATCGATTTTATCGTGAGCGAGACGAGCCGGTTACGCAAGCGGTATCCGAAGATCAAGGTCGCGCCCCTCTATTATCGCGTCGAAGATAATCATTTGTACTGCATCCGTTGATTCATGGAAAGTCGCCCATCCTTTAATGAATAAAAAGGGAAGCTTTGCGGTCGTTCTTCCCTGCGCCTTGCTTGCGGCGTTCCTGTTTGGAGAAATGCTGGTGCGCGCGAGCGGGCATTTTGACAGGGAGGGGAATTTCTTCGTCCGCTCGTTTCAATGCTATCCTTATCGCATCCCCCTCCATGACTGGAATCAGAGCTTAAATCAGTACCGTACACCTAAAAAAAATTTACAACCTATGATCCTTTATTGGGTTGGGCTCCGAGGCCTAAAAGTGAATCCCCAGTTGGGATGTATAAGTACAATAAAGATGCCATACGGACGAACGATCGAGAAGCTGTGATTTCAAGAATTCCTGCCGAGGGAGTATTAAGAATCACGATTTTCGGAGATTCCTTCACGCATGGTAACGATGTTCCGTTTAACGATACGTGGGGCGTTCTTCTCGAGAGACAGCTTGGGAAGGCCGGGATTCATGCGGAGGTTCTGAACTTCGGCGTGGGAGGCTATGGCATGGACCAGAGCCTTCTCCGGTGGAGACAGACGGGTTATCTTTACGAACCCGATGTCGTCATCTTTGGCCTGCAAGTTGAAAACATCAATCGGAACGTGAACTTGGCGAGGACGTTTTATTTCCGGGAACCGGTCATCCCTTTTTTCAACCCGCGGTTTGTTTTGGAACAAGGCCGATTAAGGCCGATCAACACCCCGACGCCTCCGCCGGAGGCAATCATGCGGATCGTCAGCCACTTTGACATCTGGCAAAATTCAAAGCATGAGGTTTGGTACGATCCGGGAAAATACCGCGACCGGCTTCTTTTCAAAAGCAAATTAATCTCGTTTGTGTATGCCCGGGCCAGGGAAAGTCTTGTGAGCAAGAAAGCCTGGAACGGGGAGGACCCGTAAGCCCCAAGCCTGGCGATCGTGTCAAAGTTCAGAGAAGAAGTCGAGTCTCGAGGGAAAACGTTTCTGGCGGTTTTTTTTCCAATTAAAGAGAATCTGAGGACTGAGCGCATAGAGTTCCTCGAGGAGGCAAGCAAAAGGACAACGTTGATCAATCCGCACCGTCTTTTTTTAGAGCAGGCGGACAAAATGGGAGATCGAGCGGTGATCCCGGAACATTATTCATCCCGAGGTAATCAGATAGTTGCCGATGTTCTCACGGATTATATCTTAAGGATGAAGCGTCAATCCTCCCCGCAGTCCTTGTTTCGACCCGCATGACGGATGCCACGGGAGAGGTCATACCGCCTGGAAGATGTTCTGGGCGGTCTTCGAGTCCAGCAACCAGCTTCTGGCAGCTCTGGTCCTTCTCACCGTGAGTCTTTGGCTTGCCAAGAACAAGATGCGATATGCCGTAACGCTCTGGCCCTCGATTTTTATGATGACCGTGGCGATGTGTTCGCTTTATTTTATCCTCAAGCCCTGGGCTCTTGAGATGGTGGTGCGGCGAATCTTTCTTTTCAATCCCATGGGGATCACAGGGCTGCTTTTGGCGGGTCTTGCCGCACTTCTTTTTTTTGAAGGCGTGACAATTTTTGTAAAGGCAGCCCGAGAAAAAGCCGAAACATGGAGTGATGCCGGACGCAAATAACCTGGGGATTACCATGGAAAAAAAGACAGAAGAACACAAGCATGGAAAAAAGGAACGGCGACGGTCTGTCCGTGTCAGCATTTACGCGATCACGCGGTATTTTTGCCCTCTTCGTGATATGGAGGTCGGCGTTCAAACAAGGATCTCCGACATTTCTGAAGGAGGCGCCTTGCTGGTGACCTTCATGGAGGGCGTTCCGTCAGGAGCTGCTGTTAAAATGAATTTCGTGATGCCCGGGAAATCGGACCGGCTCGTTGCTGTGGAGGGCATAGCCCGGCACACTGGAATCCTCGAAAAGGACCTCTACCGGTCGGGTGTGGAATTCCTCAAGATCAAAAAAAAGGACCTGTTTGCGATCCGCGAGTATGTTGCTTCGAAAAGCAAAGGGTCCTGAAAAAGGATCCGGAAACTTTATGGAAAATCCCTTCTACCAGAAACCTCAAAAGAATTTGAGGGAATCGCGTTCCAGCGTGCACGCGGAGATTCCGATTACGGTGGTTTACTGTTGCCCTTCCGCCAAAGAAGAGATTCGTGTCCATGGGCGCGTGGCAGACATTTCCGAGAAGGGAATTCTTTTTGTCTCTCTTGAGCAAGGGATCCCTCCCGGGGCAGAGGTCCGCGCCACGTTCCAGCTCCCATGCCTCGATATTGACCCACCTATCAAGTTTATGGGGAAAGCTTTGCGGAGTAAATCTATCGAAGGTAATCAATACGCGACCGGGGTCGAATTTAAAGAAATTTCTACGACAAATTTAAGATCGATACGGAGCTTCGTTTCCCTCCAGCAACTGGGCGAGACGCTTTAACGCGAGTGGTCCGCCTGATCGGGTGAACCGATCATATCCCGCACGAATTGATCCAACAAGGTTTCCAGATGGATCGGCTTGGTCAGATACTCGCAAGCGCCCAGCGCAGCCATTTTTTTGACCGTCTCCGCGTCCTGGTTCCCGGTGAGGATCACTACAGGGAGCGACGGATGGAGTTCGTGGATCTGGCGCATGACTTCGACCCCGTCCATTCCGGGCATACCGATGTCGAGGAGTACCAGCGAAGGAAGATTTTTTTTGATCATGGCGAGACCGTCCGGGCCGTTCAGGGCGTAGGAAGCGGCATAGCCTGCATCAAAGAGGTGCTCCGTGATCATTTTGCATATCTCGAGCTCGTCATCCACGACCAGGATCTTTTTAGGCATCAGGGCTTCCCCTCCGGTGGAGGTATTATAGGCCCGCGCGGTATTTTTTTAAAACAGCGATTTTTGAGGTTGGGACAAGAACGAGGCATCCGTGAAGATGCGCCCATTGTTTTTATATCGCTAATCCCCTGGCGGATTGGTAAGATGAACCCCTCTTTCACGGACGCGAACTTCCAGGCGATGCAAAATTCTGAATGCGAAAGGCACCACTGAAATCATGAATACGCTCTACGGCTCAACTCCTGAAGAAATAGAAGCTCTCGTTGTCTCAAGCGGCTTTCCGAAATACCGGGCGGCGCAGCTGGTCGACTGGATCTATCAGAAAAACGTCCTGGCCTGGGACGAGATCCGGAACTTGCCAAAAGACGCTCTCCAGAAACTTTCCGAAAAAACCCAACTCACGGCCCTCGAACTTGTCGAAGAAAAAAAGGCGGCGGCCGGGAGCACCGTCAAATTCCTTTTCAAGACAGAAGACGGACATTTCCTTGAAAGTGTTCTGATCCCACAGAGGGAGGATGACGAGGAACCGGGCGGGCGTCAGACCGTGTGCGTTTCGACGCAGCTCGGCTGCAAGGTGCAGTGTGTCTTTTGCGCGAGCGGGCAAGGGAAATTTACCCGCAACCTAACGGCGGGGGAGATCGTCGAGCAGGTCGCGAGGATCGCGCGGTTGACGGGGAAAAAGATCACGAATGTGGTGTTCATGGGCATGGGAGAACCTCTCGATAATTTTGAAGCCACGATGAAGGCGATTCATATCCTGATCGAACCTTGGGGTTTTGCCTTTGGCGCGCGACGGGTCACAGTCTCTACGTCAGGGATCACGCCGAAGATCCTGGAATTCGTGAAAGCAGTCGATGGTCGCGTGCGCCTTTCTGTTTCGCTCCACTCCTCGATCGATGACGTACGCAGCAGCCTTGTTCCGATCAACCGGCGTTATCCATTGAAAGATCTTATGAGCGCTCTCCGGCGCATCAATCGGGATCTCAAGCGTGAGATCACCTTCGAATACACATTGATCGCCGGCGTGAACGACACCGCCGAGGAGGCCGAGGGCGTTTCCATACTCGCCAAGCCGCTCAAGGCTAAGATCAATGTGATCCCCTATAATCCGATCGCGGAATATCCTGAAAAAGCGCCGACCCCCGAGGCCGCGGAGGATTTTTGTCGCGAGCTGGAGAACCGCGGCCTTCGCGTGACCCTGAGGCAGACTGCCGGGCGCGAGATCGAGGCCGCCTGCGGGCAGCTACGGTTGGATCGTGTACGGCGCAAGGAGTAAGGCGTACGGCGAAAAAGGCTACATTTTTTTACTCAAGCTGATTATCATTGCAGTGAGATGGTCAGTTGCTTCCAGAAGCCCTTCCTTAACGTTGCCGGCAATATAGGCTAACTCGCAAGAGATTATCACCTGCGTTTCCAGTTCCGCCAAGGAACCCAAGGCGATGTTGAGGAACTGTTTAAACTCTGTGGAGTGTCTCCGACGAAAGCCTTCAGCAATGTTGGAAGGGACCGAGACAGAGCTTCGCTTCATTTGAGCGACGATCCCGTAAACTTCTTCCCGAGGAAAAGATTTTGTGACCAAGTAGACCTGTTTTACGAGGGCAATGCCTTTTTGCCAGATTAAAAGCTCCTTGACGGTTTTTATTTTATTCTCGGCAGGCGCGGGTGACGCAACAGGATGTTCTTTTCGAGCTTCGTCTGAAATGCTGCTCTGAATCGCATGACCCGCCGACTTCTCAACGCTTACGGTTTTTCGTTCGACACACGCCGCACTGCGTAAATTTGGCGAAGAATAATGATTTTGTTTCTGACCCTGATATTTTTCGTCTCCCATTTTAAGCCCCCTTTTTGTTTTGCTTGTCGCCGTACGCCGTACTCCTTTCGCCTTCCGGGTAGAATGCCCACAACTTATTAAATTCTGCGTGCTCCGCGTAAACGCGCTCTAGCTGCTTTGTAAAAAATCCATCTGTCATACCGTCCAGGAGCGAGGTCAGTTCATCCAGGCGCAGGAGATTCTCGAGATGTTCCTGCTGGGAAGCGGCCGGGGTGAAGATGAGGTCAATCTGGAGGCGACGACGCTCGTAGTAGATCCGCGTGGCCTCCGACAAGAGGTCATTCCTGAGTTCCACCATCATTTTTTCCCGGGAGTCGATTGAGGTTTGATCAGAACTGTAGATTATGTTGCCCAGGTCCCAACTGACGTCCCCGTCCCATCCTTTGCTGCTGTCTTCAGGGCCCGTGATGAATTTCCCGCTATAGGTGCTCACGGAAGCGCTCCGGTCCATGCTTTTTCCGAAAGAAAAAGATGGGAGCAGTGCCGCGGCTCGTGATAACGCATGCCACCTCTTGATTTTGCCGTTTGAGACGTCGGCATACCGGATGACATGTTTGTGGACTTCGCGTGCGGACGGCTCGAGAGACACGAGCTCTCTGAAGAGGGCGAGCGTTTCTTCGGCCGGTTGATGGAACGCCAGGGATGGGCCCGCTTCCGGAACAAAAGATTCGAGCGGATACTCAACGAATCCCTCTTCCGTGATTGCGAGCAGTCTCTCCTCATTCAACACCGCGATGCTTTGCGCGTGATCTTGAGCCAATCCCTGGAAAAGGCCGGTCCACCGACCGGCGTGAGGCTCGTACGCGTAAATACCTCGTGGCGTCGCGGCATAGAGGGAGTTTTCCTTCGTGGAAAAAGCCAACTGAAGTACGGAAGCATTTTGAAGGCCGCTTCTTGAAAGAGGTTCCCAGCGGTTACCGCCGTCGCGGCTTCGGAAGACGCCGTTTCGAGTTGCCAGGAAAAGTTCCTGAGGGTCGCGCTTGGAAGCCGTGAAGTCGCGGATCTTCAGGTCGTAGGGGATCGGGGTTTCCAAGGATCCCGGATCTTCCACCTCCAGCGGAGAAGCCTCCAGGGCGGTTCCGGCAAGCTCCAGTACGGAATGCGCCGGGCTTTCAGGCATTGCGAGATAAAGTGTTTTGTCATCGGCGAGGAAAAGGCGGTCATGGTCAAAGACGAGAAGCGGTACGGGACCCGGGGTCCGCAGGACGGTCGAAGGTGACCAGGTTTTTCCGGCGTCCCGTGTCTCCCAAAGGCCTTTCTGTGTTCCGAGATACCAATGGTTGGGGTTCTTGGGATGAACCGTGAAAGAAAGCGGCTCTTTTCCGTCGTCCTTGTAAACTCTTTGCCACGAGCGGTCTTTTAAGTTCCCCATAAAAATACTTTGATCGGTGAGCGCGAAGATCTTGTCGGGGATCACGCTGAAGGAAAAAATCTTTTTGATTGAAGCTTTCGCGTCGGTCTGGGACCAGAGAGGCTTCCAGGCGTTGGCGCGTCCTCCTTCAAAGATGTCATGGCCGGAAGCGATCAAAAACTTCGAGGGATCTAGCAGGCTGCTGAAAAACGGTTTATTTTCACGAGAACGGTCCTGATTTTGAATCGTTGCGTTAAGTCGTTTTAAAAACGAGCGCTTAAAACCTCGAAAAACGACTCCAAACTATTGTTTTCTCGCACCAAGGCCCT
>CAISGE010000001.1 GCA_903884815.1 Candidatus Omnitrophota bacterium | reverse complement strand
GCCGTCCGGGAGCTTGAGGTAAGACCCGGTCATTATTCCGAAGTTTTCATCAAGTTTGACGAGCAGCCCGTGATCGTGAAACTTGAACCGACAGCTCTTGAATACTGGATCGCGACGACAGACCCCGTGGACATGGCTGAAGAAGCAAAACATATGAGCGGGGGGACCGAAGGGCTGCTTGAGACTCTGGAATCCCTTGCCCGTGAATTTCCGCACGGCGTTAAAAAAAGCGGGGAGGTTCTCCGTGCGTAATCACCCGCCCGTGAAAAAAACACGAATGGTTCTCATTTTACTTGTGATCCTTCTTGCTGCGGCAGGTAATGCGGCGTATGCCACTATGCCGACCTTTGATGCGGTGAACGCGACTTTAAATGAGCTCCGGAACGTGCTCATGCAGTCTCAGTTTGCCCAGGATATTGCTGTTGCGCTGGACCAGCTCGAGCGGGTGAAAGCGCAATACCAGGAGCTTATACGGTTTAATTCCGGTCTCGACAGTGTTTTCAAAGTATTTGTCGGGGATTCGTACCGGAACCTTTTTCGATCCGGGAATACCGGTCTCCGTGACGCTTTCGGTGATTTCGGAGGGATCACGCCGAACATTGAAATTCTGGGTCAGGCATCAAGTCCCCAAGACATCCGTACTTCTCTTGAGGCGATCACGGGTGCTATCCCAGAGTCAAGCGAGCGCCCTTATATTCCTTTTGAAGAAATGCAGGTGGTCGAGGGATTTCAGTTCGCACAGGAGATCCGGAAAGCGGGGGATGAAACCCGTGATGCGGCCCAGTCCATCTCCGAGCAGGCGCAAACCGCGAGTCCCAAAGGAGCTGCCCGGCTTGGGAACGAGGCGCTTTCGCGGATGATGGTCCTCTCTCAGCAGAATCAGGAAGTTTTGGCGAAGATATTGGAACTTCAAGCGGTCCAGGTCGAACAGGTCTCGCGTGAGGAAAAACGCCTCGAGTCAGAGCGTTTGAAATATCTGGAAGATGCCGGGACATATCTAGCCGGTCTTCAGGAGGCAAGATAATCATGCTTCCTCAAGGGTTTCTCTTTACCAATACGCTTCAGATCCCCGATCTTTTCAGCGGACCTCTCGCAATTACATCTCGCTTGGGGTTTGTGCTCTATTCCTTAATGCTGATCGCGGCCATCCTCCACGAAAACCTTCAGGCGTTTCGCGGTAAATCCGATTACCTGGGACTTTTCATAAGGGTGCTGGCGGTTACTGCGCTTCTTGTGATCTACGACCGCTTTTTTACCTGGATCGTGTACGGAATGGATCTGCTTTCCAAATCCGTGCTTCCGGAAAATGAGTTTAAGCAGGTGATCGGGGCCGTATTTCAAGATATCGGAGCCAAGAGTGATTTCGGGGTTCTGAAATTCCTTTCCATTATCACGACGCTGAATTTTGTCACCTATGCCGTGGCCTTGGCGCTTTTGGGGGTCTTGACGTGGCTTCGTTTTGTCTTTCTGTCGCTTCTTTACGTGATGGGGCCGGTCTTGATCGGGTTCGGGGTCTATAAAGCCACAGCGGACGGTCTTCTATTTTGGTTGAGGAGTCTTGTCGCGGTTTCTTCCTGGACCGTTGTTCTTTCCATTCTCATGAAAGTGATCTCCACCATGAATCTGACCGCGGTGTATTCGCCGGGGGAAGTCAATAGCGCCTCGGTCCTTGCGGCCAATCTTCTTTTCATCATTCTTTTTATTTCAGTACCGCTCATTTCAAACCAAATCACGCGGGGAGGTAGTCTGAGCGGGCTTGGCACTGCCGTGGTCGGTCTCGGGACCGCGTTTGCCGCAAAGTTCGTGACAAGATCGGTAACTCACCATCCGCATCATTCTCCCCAAGCAATGCCAACAAAAGGAGCGGGAAATCCCGGTTATAAACCATGAAAACCTATTTTCACAAGAACCTTGAGAAACTGAAACGCCGTTATTTCGAAGTTTTTGGAGATCTCGAAGCGCAGGCGGAGTTCCTGAAACTTTCGAACCTCGCGCTTTTGGGGATCTTGATCGCGGTGCTCTTGGGCGCTTTCCTTCTTGCGCACAGGCCGCCGGTCGTGATCCGGGTGACGGAGGTGGGCGCTGCGGAACCGATCCGGGATTTCCGGATCAATAATGCCCCCTCCGAACCCGAGATCCTTTATTTTTCGAAGTCGTTTACCCGCCGCTACACGGAATATAACGCCTACACGCTTTCCCGGGACGTAACGGAAGCGTTTAATCAGATGACGGGTCATTTTCAAAAACTGACAAACCGCGATCTTGTGGAATCCGGTCTCCTGACGCGGGTGCGGGAAGCAGGTCTTCATGCCGCAATCGAGTTCAAGGAAGAAAAGATCGAGCGCGAGACCCCGGAATTCATCCGCGTATCCCTGATCGGGGTCCGGACCATTCAAAGTTACAAAAATCCCGATTATAAAGAATCCGCGCTTTTCAAGGCGGAACTAGCCCTGAAGAAATGCCCAAGAAGCATGACCGTGCCTTTTGGCCTTTTGGTGGAAGATTATCACGAAATGATTCTCAACAAACTAGAGGAGCGAAAATGAACACTAAAAAGATCCTTTTTTTATTTCTCGCAATGGCACTCTTTGCCTGTGTTTCCCGGGCGCTCGTGATGGCGGAGGATGAGGCGCCCCCACATGAGGACGCTGCTGCTGTTTTAAAAGACAGACAGGATTTCAACAAGCTGAGACTTTCGAGCAGGAACATTTACAAGGTCACCATGCGTTCCGGCGTCGTTTACAAGCTTCAGACCGCGATTGGCTACGTTTCCACGATCGATCTGCCGGAGAAAGCGCTCAAGGTGTTCATCGGGGACCAGGAACTCTTCAAGGTCGGGGTTTATGAAACGCAGGTCATCCTCAAACCGGTCTCGGACGAAAAAGACGCCAGGACGAATCTCGTGATCGTGACAGCTTCCGGCCGGCTTGCCTTTGACGTTTCCGTGGGGGCACCTGACTCCGCGGATTTTGTGCTCGATTTCCGGTTGCCGGAAAATGACGAGATCCTCGTCGAGAACGCGTTTGACAAAAAAGTCGAGGAGAAACACCACGAGCTAGAAAAGGAGTTCAAAGAGAAAGAAAAGGGACTGGAGAAGAAAGCGGACGAGCTTTCCGAGACGAAGATTAAGGAAAAGATCACCGCGCAGTCCCGAAGCGTTCCCTTGAAGGCATCCCAGGCAAAAGACGGCGTCCAGATCAACCTTCTTTCGCTTTCCCAGGTTGGCGATAAAGCCTATCTTCGGTTTTCCATCCTGAATTATTCAAAGACCCCGTATAAGGTCGCGAGGGTTTTTGCCGGTGTTATCACGGAAGAAAGGCGGCTTCTGACGAAGCACGACACGGGGCGGATCGAATTGCAAAGCGAGCTTTCCCTTGAAAATGTAATCGCTCCGGACAGCTACATCTATGGCGTTCTCGCGTTTGATTTCCGAAGTCTTGGCAAAAATGAGAAACCTGTTTTCAAAATCGAAGAGGAGGGGGGAACCCGGGCGATGGAGATCAAGGATTTCGCCTGGCTCAACTAAACCATGATTGAAAACACAAAAGAAAACTCAAATTTAAAGGGAGAACCCCAGTCAGTAAAACCGGAAGTGGAATCATGCCCCAGCAGTCCTGTTGCTGGAGTTGCCGATCCCGCAAAGGCGGGGGAATCTGAAAATAAGACAACGACCCATCCACCGCAACCGGAATTCCATGACGAACTCACCCCGGAAGAGCAAAAAACATTCTCTTTGCAGGAGTCCTGGGCGAGGCCCCAGGTTAAGTGGTTTGTGGGGATTGGCGGGCCGGTGATCCTGTGCATTGCCTTACTCTTTTTTTACGGCTCCTCCGGTACGAAAAAACAGGTTTCCGTACGTCCGGAAGAGAATCCTCAAGTGATTACGGGAGCGGCGATGGACCGTGCCATTGCCGCTGCCGGGAAAGATGACAAAAAGACGAAGGCTCTCGAAGGTATCAGGAAACCCTTGCCCGTTAAGAAAAGGAATTACGCGACCGAGATTGCGGTTTACCTTGAACCGCCGGTAAAAGCAGGAAGTTTAGGGTCCCGTTCTCAAGAGACTCGCGGCAAGGAGAAGCCTATAGGGCTTCCTTCCGGGACGAAGATTCCCGCGCGCCTTTCAAACCGCATTTTCAGTTTTAACGTGGCAGCGCCCGTGATCGCGCAGGTGATCCGGGATTTTAAGTGGCAGGAGAAAGTCGTGATCCCCAAGGATTCGAAGTTTCTGGGGGAAGCAAGCGTTCTTAAAACCCTCGACCGCATCAATGTCAAATTCGAGACTTTGATTTTCCCGGACGGCCGCGAAATGCGCGTCAGGGCTATGGCCTTATCTGAAGATGGGTCCGGGGGGATAAGGGGCAAGGTTGATAAACACCGGGATCTTAAAACCTTCAAGGCGATTGGGGAAACGCTCCTGGGAGGCGCTAGCCTCTTTGTCGGGGGGTCGGGGCAGAGCCCTTACAACCTTGAAGACCAACTCCGGGTCAACCTTGCCTCGAATCTCACGGGGCAGGCGGCTCAGGACCTGCGCAGTGTCAAAACCGAAGAATCGGTCACTGTGGAGACTGATACGTCCATCCAAGTGATTCTTCTTGAGGCAACCTAAAACGAAAGGAAAAAGAGAATGGAAAAAACGGGCAAAGAATCAGAATTTAAGGACGAAGTCGTGGGCACGGTCCCGGTCAAGGAAGGGGAACTTCGGCTTACGGTTTCTGAACGGAACGGCTGGCGGCGTGCGGATTTCAGGGTGTTCGGCGTGGTGAAAGGCGAGATCCGAGCAACCCGGCAGGGGTTTGTGATCGATCAATCCAAATGGGGGGAATTCTTCAAAGGGGTCGAGAAAATCAGCGAGAAGATCACAAAAAAGTAGAACACAAACCAAATTCAGGGAAGTCCTGTTCCAAGGATACGGGACAGGGCTTCCCTGAGGCGGGAGAACCGAATGGAAAAAAATAAAAAGATTTTTCACATGGCAGTTGTTTTATTCGTGGGGCTCGTGGGGCTATTGACTGCTCGAACGGTTTTAGCAGCGCCGGAATTGCCGCAAGAAAATTTCGGCAGTCTTCTGACGCTTGAGCAGGCTATCTCGAGAACGCTTCAGGAAGATGCGAAGGTGAAGCTCGCGATCGAACGTCTCGAAAAGGAAAAGGCCCTTTATAAAGGGGCCCAGGCGGAGTTTTTCCCGAAGTTCGGGACCGAGTATTTTGGAGCGGTCGCAACGGGTGGAAGCAAAACGGTCGGTTACGTTGACGCATCTCTCGAACAACCGATCTTTGAAGGCTGGAAATCAGTCTTTAACAAGAAAAAGCAGAAGACTCGGGTTGAAAGTGAAACTCTCAGATTTGAGGAGGCAAAACTCGATCTCAATCTTTACGTGCGGATTCTCTACGCACAAGTTTTGGAGGAGAAAGAGTTAACGCGTATCGCACAAGGAGAGGTTAAGGAACTCTCCGGGGCGTTTGAACGAACGTCCGCTCTTTTCCAAAAAGAGGTTGTTCCTCGCAGCGAGCTCATGCGCGTTGAAACGTTGCTTCAAAAATCGAAAACCGGACTCGTCAAACACAAAGAATCCTACGACTATTATCTTGGGCTCTTGATGGAGACGGTTGTTATGGGCGCACAGGAATCCCTCGAACTTGAGCCGATGGGGAAGATCCCGGAGCTTTCGGAGGATGCGAGTACCTACCTCGAAATAAGCCGTAAGCACGACCCGCTTTATAAGATTACGGGTCTTCAGATCCAGGAGAAGGAATTCGAAAAGAAAATGCTTCGGGCGGAGCGGTGGCCCACTTTAAATCTTGCCGCCAAGTGGGACCTTAACCGGGATATTTATGTCAACACCGATCGCGTGATGGCGGGCGTTTCCGGGAAATGGAACATCTGGGATTTCGGGAGGCTCGGCGCCCAGATCCATGCCAAAGAGCATGAGATCGAGGAAAAGAAATGGGAAGGAGTTATTGAAGTCCGGGACCATGAAAATGAGATCCGTAGGGATTTTCACGAGATCAGGGCTACGCGTGAAAAGATCCGTCTCGCGGAAACTCTGATGCGAGAACGCGAGGAGCTTTACAAAAACGAGAAGGTAAAAAGCGTGGCGGGGGAGCGCGGTGCTTCCGAGCTTATGGATTCCTTCGTGGCATTGGAGGAAGCTCGCACCCAAAACCTCGAATCGATCACGGAATGCCGGATCCTCTTCGCGAAACTTGGAAGGAAGATCGCATTTGGCGGTATAGAAACTGGGCTTCAAGGGACTGCGGGAGAGGAAACCGAATGAGCCTTTCCCGCAAACCCGGCATCAAAGGTGGGTTAACTCCCCGGACAAGAACGATCCTTTTTTTAGGAGGGTGTGTGCTCATCACGGTTGCGGCCGTCCGGCTTGTTTTGTCGACCCTGGTGATTACGCGAGAGACGCAGCTTGTGAGCTTTCTTTGGGTGGCCGGGTTCGGATTTCTCTTCTTCAATGTCGCGTATCAATTCATCCTGTGCCTTTGTCATCTCCTTATCAGAAAGCTGCCGGTCTTGAAGGAAGCGTACGTCGACCATTTCCCCAGGGTGGCGCTTGTCTATCCGGTTCGAAATGAAACGCACGGGCTTTTTGAAAGGACCGGGTATTCCTTTTCGAGGAACAAGCTTCCGAATGTTGATCTATGGATTCTTTCCGATTCCGCAGAGGGGTTCGAGCGGTATGAACGGGAAGTTGTGGAAAGACTTCAAAGACAGCATCCGGGCCGAGTCTTTTATAGAAGAAGGAAAGATCCTGTGGAACGAAAACAGGGCAATATTGCCGAGTTCCTGCACGCGCATCCTGAATATCCCCTTCTATATATATGCGATGCGGACGGCATGGTCCCGAAGGGGACGCTCTTAAAGCTTTTGAAGAAAGCTCTTCATCCTGAAAACCGGGACATCGCAATCTTCCAGGCTTTTGTCAGGATCGCGCATGCCGCAACCTGGTACGCGCGTCTTGAAAAAATCGGAGCGGATCTCTCCCAACGATTCAGTTTTACGGCGTTTCAAGCGGTATTCGGAAGGACGATATCCTTCGGACATCATCACCTTGCCCGTGCCGCGCTCCTTAAGAAAATACGGCTTCCCAGAGGGCTGCTCTCGCACGATAACTGGGATACGGTCCTTCTGGATCAAATGGGGTACCGAGTCGCGTTTTGTCCGGATGTGTACGCCTTTGACGAAGCGCCCTCAAATTATCTGGAAGCAAGGGCCCGTTCCCGGCGCTGGTCGCAAGGGACGCTGCAGGGTTCTCCGCTTGTTTGGAAGCCGGGCATAAGCCTTGCCTCCCGGTTCCTCGCTTTTTACGGCATCTATGTTTATTGGGCAGATCTCGTGTTTTTCCTCTGGGTGATTCTTGGAGTCCTGGCGCATTCGGAACCGGCCGGAGAACTCATTCATTTCGAGATCGATTCGATCTGGTTCGGGTTTTGCACCAATAGCGTTCTCAAGTGGGTGCTTTTTTTCAGTCTCATCGTGGTCGTGTTTCATAAGGTGACGATCTTAAAGACCTCACGCGATCTGAAAGCATTCTTTTACGAGATCGTTTTTTCCGTGCTGATCACCCTGAATAATTTTATTTACGCCCCCCTCGATATGATCACGATCCCGATCAGGAAACTTCAATGGAACCCCATGAAAAAAGACCCGTTCACGAAGATAAACTTTGGAAGCGTCGTGCGGAATCTCTGGCTTGGCACGGCGCTTGGTTTTTACGGGTTTTACTTTTGCAGCTTCAAGACCCCGTATTTCGTGTGGCAGACGGCCCCGATACTCGCAAGCCTCAGTCTTTCAATTCTTACGGTTTATCTGACCTCGAAAACTATTCCTGAAAGGTGGAGGCAATGGATCTAATCCAAAGAAAGGTAAAAAACATGACCGACGCGAAGGCCCCGGAAAAAATGCAGGGAAATGCACCGACCGAAGAACCGATGCTCTTCGAGGAAAAAGCGGAAAAGAAAAACAAGGGATGGTGGCGGCTGGTTTGGGTGGCCGGATTATGCGCGGTCGCTTTCTTTTTCTGGCCGAGAGGGGAAATCCGGGGGGATGCCGTCTTGCAGGCCGCGAAGTTT